>JAFSPR010000049.1 GCA_017451395.1 Bacteroidales bacterium
CGAGCGTACCCCTTACGGTGAGCGCAGGAGCGGCGGCTCTTCATCGGCCCGCAGCGGCTATTCAAAACCCGGCAGTTCCCGCAGCGGCTCCGGATATGGCAAGCCCTACAAGAAGAGGGACGGGGCCAAGGAAGGTATGGACGCAATGCTCCGCCGTAAGCCCCAGGTGAACGGCCGTTACTCCGACAACGACAGCGCGCCCACTGAGATCAAGGAAGTGGTGCGCCTCAACAAATTCATCGCCAATTCCGGCGTTTGCTCCCGCAGGGAGGCCGATACAATGATCCAGAGCGGTGTTGTAACCGTGAACGGAGAGGTTGTGACGGAACTTGGCACCAAGGTGAATGTCCTCACCGACGACGTCCGCTTCAACGGACAGCGCCTAAAGGGTGAGGAGAAGGTATACATAGTGATGAATAAGCCCAAGGGCTACGTCACCACCGCCAGCGACCCCCACGCTGAGAAAACCGTGATGGATCTCCTGAAGGGCTGCCCTACAAGGGTATTCCCCGTCGGCCGCCTGGACAAGAACACCACCGGCGTCCTTATGTTCACCAACGACGGAGAGATGGCCGAGCAACTCACCCACCCCTCCTACAACAAGAAGAAGATCTACCAGGTGGTCCTGGACTCTCCCCTCAAGGAAGAGGACAAGGAGAAACTCCTGGAAGGCGTGGAACTCAGTGACGGCATCACAAAGGCCGATGAACTTGAGTACATCGACGCCCACGACCACCGCCAGCTTGGCATTGAGATCCACTCCGGAAAGAACAGGATCGTCCGCCGTATGTTCGAGGCCCTGGGCTACGAGGTCCGCGCCCTTGACCGCGTGTACTTCGCAGGTCTCACCAAGAAAGGCCTCAAGAAGAGCGACTGGCGTTACCTCACCGAGGGAGAGGTGAACATCCTCAAAATGGGAGCATACGTATAATGGCACACAGGGCAGGATTCGTAAATATTATCGGCAATCCCAACGTGGGTAAATCCACGCTGATGAACGCCCTTGTGGGTGAAAAACTCTCAATCGTGACGGCAAAGGCCCAGACCACCCGTCACCGCATTATGGGCATAGTGTCCGGAGAGGACTTCCAGATTGTGTACTCCGACACCCCCGGCATCCTCAAGCCAAATTATCGGCTTCAGGAGAATATGCTCTCATTTGTTGACACCGCAATAGGGGATGCCGATATTATCCTCTATGTGACGGACACCGTTGAGAAGGCCGATAAAAACGACGCCTACATTGAGAAACTCTCCAAGGTGGACTGCCCCGTTGTGGTTGTGCTCAATAAGATTGATCTCTCCACCCAGGAGAAGGTGGTAGAACTTATGCAGTGGTGGAAGGAAAGGCTCCCGAGGGCAGAGGTGATTCCGGCATCGGCCCAGGAGAAATTCAACCTTGAGAGCATTATGGAGGCCGTATCCTCAAGGCTTCCGGAAGCCCCGGCCTGGTTTGACAAGGACCAGTTTACGGACAAGAATCTCCGCTTCTTTGCGTCTGAGATTATCCGTGAGAAGATCTTCCTCAACTACTCGGAAGAGATTCCCTACAGTTGCCAGGTGGAGATTGAGTCCTTCCACGAAGGCGAGGAACGCTATGAGATAAGCGCCGTCATCTACGTGATGAGGGAATCCCAGAAGGGCATCATCATCGGGAAGAAGGGCGCTATGCTCAAGAAGGTGGGCACCGAGGCCCGCATTGATATGGAGGACTTCTTCCAGAAGAAGGTCTTCCTCTCTACATTTGTAAAAGTGGACCCTGACTGGAGGGAGGACCGCAAGGAACTCCGCCGGTTTGGATATGAATTTTAAGCTTAATCTATGGCAGACGATTGGGACGAAATCAAAAACGCACCTGAAGACGAAGACGAGGAACTTGGAGAAGACGCTGCCGCGTCCGGGAAATTCGACCGCCTCCTCAGCGGAGACAGCCGCAAGTACAAACTCTCCGGAATGTTCA
>JAFSPR010000050.1 GCA_017451395.1 Bacteroidales bacterium
CATCTGGACGAAGGCGCAGTCATCAAGGGCAGCCCGGACATCAAGGATTATTGTGCGGCCGACTGCTGCCCGCAGAACGAGGCCGAAATCGGCTGGGGGGATTATATCAGCGGGGGACACCTCATCCTGGGTGTGGGCGTCAAGAATGTAACCCTGAGCGGCCCGGGCCGGATTGACGGAAATTCGGACGCCTTCCTGCTGGACGAAAACGGTAAACCTTATGCCAACAAGACGCTTATCCCCGCACGCCCCTCCCAGATGGTCTGGTTCGTGGACAGTGAGAATATTACCCTCAAGGATGTCGAACTGGCCGATTCTCCCTACTGGAGTTGTTTCCTGCTCAACTGCAAGAAGGTGAATATCTCCGGCTGCTATGTCCATACCCGCAGGAAGGACTATCACACCTTCAACGGGGACGGAATTGACATTGACCGCTGCCAGGACGTGACGGTTTCCGGTTGCACCGTCGACACTTCCGACGACTGCATCACCCTGCGGGCGTCCGGAGCCCATCTGTTGGAAAAGCCGCAGGACTGCTCCGGAGTAAGGGTCGAAAACTGCGTTCTTTCCTCCAGCTGCAATGCCATCCGCGTCGGTGTAGGGGAGGGCCACATCCACGACGCGGTCCTGTCCGGAATATCCATTACCGACAGCAACGTCGCTTTCAATATCGTGGGCGCCTACTCCAAGGGCGAACGCGGTCCGGACATAGACAACATCACGTTCCGGGATATCAGGGTAGAGGCCAGTGAACTTCTTCGCATCCATCATATGCGCTCCCAGTCCTGCTCCATCCACGATATCACTTTTGACTATGTGAGCGGTACGGCTCCCAACCTCTGCCGACTCTGGGCAAAAAAGGCAGCCCCGTTCCAGAACATCGTCTTCAAGAACGTGAATGTCCAGGCCGAATACGAACGGGTCAATGCCGCCGTTGTCGTGGAGGGAGGACAGTTAAAGGAGAAAAAACTTTCCCCGGAGGAACTGGAAACCCGCCGCGTTTATATCGAGGATGAAAAAATGTTATTATACTGATGAAACGTCTTACAACCTTATTAGCACTCACGCTCTGCTGCTTTATCTCGCGTGCGCAGGCCGATATCCCGCTTCCGGAGTATCCGCGTCCGCAGATGGTCCGTCCGCAGTGGAGCAATCTGAACGGACAGTGGAACTACGCCATCCTGGACAAGGATGAAGCCTATGAGGCCCCTCAGGGAACCATTGTCGTTCCATTTGCTGCCGAATCCAAACTGTCCGGCGTTCAAAGGCAGGTTGGGCCCGACAAAGCCCTTTGGTACCAGCGCAGCTTTACCGTTCCCCGGCAGTGGAAGGGGAAGCGCGTGCTGCTGCACTTCGGTGCCGTGGACTGGCAGGCCGATATCTGGGTGAACGGGCAGAAGGCCGGCGTCCATACCGGAGGTTACGCCCCGTTCTCCTTTGACATTACGGATCTGCTCAAAAATAGCGGAACGCAGGACCTGAAGGTGAAAGTGCTGGACGCCACGGACCAGGGCTGGCAGCCCCGCGGAAAACAGGTGGCTCATCCGCGTTCCATCTGGTATACGCCGGTTACCGGTATCTGGCAGACGGTGTGGATGGAAGCCGTCCCCGAAACTCGAGTGCTTTCCTATCTGGCCGTGGCCGATGTAGACAAGTCCTCCCTCAGCGTCCACGTAGATGCCCACAACCTGCAGGCAGGAGATCAGGTGAGGATTGAACTCCGCGACGGCGAGCCCATCTGCAGTGCAGAAGGGACCGATGTCGTTCTGTCCGTTGCAAACCCCAAACTCTGGTCTCCATCCAGCCCTTATCTTTACGGCCTGGACATTTCCATTCTCCGGAAAGGCAAGGTGATAGACCAGGTGGCGGGCTATACGGCCATCAGGAAGATTGCGGCAAAAATGGACACGGATACCTTTGAGAAGGATATGGATGGCGTCCGCCAGGGATCCAAGAGACTGGCCTTGAATAATGAGATCCTGTTCCAGTTTGGCCCTCTGGACCAGGGCTGGTGGCCGGACGGCCTTTACACCGCCCCTACCGACGAGGCCCTGCGCTTCGATATCGAGAAGACCAAGGAGTGGGGCTTCAATATGATTCGCAAACATATCAAGGTGGAGCCTGCGCGTTGGTACTACTGGTGCGATGTCCTGGGAATAATGGTGTGGCAGGATATGCCCTGCATCGCCGACCACAGCAAAACGAACAGCGAGACCCGTCCCGCAGAGATCGGGGATGCCCAGAGAAATGTCTGGGCCCTGAATTCCTTCTGCGGCGGTACGGACTGCAAGGTTCCGGACGAGTGGAAAAAGAACTATTACAAGGAATGGGGAGAAATCATCGACTGCCTCAAGGGATTCCCCTGCATTGTAGTATGGGTCCCCTTCAACGAAGGCTGGGGCCAGTTCGATACGGAGGAAGTGGTGAAATTCACCAAAGAGAAAGACCCTACCCGCCTTGTCAACGAGGCTTCGGGCGGCAATTTCCATCTTGCGGGCGATATTCTGGACGTGCACCATTACCCGGAGCCCCGCCTGAACATCTTTGACAGGACCAAGGTCAATGTCCTGGGAGAGTACGGCGGCATCGGTTATCTGGTAGAAGGACATATTTGGAAGCCGGAAGGCAAGAACTGGGGTTATTCCGGCCTGTGCAAGACAACGGACGACCTGTTAAAGCGTTATCAAATGTATGCAGAGCGCCTGAAGGCCATGATCGATTTTGGCTGCGCCGCCGCCGTCTATACCCAGACCACGGATGTAGAACTGGAACTGAACGGCCTGATGGCTTATGACCGCGTAGAAAAACTGGACGCATCGCTCCTTAGGGCTATCAACCAGGATGTGATCAAGAGCCAGGAAAGCAATTGGATTACCAAACTCGGAAAGTAAGATATTAAGAAAATAAGAATAATGAAGCGTTTCCTCACTACCTTATTCTTTCTATCCATAACGCTGGCCTCTTACGCCCAGCTGTCACCCGAGCTGGAGGCTTACATCCGTGAGAATCCCCGGCGGGCCGCGGCTGTCATTCACTCTTATGAGTTCCTTCCGGTAAAGGATACTCCAGCCCCCAGTGGCTATAAACCTTTCTATATCAGCCATTACGGCAGGCACGGCTCCCGTTCGCATTCGTCGGACAAGCCTTATGTCCTGCTGCAGGACTGTCTGCAGAAGGCGGCCGAAGAAGGGATTATCACGCCCTCGGGAGATTCGCTCCTGGCCTGCGCAAAGCAGATGATAGAACTGCACAACGGGATGGACGGGCGTCTCACCCAAAGAGGTGCCCGGGAGCACGAACTCATTGCCAGGAGGATGTATCAGCGTTATTCCCGGGTATTCAAGAAGGGGGAAGTGCACGTCATTTCTTCGGATGTGCAGCGCTGTCTGGTGAGTATGGCAGCGTTCACTTCTTCGCTCAGGGCGTGCCAGCCCAACATTCCGATGACCTGGGATTGCGGGGTGGTGTATCAGCGGGTCCTTACCCTGAACAGTCCCAAGGAAATCAAGCAGAAGGCTTATGATGACGCCCACGGTGCGCTCACCCGGATTCCGATTGACACGAATGCCGTGTATGAGAGGTTCTTTACGGACGTGAAAAGGGGAAGGAAATTATCGGGAAGGCCCAGTGGCTTTATCTCGGCCATTTTTAACCTGGCTCGCTTTGCCGAGGCGTATGATATCGAGGAGAACCGTTACAATTTTCTCCCTTGGGAGGCGGTGATTACGGCGTATGCGCGTCACAATCTGCAGACTTATCTGGCCTATTGCAATTCGGTCCCTTACGGGGACGAGGCGTTGAGTGAAGTGGGGGTCCTGGCGAAGGAGATGATGAGGAAGGCCGATGAGGCCATTGCGGGGGCGCCGGTTGCGGCCGATTTGATTTTTGGGCACGACTTGCCGTTTATGTGTCTGTGCTCTTATCTGGGGTTGGAGGGATTCGGTTATCCCCGGCTGACGGCCGAGGAAGCGTATCGCAGCTGGCCGGGGGCCAGGTTGTGCACGTTTGCTTCGAACTTGCAGATGATTTTTTATAAGAACCGGAAGGGGGATGTGCTGGTGAAATTCCTGGTGAATGAGCAGGAAACGCCGGTTCCTGAGATCGAGGCCGTTTCGGGGCCGTATTACAGGTGGGAAGATGTGAAGAATTTTATTGAAAACAAATAATCTAATAACAATAAAACTAAGTATTATGAAGACAACGAAAACAACAAGCAAGTGGGCTGGTTACGAGAGCCCGACCGTGGAAATGATTCCGTTGAGTATGGAGTCTGTGATTTGCGGGAGTAACGGCATTACGCAAAAAGTAGGCGTCAGCAGCG
>JAFSPR010000051.1 GCA_017451395.1 Bacteroidales bacterium
GACGGGAAAGGACCTCGCGGGCATAGCCGTTCACGATGAGACCCACTGCTTCATCGGGGTCAAGGCCCCTCTGGTTGCAGTAAAAGAGTTGGTCCTCGGAGACCTTTGAGGTTGTGGCCTCGTGCTCCACAGTGGCCGACGGATTGGCGCTGCGGATATCCGGGAAAGTATGTGCGCCGCACTTGGAGCCAATGAGGAGGCTGTCGCACTGGGAGTAGTTGCGGGCGTTCATGGCGCCTGCCCCCATTCTCACAAGACCGCGGTAACTGTTCTGGCTTACTCCGGCCGATATTCCCTTACTTACGATGCGGCTCTTGGTGCCGCGGCCAAGGTGGATCATCTTGGTACCTGTATCGGCCTGCTGATGATTGTTGGTGACGGCTACGGAGTAGAACTCGGAGGATGAAAAATCCCCTTTCAGTATGGTGGAAGGGTATTTCCACGTGATGGCGCTGCCGGTTTCCACCTGCGTCCAGGAGAGGTGGGAGCCCTCCCCCTTGCATATGCCGCGCTTGGTCACAAGGTTAAGGATGCCGCCCTTGCCGTCCTGGTCTCCCGGGTACCAGTTCTGGACCGTGGAGTACTTTACATCGGCCCCTTTCTCAACAATTATCTCCACCACGGCGGCGTGAAGCTGCTGCTCGTCACGCATCGGGGCCGTGCAGCCTTCCATATAGGAGACGTAGGAGTCTTCATCGGCCACAATGAGCGTGCGCTCAAACTGGCCGGTGCCGCGGGCGTTGATGCGGAAATAACTGGAGAGTTCCATGGGGCAGCGGACGCCCTTTGGGATGTAGCAGAAGGAGCCGTCGGAGAAAACCGCGCTGTTAAGGGCCGCAAAGTAGTTGTCACTGGCCGGCACAACGCTGGCAAGGTATTTACGGACAAGGTCCGGGTGCTCTTTCACGGCCTCGGAGAAACTGCAGAATATGATGCCTTTTTCCGCCAGGGTCTTACGGAAAGTGGTGGTGACGGAGACGGAATCAAACACGGCATCCACGGCCACAACGCCTGCCAGAACATCCCTCTCTTTCAGGGGAATTCCCAGTTTATCGAAGGTTTCGGCAAGTTTAGGGTCTATCTCCTTGGGGCGGTCCTTGTCCTTCTTGGGAGCGGCAAAATAGATTATGTCCTGGAAATCAATTTCAGGCATATCAAGATGCGCCCAGTCCGGCTGGGGCATTGTCTGCCACTTCCTGAGGGCATCAAGGCGGAACTCAAGGAGCCACTGAGGCTCCTCCTTCCGGGCCGATATCATACGCACGATATCCTCGTTCAGTCCCTTGGGGATGAACTCCTGCTCCACGTCTGTCACAAAGCCTTCCTTGTATTCGGCCTTGGTGAACTCATTTATGATATCATTAGGCATAGGAATACAAATATAGCACTTTTTTGTTGTATCTTTGCACTATGCTACTAAGTCTTCTTTATGTACTTATTTCCGGGATTGCACTGCCGGTTGGCGGAATCCAGATGCAATACCTCTGGCGCAACCAGCTGGGGGATGTGTATTCGCTGGGTCTTGGCTCTGCGGCCTGCCTTGGTGCAGCCGCGGCAACAATGTCGGGCTGGTGCTCTCTCACCGTGGGAAGCTTTATCTGCACGCTTATCTGCACGCTGGTGTGCTACTTTGTGACGCTAAAAGTCAATACTCAGCAGCTTATCACATTTGGCATCCTCTTTGGCACTTTCATCGGCTCACTTGGAACCATTGTGGTCACAAATGCGCCAACTGGAGACCTTCTGAAGCAGTATTACCTTTGGGGCGCGGCCAATTTCAGGCTTGAGGGCGTCACCTCCGGGGACATCTTTTTCTCACTGGTACTCTTCGGCGTGGGCCTTGCCGCGGCGCTGTCACAGGCCGGGCGGCTCACAAGACATTTCAAAGAGGAAATTGAGATCCCCAATGGCGGTAAAGCGCTTCTACTTCTTGCCATAATGTGCCTTGTGACAAGTGCGGTGAGTATTTGCGGGCCCATCGGCTTCATTTCCCTTGGCATTCCAAACCTAAGCCGCCTTATTTGCAGCAGCAAGGATATCAGAAAGCACTACATAATTAGCAGCGCCATGGGTGTGGGGCTACTCCTTATCACGTACCTGGTGGTGCAGTATGTCAATTTTGGAATTTACCTTCCCGTGAGCGCCACCATGGCCATACTTGCCCTGCCGCTCATGGCAATGATTTTTGTAAAAAGCCCTGCCGATGAGCACAAAAACACCCCCTAAATGTACTCAAAGGCGGCGATATGCCGGAGATAAGTACAAAAACAGGGGTAAAACGTACTTAATGGCAGAGTTTTTCGTAAATTAGCAGAATGAAACAGTTCACAGCAGTATTTTTATCGGCCTTAATTGCCGTCAGCGCCTTTGCGCAGGGGAAAATTGAAACCCACGCCATTCACAGCAACGTCCTTGGGGTGGACCAGAATTACAACGTGTATCTTCCTGCAGGGTACAATCCCGCAAATCATTACCCCCTGATAGTACTTCTTCACGGCCTCTCCGACGACTACACCGCCTGGCAGGACCGCGGCCGCGTGGACTGGGTGGCAAATGAGCTCATCACTTCCGGAGAGTGCGTCCCGTTTGTGATTCTTATGCCAAACGCCGGAAATGCCGACATCCACGCCTACCAGAACGGCTATTTCAACGTTCCCGGATGGTCCTATGAGGATTTCTTCTTCAAGGAACTCCTCCCTGCCGTGGAGGCTAAGTTCAACTGCGGCGGCAGCAAGGGCCAGAGGGCCATCATGGGCCTTTCCATGGGTGGCGGCGGCTCCGTGGTGTACGCCCAGCATCACACGGATATGTTCTCCAGTTGCTATGCTATGAGCGGCTGGCTGGACAACGAGAAGAGAGAGGTATGGGCCGATATCCCTGAAGGCAGCAAGTTCCCCGCAACGTCAAACTCCGTTGCAGACAATTCGGCCATAAAATACGTTAAAAAAGCCACTCCGGAGACTCTGGAGCGGCTTAAAACAGTAAAATGGTTCGTGGACTGCGGAGACGACGACTTTATCCTGTACCTTAGCCTGGACTTCTACCGCGCCATGCGTGACGCCGGCATTCCGGCGCAGCTTCGCGTGCGTGACGGCGTCCACAACTGGGAATACTGGCACCTCAGCCTCCGCTGGGCCCTGCCCTTTGCGTCCAGGAACTTTAGCATTTAGTACCCTTCAGTTCCCCAAGGGCGGTAAGTGCGGTTACAAGGTAGCGGCGGGTAAGGCCGGGTTCTTCTTCACCGGTGACCAGAATGCCGTTGTCAAGGGCGTAGAGTTCTCCAAGCAGTTTCTCTATGAAACTCTTGTAATTGAAGCCCATCAGGGTCTTGTCATCGTTTTCAAGGACAAAGAACACGGGACCGTAAACTTCCTCGCCCACAATGAGGGTGCCGGCGCGGTTCAGTTTTGGATCGGCCCAGTAGTCTTTATTTGCGTAGATCATAATGAGGCTCCATCCGCCGCTGAGGCCAAGTTTGGAGTTGAGGTAGTCAAGATTCTTTGATGTCCTGTGGAAACGGAGGGATTCTGCATCCTGGAACCACGCAAAGACATTGTCCCTCACCTTGGCCTGTCTGTCGTACTGGACAAAACCAACGTAGCCGTCGCAGATACTTTCATTGACGCGGCGGTAACTGATTGTCACGCAGGTCTGCTGGTCCAGTTTGATGTCGCTTTCCTCCTGTGCGGAATTTGAAGAGGATGAGCCACCCTCAAGGTTGTGGTCCGGAAGACCGCACTTTTCCTGGATGTCCCAGTAGAGGCTTTTCTCGTTCTCTTCAAGATTTCCATCGGCCACGATGGTCTTCACAAAGAAATTGGAAGTCCACTGCTTTTCCACGGGGCCGAAAGCGGCTATGTGCTGAAGGGCAACCTGGGGGGCCATCGCCATCCCGTCGTTGATATACTGCTTCAGGAGATCCTGCCGGCCCTCAAAGTTATACTGGTCTGTGATTGCCTTCACAATAGCCTCCATTTCGTCGTCGGAGACGTTTCCGTCGGCGTTTGCAAGGTGAACTGCCAGGCAGATCACGGACGCAAGGTCTTCGTAAGATAGATTTAGTGTTGCCATAATGTGTTATTATCTTTTGTTTTATGCAAAGATAGCATTTCTACACAAATGGCAATACTTTTTGCAATTATATGCCCAAATTCTCTCCGAAACGCCCAAAAGCAGACGGTTCAATGATAAAACAGGAATCCGAAGTACAGGCGGGGGCCGTGGGGCAGGAGCCGGGATTCACTGAGGGCGCAGAGATAGTCCACCTTCAGGGTGAGGTGCATCGGGCCGGAAACTATGAAGTCGCAGCCCACAAAAGGGTCTATGGCCATAAATCCCTGCCTGTGGAAGCGGGATCCATCAATTGGGGCCCAGGCCGGATCCGGCTCCTGAAACATCAGGAGCGTTGTCATGGCTCCGCCGCCAAGAGTGAGGCCGGCATAGGGCTGGAATCGGCCCAGAACCGTGTAGAAATCGGCCAGGAGACCTCCCCAGCCGTATTTTAAGTAACTGCCGTTGCCCCGCTGGTTAAGAGTGGAGACATATCCCTCAGAGCCCACGCGGAAGTGCTCTCCGATGTGCAGGCGGATTACACCGCCAATGCCAAGAGGCGCGCCCTTGGCTTCATATCCAATAGCGTCAAGGCTCCCTGAAAGGTACCCCGTATGCACCATCATTCCGCCGTCAAAACCATTCAGGAGTTTCTTTTCCTGGGCCGGTGCCGAAAGTGCCGCTATAAGAAGAGCGGCCAAAACTATAATCCTTTTCATACTCTGCTTCTTTTAATAAACCGGCAGGCGGCGAAGATGAGCATCGGACCAAGACCGGAATAGAATGACGCCGTGAACTCTGCCGGGACTCCGGGGATAAACTTCAGGGCTATCCCAAGGCAGGACATAAACACAATGAGGATCCACCCCCGCAGCGGAAATGTCTGCCAGAACGAGGTCTTTTCCGGAAGCGCCGCAATCCTTGCCGAGTATCTGTCCACTATCCTTGAAAACATAAAGAAGAACCCCGCAAGAACAAGGACCGTGATAAGAATGAGCCACCAGAGTATATCCTGGGGCATTGTGAGGTAAGCCCTCAAACCCTTTACCGTGATGATAACTCCGGGAATTTCCCAAAGTGCCGCAGCAATGTAGTATAGATATATTCTTTTCATGCAGAGTTATTTACCCCGCAAAGATGAGAAGAACTGACGGCTTATTTTAGGCCGATAGATGCACTCATTAGGATTATCTATGCTTTCTGCGCTTGAAAGTGCTGGTGATGTGCCCAAAAAAGTCACACCACCCGCAAAAATGGCCGTTTTTTGCAGGTGATGTGCCCAAAAACGTCACATCTCCCGCACTAAAACCTAAAGCGGAAACTTATAGCGGAAGGAAGTGAAGTGTCCGAAAAAATCGGACAAATAAAAAGGTTATAGCAATCCTATCTCGCGTGCTTTTGAAAGCATTTCTGCCGTGTTCCTGGCGTCAAACTTTGCGAGAAGACGCTGGCGGCGCCATTTGATGGTCTGTTCCGTGACAAAAAGGCGTTTTGCGATGTCTTTGCTGGTGAGTCCTTCGGCAATCATTGGAAGGATTTCCTGTTCTCCTCTGCTCAGCTGCACATTCTGGTCCATCTTTAGCCGGAACAGCGAGTCTGTCATTTCCAGCTGGGTCAGGGCCTCTCCGATGGCTTCGTCTGCCGCGACGTTCTCTCTTTTCAGGCGCAGC
>JAFSPR010000052.1 GCA_017451395.1 Bacteroidales bacterium
GCACAATACCGGCATACTGGATGGGCATAATGAAGCCTGCAAAGGGACTCATCTTGGCCCCAAGGGCCACGTGAGAATCGTACAGGCAGGTTTTTAGTTCTGACATATCAGGTTATAAAGTTTAGTGTTGGTTTCAAAATTAATTCTCAAATCCTCCGGGGTGGCTCCTTTTGAGGGAGGCGTTTCCCCGCAGATGTCAATTGCGGCAATATCCATCTTGGTCATTGCAAGCTTCAGAATCTCCTTCACTTGCGTTAGGCCGAACTCTCCCTGGGACCAGTCCGTGCGGGCCCACTGCAGCGCCATCACGTCTTTGTCAATGGATATGTATAGTCTCTCTCCCCTTCTTTCTTCCAGCCACGGGCCATAATCTCCTCCTTCCGGGCCTATCCATAGGACATCCTTCAGCAGCGGATTCTCCTCCCTCATTGCCTTTACCCAGCTTCCGCAGCTGAGGACTCCGCCAAATGCCGGCTCCTGGTTATCAGGGTGGTTGTCCAGGAGCAGAAGGTGGAAAGGCTCAGTTTCACGCAGCGCCAGCAGGTGCGTCATATAGTGGTAATCACCGCTGTCTATCCACCTGAGCCCCGGCAACGCCGCCGGAAGCATCTTTCCTATTGCAAGCGCCGCTTCAGGGTCACAGTAACAGGAAGTTCCCTCCAATCCCTTGAAAGAGAGCACCTCAACCCCTAACCCGTTTTCCTCCACCCACGGGAGGAATCCCTGCGCCTCATATGCGCCGCTGAAATCACAGATGAGAGTGCCTTCTTTCATCTTGTAAAGATAGGAAATTTACTTCACATTCCCAATACTGAGTTGCTGCGCAATGAGGGGAAGCAACTGGTCATCGGCAGGAAGCCAATTGACAGAGTGGAGTTCCTCGGCCCGGAGCCATCGGGCGGCCTCGTGCTCGTTGAGATGGAGCGCCTCCGTGAAGAGGGAACACATATAGCAGTGCATCGTGAGATGGAACTGGGGATAGTCCCATTCTATGGTTGTAAGGAACTTGTCCACGCTTATATGGGCATCAAGTTCCTCCCTGATCTCCCTCACAAGGGCATCTTCCGGGCTCTCCCCTTCCTCAACCTTACCGCCCGGCAGCTCCCACCAGTCCTTCCAGTCTCCATAGCCCCGCTGGGTGGCAAAAATCCTGTCACCCTTACGTATGATTGCCGCAACAACTTCAATCCTTTTCATACAGGCAAATATACGGCAAAAATTCCGTATCTACCCGATAAAAAAGAGAAGTTTCTAATCAAGAATGCCCCGCATACTCATTTCAGTTGAGAACGCTGCGGCATTATGCACATCGAACTTTGCATATAGCCGCTTGCGGTACCAGAGGACGGTATTTACGCCCAGATTCACAGCATCGGCAATCTCCTTGGTGCTCTTGCCTTCCACCAGGAGGCGGGCAATTGCCTTTTCCTGCTCATTAAGGAGCGGCTTAGAATCCTGCTCTGCAGGCCGAAGCCCCTCTATGGTTTCTTCCAGAACGGCCGATGTCTCTGTGAGTTCCTGCTTGGTAAGCCTGAGCCGACGGACCAGAAGCGTTCCGCCAATAGATAGAAGGAGAATCAGGAAAGAGCCGATGGCCAGCACCCGCGCATT
The DNA here is from genome assembly GCA_017451395.1 of Bacteroidales bacterium. GTDB lineage: Bacteria > Bacteroidota > Bacteroidia > Bacteroidales > UBA932 > Cryptobacteroides. The sequence goes on from JAFSPR010000052.1 coordinate 1,612, forward strand.
GCGGTAAAGTTCCTCGTGCGCGGCGTTCATAATGGCCAGTGAGTCTTTCAAGGCAAGTGGCTCCTCCATCGAATGCTCATTATAGTATTCGTAAGCTGCGGTGACTTCCTCCAAAGCGCGGTTTGTTTTCCCTATGGACTGATAATAAGTCCCCAGTCCAAGGCGGGTTCCGGCAACAATCAGGGAATCTTGTGCTTCAGTGCCTAACTGCAAGGCCTTTTCAAACTCAGGACGTGCCTTTTCCGGTTCTCCGGCATCCATCCAGATGAAACCGGAATTCTGGTGGAGTATGGCCGAACTCTCCAGCCAGCCATGTTTCACAAAAATCTCGTCGGCCAGAGCATAATACTCAAATGTCCTGGTCAGAGAATCCTGTTCGGCATACAGGTTGCCCAGGGAACCGTAGAGCCGGGAACGATCATCATCTATTATGGCCTCGTCATCCCCGGCAGCGCTTTTCATATCTATTGCCTTTAATGCCTTGCCGTAATAGACTGCAGCACTGTCATATTGTTCCTGTGCGCGGAAATGATCTCCCAAGCGAATTGCTCCCTGATACACACCGTTCCAGCTATTATAACGGTACCCCAGATTCATAAAGATGCGGGCATAGTACTGCGAGCGAGCCGGGTCGATGGTAGAATAGCCTCTGGACAACTGATCGACGCAAATGGCGTACTCGTTCACTTCCTCACGGCTGGCTTTTTCCACGCGGGACCACGGCCATTTGGCGACAATGCGTTCCAGCGAGTCAAGATTCACACCCCGATAGTCCCGGTAGCCGAATGCGGCTACCGGAAGCAGGAGAGACAGTATAACAAGAAGACGCTTCACAATTGCAAAGGTAGCGATTATTTCTGAGCGGAGTCAAGTTGACCCTGCAACTGCTTCTTCAAGGCATCGACTGGATTATTAGAGGCCTTGGGATTAGGAATATTCTGAGCAGTGGGCTTGTCGGTAAAATAAGTTACCTCGAAGGGTGTCATATTGATTTCCTGCCCGTTACCGTTTGTCCCGACCTGGGTGGCGCGGTAGAAGAAACCGTATTCCTTGTCGATGTAATAGGTGGTGGTCGCTTTCCCACCTGCCTCATCTTCGTAGAGTTCGGCAATCAGGCAGGGACGGCCGAGGAATGTGCCTTCCTTTGCCTTGCGCAGGTCAACTCCTTCAGGGAGATCCACAGCAACGGGATACTTCTTCCGGAGCAGGTAGCGTATTTCGCTATTTAGGGACTGGTTGTCAAATGCGTGCTCCCAATCCACTTTGCCACCCTTGTAGATGGTCTCGTTATACCCTTCGGCCGTGGCCTCATAGACGCTGGTCTTCTGGATGACGCCCCTGAGTGTGTACTGGAGGTACACCTTGTCATCGACGCGGGTAATCGAGTAGGTCTCATCCAGATCCGGAGCCGGTCTTGACGGCGTGGCGTACTTGTGTTGCACATAGACCAGGGAGAAATCGTGGTTGTACCAAGGATCGGGTTCGGGCTCTGCCTGTTCCTCAAACACTTCTTCCTCCTTTTCTTTGTAGCGTTCCTGGTCGGCTTCCGCACGGGCCTGGTCTTCGGCTTGCTCCAGGGACTCCAGGGCGTTTCCGACTTTTTCAAGAATCGTTTCAGCGACGCCGGAATCCGACGACTGCTGCCGCCCTCCTGTGAATTTGCAGGAAATGAGCAGCAGCAGTATCGGGATAATCAGTAAAAGACGTTTCATTGAGAAAGGTTACTCTTTGACCTTTTCAAGATTAATCGTATCTCCGTTAGGAGCAGCGTTCATAATTTTGAGATTGTCTCCTTCGGCGTAGTACTGGGTCTTGTACTCCTTGCTGGAATCATTGATGTCTTTCATCGTGAGAGTTCCCTCGCCTTTCAATGCATTCCCTGTCGCTGTGTTAGTAAAGGTGTAGGTGCCACGATAGGTCACATCGCCGGATGCAGCATAGCTGCTTCCTCCCTCCAACCAGTTCCAGACAACGTGGTACTCTACCTCGTTGCCATTGCCGAAAGTAACGGTCGTTTCCGTGGTTTCGCCAACGTAATCTCTTAACTTGTAATATTTGGAATTAGACAGTTTGGTCGCCTGACTGTTGTCGCCGCCATTACCGTTTCCATTTTCACCACCATTCCAGTTGCCGTTCCCATTGCCGTCACCATTCTCGGAACTGTTTTCCGTTCCATCAGAGTTTACTGTTGACGTAGGGAAACAACTGACCATTGTTGCTATAGCAATAGCGGTCAATAAAATTGAAAGAACTTTTTTCATGTTTGGATTAGTTTTTTGGTTGATGATTGTCAAATTTTATTCGTCGATAAAGTATTCCGTCACAATAATGGCGAATCCGCAGTAATTGCCGGGATACTCTTTCTTGAACTTCGCGTCCTGTCTGGCGTGCCTTACGGTAAGGGAGTACCACAAACCGTCATGCTTATACACGCAACTCCAGTCGGCCAGAGGCTTAGAACTCGTACACTTGTAGGGTTCAGTGATCTCAGCGCCCAGCTTGGTGTCACCATAAGAGCCTCTCTTATAAACCTTGCCGTCTGATGCAGCTGCTTTGGCGGCATTGTAAGCAGTGGCCAGGAATTCATCCAACTGCTGGATGGTGATGTCGGTAGATGCTGTGCCGGTGTAGAAATAAGCTGCGTCTTTCATCGGACGGCTCTCAGAGCGGACAGGAGTCTGTAGCTCACTTACTTCCTTGGCGCAGGCAGGGACGAGTTTCGAAGACTCAAGACCGGCGAAAGCGAACTTGTCGCCGATGTCCATTTTCTTGCCGGTTTCGGTTTTAGTGGCGGCTTTGGGATCTTCGCTCTTTCCTTTGTTACTGTTGGAATTGTTGCCACAGGATGCTGCAGCCAGCACGGCTGCGCATAGGAATAAAACGGTAATTTTTTTCATAATATGGATGTTTGATGTTTTCGTCGTGCTATAGGATTTTCTGCTCTATGGCCTTATAGAGAAGTTCCGCCATATTGTGGACCTTGAACTTCATATGAAGCCGCTTCCGATACCACATCACGGTGGACGGTTTCAGGCTCATAGAATGGGCAATTCTGTTGGTAGACTGGCCGGCGGCAATTAGTCGGAGGATGGCGACTTCTTTGTCCGTCAGGGAGATTTTGTCAGTGGCTTCGTCGAGTTCCATAAGGCGATTACATAAAAACCACTACAAAAATATACAAAAAAATACCGAAAAACACCACACGTTTATGTGGAAATGCCTCTAAAACACATAAAAAGCATCATTTTCTCCACCTTCCAGTACTGAGCACGTACATTTAATGCCGAAAGTGTACACCGTGAGTACCAAAAAGTACTGAGCACGTACGTTTAATGCCGAAAGTGTACGTCTTGAGTACCCAAAAGGGCAGAGCACATGGTTTTGCACCGGGACTTCTGGAAATCAAAAAGAATCACTACCTTTGCACCGTTATGGCAGAATCGAACTTCATAGACTACGTGCGCATTTTCTGCGCAAGCGGGCACGGCGGAGCCGGAAGCGCCCACCTTCACAGGGCAAAATACGTTCCCAAGGGCGGCCCGGACGGCGGTGACGGCGGTCGCGGCGGCCACATCATCCTGAGGGTGAATCCACAACTCTGGACGCTCATCCACCTGCGCTACCGCAAGGTTGTCAGGGCCGACAACGGCGGCAACGGCGCCGAGGCCCTCAAAAGAGGCAAGAACGGGGCCGATATCGTGCTGGAAGTACCCCAGGGCGTAGTTGTGAAGGATGCGGAAACAGAAGAAGTGATCACCGAACTCGTTGAACCCGGCCAGGAATACATCCTCTGCCAGGGCGGCAAGGGCGGCTGGGGCAACGACCACTTCAAGAGCGCCACCAACCAGACTCCCCGTTACGCCCAACCCGGTGAGGACGGGCAGGAAGGCTGGTTCATCCTGGAACTGAAAGTCCTTGCCGACGTAGGCCTTGTGGGCTTCCCCAACGCCGGGAAATCCACCCTTCTTTCCGTCATAACATCGGCCAAACCAAAAATTGCAAACTACGCGTTCACAACCCTTGAGCCAAATCTTGGCATTGTGCGCTACTACGACGACCGCTCCTTTGTGATGGCCGACATCCCCGGCATCATAGAGGGCGCCCACGAGGGAAAAGGCATCGGGATGCGCTTCCTAAGGCACATTGAGCGCAATTCCGTACTGCTTTTCATGGTGGCGGCCGATGAACCAGACGTAATGAAGGGCTACAAGATCCTTCTCAACGAACTGGAGGAATATAACCCTGAACTTCTTGTGAAAGACCGCGTGCTTGCCATCACCAAGATGGATCTTATTGACGATAAGCAGAAGGCAAAGATAGAGAAGAAAATCCCGTCGGACCTCCCCCACGTATTCATCTCTTCCGTTGCCCATCTTGGCCTTGAAGAACTTAAGGAAGAACTCTGGAAAGCCCTCAATAAATGAATGATTTAGTTCAGATAGACCAGGCCGTTACCCTCTGGATAAACAATTTGGACACTCCGGCGCTCTACCCGCTCTGGATGGCGCTGTCGGATGCCAAGATCTGGTTTCCTGCCTATGCCATTGTGATGGGCTTCATAATCTGGAAACTGGGGTGGAAAAAGGGCCTTCTGGTGTGCCTGTCCCTTATTCTCTGCGTAGTCCTCACAGACCAGCTCTCAGGGGTGGTGAAAGGCGGAGTCACAAGGCTCAGGCCCTGCTACAACACCTGGATGGTGGAAAACGGTGTCATTATGCCATACGGGCAGGTGGGGCATCTGTACGGCTTCTTTTCAAGCCACGCCGCCAATGTATTCGGCTTTGCGGCGGCAAGTTCCCTCGGGCTCAGCCTGAACGGAAAACCCGTTCCCGCATATGCCTGGGGCGTATATATCTGGGCATCCCTCGTGAGCCTCAGCCGCATAATGATGGCCGCCCACTTCCTTGGAGATATCCTTGTGGGAGTGGCGTTTGGACTGACAATAGGAGTAATTCTTGCTTACCTTGTGCGCTTAATTGTGATTAAAGCGCGTCTATGACCTTTTCCATACGGGTTCCGCGTGAGCCCTTCACAAGGACGGTGCAGCCGCTGAGCGGATTGGCGCGGAGCCAGTCGGCCAGGGCGTCAGAAGTATCGAACACCGGAATGCCCGTGCCTTCAGCCGCTTTCCTGAATTCAGAACCCACCAGGATGGCCTCCTGACCCTTCAGCCTGTCAACTATCTTCTTATGCTCTTTCTCGGAATCGGCCCCAAGTTCACGCATGTCCCCAAGGAGGGCAACCTTACGGCCTTCGCATAGCGCGAGGTTATCCAGAGTCACCTTCATTGACGAAGGGTTGGCGTTGTAGGCGTCCACGATGAGGACATTACGATCCGTTCTCACAAGTTGGGAGCGGTTGTTTGACGGAACATAGTTCTCAATTGCCTTGAAGGCCGCATCCTGATGCACTCCGAAGAACCAGCCGATCTTGAGGGCGGCCAGCACGTTTGTGGCGTTGTAGGCGCCCACAAGATGGGTTTCAAGCGTACGGCCATCGGCCCATTTCATCCTGAGGAAAGGATTGGAGGCCGATGAAGGCAGCACCTCCACGCCGTCCAGCCCATAAGCGATGCAGGTCATTTCCCTGTCCCAGAGCATTCCCTGGAGGACGGGGTCATCGGCATTTGCGAAAACGATACCGTCAGTTTCCTTGAGATAATCGTAGAGGAGGCCCTTGGCGTGCATCACGCCCTCGTAACTTCCGAATCCTTCCAGATGGGCCTTTCCCACGTTTGTGATAAGGCCGTGGCTGGGCTGGGACACCGCCAGAAGCGGCTTCAGGTCTTCCGGATGACTTGCGCCCATCTCAATCACGGCAATCTCCGCATCCGGGCCGATTTTAAGCACGGACAGCGGCACGCCAATCTCATTGTTAAGGTTCCCCACGGTTGCCACAACCTTGTACTTTGCGGCGAGGACCGTGCTTATAAGTTCCTTGGTGGTGGTTTTTCCATTGGTGCCGGTAAGGCCGATTACCGGGATGTCCAACTGGCTGCGGTGATAGGCCGCCAGGGCCTTCAAGGTCTCAAGGGTGTCCTTGACCTTGATAAGGCGGGGATCTTCCTCCTTCACGAAATCATTTACCACGGCATAGCACGCGCCGGCCTCCAGGGCCTGGAGCGCAAATGCGTTACCGTCAAAGTTTTCCCCTTTGAGGGCAAAGAAAAGTTGGTTTTCCTTTATGGTACGGGTGTCAGTGTTAACGCCCGCCGATGCTTTGAAAATTGCGTATAGGTCTTTCATTATCTTCCTGTGCTGCCGAATCCGCCGGCGCCGCGTTCTGTTGAGTCAAGGGAATCCACTTCCTCCCATTCCGCTGTTTCGTGACGGGCAATCACCATCTGGGCAATCCTTTCCCCGGGAACAATTTCAAAAGGCTCGTTGGAAAGGTTCACGAGTATAACCTTTATCTCTCCCCTGTAATCCGCGTCAATGGTACCTGGGGTATTCAGGACGGTGATTCCGTGCTTTGCCGCAAGGCCGCTGCGGGGCCTTACCTGGGCCTCATAACCTGCCGGAAGGGCAATGTAAAGGCCTGTAGGGACAAGCGCCCTTTCAAGCGGGCCGATTGTAACGGAGGAATCAAGATTTGCCCTGAGGTCCACTCCGGCGCTCTGAGGCGTGGCATAGGACGGGCAGGGATGGCTGGATTTATTGACAATCCTGACTTTCATTTATTTAGGTGCTTTTATATACAGTACTATTGCAATTACCGCGTATATGTAGTTTGGCAGCCATATTGCTATGGACGGCGGCAGGGTGTCCGTTGCCACGAACATCTCGCTGAACTGCTGGAAAAGGATATAGGAGAAGCCCAGAGCCGTGCCCGCCGCCAGGTTCAGGCCCATTCCCCCGCGCCTCTTCTTGGTACAGAGGGACACCGCAATGATGGTGAGGATTATGGACGACAGAGGCATCGCCATACGGTTGTTCTTCTCAATGAGGGCGGCCGATACTGATGCGTCGCCCCTCATCGTCTGAGTCTTGATGAGTCTCTCCAGTTCTGCCTCGTTAAGACGCGTAATGGTGTACTTGTTCAGGAAGAAGTCCTCCCTTGTAAGGCTGAGGACGGTATCCAGTTGACGGCCTGAGCGGACGTGGTCCCCAAGGCCTTCATCGTAATCGCGGATGAACCAGTTGCGGAGTTTCCATCGGCCCGTAAGGGTGTCGAACTGCGCGCTCTCAGCGGTGATCTTTGAACGGAGATGCCCGCCGGAAAGATCCTCCAGGGTAAAGTTATAGGCCGTGTTGTTATAGGCGCTGAATGACTCCAGATACACAAAGTGGTCGTTCTCCAGTTTGTAGTGCATATCGTGGCCGATCTTCACCTTCATACGGGGGATGTACTTCTGCTCGAAATCCACCTTGCGGCCCACCTGGTGAGGGATAACCCACATCCCAAGGCCCATGGACAGGAACATGATGAAGACGGCCGATACAAGGTACGGCACCATGAGGCGGTGGAAGGAGATGCCGCTTGAGAGCATTGCCACCACCTCCGAGTCCTGGGTCATCTTGGACGTGAAGAAGATCACCGTGAGGAATACGAACATCGGGGAGTACATATTCATAAAGTACGGTATGAATCCAAGATAGTAATCCAGGAAGATTTCCTTCATGGGAGCGTCCTTTCGCACGAAATCCTCAATCTTCTCACTTACGTCGAAGATCACGATTATTACCGCAAGAAGCAGCAGTGCCATAAAGAATGTCACCAGGAACTTCTTGATTATGTACCAGTCCAGTTTCTTCAGTCCCCAGTTCATAAGCGCTGCGTCAGTTTAGGGAGAACTGCGTTTTTCCATGCCGTGAAGTCCCCTGCCTCAATGTGTTCACGGGCCTTTGTGACAAGGTCCAGATAGAAGGCAAGGTTATGCTCCGAAGCCACCATTGCCGCAAACATCTCCTTTGCTATAAAGAGGTGATGTATGTATGCGCGGGTGTAGTAACTGTCTACAAATGAAGTGCCGCAAGGGTCCAGCGGAGTGAAATCATCCGTCCACTTGGAATTCCTCATGTTCATTATGCCGTTCCAGGTGAAGAGCATTCCGTTGCGGCCGTTGCGGGTGGGCATCACGCAGTCAAACATATCTATGCCGCGCGCTATGCCTTCAATGATGTTGGCGGGGGTGCCTACTCCCATAAGGTAACGGGGCTTCCCGGCGGGAAGAAGCGGGCAGGTAATCTCCAGCATCTCATACATCTTCTCCGTGGGCTCCCCTACTGCAAGGCCGCCTACTGCGTAGCCGCCGCGGTTGGCGTTGTCAAGAGTCAGGGCGTGCTCCACGGCGCGTTTCCTTAGGTCCGGATACACGCAGCCCTGGATTATGGGGAACATGGTCTGGGAGTATCCGTAGAGGGGCTCCGTCTCATCAAAGTGCCTTGCGAAGCGCTCCAGCCAGCCCTGGGTGAGTTTCAGGGACTTTGCGGCATAGCGTTCATCCGCGTCACCGGGACAGCACTCGTCAAGGGCCATGATTATATCGGCCCCTATTATGCGCTGGGTATCAACGTTGTTTTCCGGGGTGAAGATGTGCTTGGAGCCGTCTATGTGGGAGGAGAACCTGCAGCCTTCCTCCGTGAGTTTACGGATGGGGGCCAGGGAGAACACCTGGAAACCGCCGCTGTCGGTGAGGATGGGCCTGTCCCAATGCTCGAACTTATGCAGGCCGCCGGCCTTGCGGAGGGTGTCAAGACCTGGCCTCAGATAGAGGTGGTAGGTGTTCCCCAGGATGATCTGGGCCTTTATATCGGCCTCCAAATCCTTGTGATACACTCCCTTGACGGAGCCGACCGTACCCACCGGCATAAAGATGGGAGTCCTTATTTCCCCGTGGTCCGTGGAAATGACTCCGGCCCTTGCGGCCGACTGAGAGTCCGTAGCCTGTAATTTAAATTCAAACATCTCTGCAAAAATACGGAAAATTTCGTACTTTTGTATGATGAACCTGTGACTAATAACAAATAATATAATCTATGAAATTTCAAATCAAGCCAATCCAGGTGAAGCTGGCAGTGCTCAACTTCATTGAATTTGCCGTTTGGGGAGCATACCTCACTTCCCTGGGCCGTTACCTTGGCAACATCGGCCTCGGTCCCCAGATCAAGTGGTTCTTTGCAATGCAGGGAATCGTTTCCATCTTTATGCCCACCCTTATGGGTATTCTTGCAGACCGTAAGATGGAAGCCCAGAAGGTCCTGGCGCTGTGTCACGGCCTTGCCGGCATCTTTATGATTGGCGCAGGCGCTTACTGTATGATGGCCGGAAACGTGGTTGAGTTCGCTCCCCTGTTTGTCCTCTACAGCCTCAGCGTGGCGTTCTTCATGCCCACCATCGCCCTTGTGAATTCCGTGGCATACAATGCCCTCGCGAAGGAAGGGATGGATCCCGTGAAAGATTACCCGCCCATCCGTGTATTTGGGACCATCGGCTTTATCTGCAGTATGCTCCTCACCAACTTCCTCTCCATCAAGGGAGTCCGTATGCAGGAAACCTTCACCCAACTGCTTTCTTCCGGCATCCTGTCGCTTGTGATGTGCGCCTACGCTCTCACAATGCCGTCCTGCCCCGTGAACAAGGCCGGCGGCAAGCAGTCATTCGCGGAGGCATTCGGCCTCAAGGCCTTCACCCTTTTCAAGGACGGCCAGTTTGCCATCTTCTTCATCTTCTCGATGCTTCTTGGCGCATCCCTCCAGATCACAAACGGCTACGCCAACACCTTCCTCGGTTCATTTGCCGCAAATCCGGCCTATGCCGACACCTTCGCCGTCAAGAACTCCAACGCCCTCATAGCCATCTCACAGGCGTCAGAAACCCTCTGCATCCTCCTTATCCCCTTCTTTATGAAGAAGTTCGGCATCAAGAAGGTGATGCTCATCTCAATGTTCGCCTGGGTGCTTCGCTTCGGCCTGTTCGGCCTTGGCAACCCCGCAATGCCCGGCGTGCTTCTGTTCATCCTCAGTTGCATCGTCTACGGTATGGCCTTCGACTTCTTCAACATCTCCGGTTCCCTCTACGTTGAGCAGAACGCCGCAGTGGACATCCGCTCCAGCGCGCAGGGACTGTTCATGATGATGACAAACGGCTTCGGCGCAACCATCGGCACACTTGCCGCCGGCGCCGTGGTGGATTCAGTGGGCGTGTTTGAAAACCCTGCCGCCTGGCCCAACGCCTGGTACATCTTTGCAGGTTACGCCCTTGTGGTGGCCATCCTCTTCTGGATCCTGTTCAAAGATCCGCAGAAGAAGGAAGCCCGTTAAATGGGACTGCCTAATACTGAGTTACTTAAGCAAAAACCCCTATGTCATTTAACATAGGGGTTTTTACATAAATTATTGAAAATAAGGTCATTCCATTCAACGGGCATATCCAGCCAGTTTTGCAATGGTAGGGGCAATCTCAGCGTTGTCCCTGACCTCACGGAAGGCCTCGTGGCCGGCGCCAGTGACGTAAAGCCCCACGGGAGATCCGGAGTGTGAGCCGAAACTGAAGCGGTAGCCGGCTGCGCGGTCAAGGCATTTAACGGCTTCATCCACAATCTTATAGTTCACGGAATACAGGTTCTCTGAAGAAAGGTTCCTGTTGCCGCCCTTCCCGAATGTTTTGTCATACACTTCCTTGAGGGCGGCCTCCTCCTTGGAGGAAACTTCCACCTTTTCCCAGAGGCCAAGGTTATCGGCAAAAAACTCCTTCACATCATCCCAGGAAGGGGCTTTGAAAGGCTCATCCTCAGGGAAGAACTCCTCTCGGAACTCCTCTGTGAGAACCGGAGTGGAGGCTTTCTGGAAGGCAAGGCGTTCGGGATGGATCTCGTATCGGCCTGCACCAAGCATAAGGCCGCCGGTTTCGTGGTCTGCAGTGATGAGGATGAGGGTTTCCTTGGGATGACGGGCAAGGAATTCCAGCGCAAGGTCCACGGAATAAGCCATATCCGTAAGTTCCTGGAAGGCCGATGCCGCATCTGTGCCGTGGCAGGCCCAGTCTATCTTTCCGCCCTCTATCATCACAAAGAAGCCTTTCTTGCCAAAGTGCTTTTCAAGGTAGGCGATACCGGCTTTCACAAAGTCAGAAAGCTGGGTGTCGTCCTCCTCACGGTCAATGGCATAGGGAAGGTCTTCCTGGGGTTTGCCGCTGAGGCAGATAACCCTGCCGTCAACATCCTCCACGCCGGAAAAGTCGGGGCCTTTGAAAAGCGAAATGCCGGCATCGGCCGCCATCTTTTCATAATACTCGGGACTGCGCTCCGACCCTTTGTCCATAATGAAACCTGCGCCTGCGGCAAAGTCCACCGGGGCCGATATAAGTTGGGTGGAGATATCCTCGTAGTTCTTGCGGACGGACGTGTGGGCCACAAAAGAGGCTGGAGTTGCGTGGTTGATTCCAACGCTTGTGATGATTCCTGTGCCATAACCTGCAGCGTGAGCCCATTCAGTGAGGCAGGAAACGGGGTTGCCGTCAAGGTCAACGCCGATTGCGCTGTTGTATGTCTTCACGCCGGAAGCAAGGGCGGTGCCGCCTGCGGCGGAATCCGTCACGAGGGAGTTCCCGGACACGGTTGTGATGAAATTACGGACGGGAAACTGGGTGAAATTGATTACCTCCGGGCCGTTACCCGTGGCTTTGTTGTACTGCTCGGTACCCATCACCTGGTTGATTCCCATTCCGTCTCCGATGAAATAGAACACATATTTTACCTGCTGATGAGAACTGCAGCCAAGCGCAAGCGCTGCAAAAAGGACTAATAGGGATATCTTTTTCATACTGGTTTTTTAAGCGTCAGCAAAGTTACAAAAAAAATCGGCCAATTATTTTGTATTTTTGTACCCCGGAAATGAATAAACACAAGACTATTATGAAAAAATTTCTCCTTACCCTTGCAGCGCTGTTTGCCGTAACCGCGCTTTTTGCCCAGACCAACGAAGAGATCCTTGCAAGGATGGACGCGGAACTTGCCACCCTTGACAGCAATGGCTTCTCCATGATTATGGAACTCAAGATTCCCATCCTTGGCTCTTATGCCACAACTATGTATACGTACGGGAACAAGACCAAGGCCCTCGTTGATGTGAAGGGAGAAAAGACCATCCTCTGGTCCGACTCTGTCACGGACTGGGAGTATGATGTCAATAAGAATGAAATCACCATAACCAATGCCAAGGCCTCTAAATCCAGTACCGACGACAGTATGAGCGCACTTAAGGGTGCCACTGAGGGCTATGACGTAAAACTCAAGAAGGAAGATGACAGCGTCTGGTACTTCGTATGCACCAAGTCCAAGACCAACACCAACAAGGACGACCCTAAAAAGATGGATCTGGCCGTTTCCAAGACCACTTATCTTCCCGTCCGCACTTCAATCACCCAGCACGGCGTCACAGTCACTTTCAGAGATTTCGCAAAGGGCGTGGAGGAGGCCGATGTAACCTTCGCCCCTTCGCTCTACCCCAACGCAACTATCGTCGATAAAAGATAAAAGGGATATTGTGGTACTAAGAAAGCAGATTGCGTTTATGTCGCTTAAAATGATTAAATTTGCACTGAATAATTGAGCTTTATCGACATGATACCCTGCAAAATAGCAAATAGACTAACCTCCGGTCTTGTTGCTGGGGTAGTGGTTTGTATTCTTTTATCTGCTTGCGGCAAGGCAGATGAGGACTATAAGATGCTTTCGGGTATTTCCTTGGAAGAGTGGCCGCTGACGGATTGCTCCACTAGCACCCGTCCTGTCCGGGATCTCGTGGCCTATAAGCTGCTCGGTGTGCCTTACAAGTGGGAAGTGGATTGGATGAGCGGTACGACCTATATCATCCAACCCAACTTTTTCGGGACGGAATCGTCGTTCTCCTACAATGATTACCTCGCAAAGAATCTCTGCAGCGGCACTCACGACGCCTATATGAATCTCATCGAGGGCAAGTCGGACGTAATTATCGCGAGCCGGGATATTTCCAGGAATGAGAAGGCCTCTGCCGCGGAATCGGGCGTTGAACTGGAGACGGCTCCGCTGGCCATCGACGCGCTGGTGTTCATCGTCAACCCCAAGAATCCCGTCAAGAACCTGACATCTGACCAGGTACGGAAGATCTATACCGGAGAGATCACCAACTGGAAGGAGGTCGGCGGCGTCGACCATGCCATTACGCCCTATATCCGGGATGCCGATTCAGGCAGCCAGGAGAAGATGGAAACCCTGGTCATGAATGGACTGATAATGATTGACGGAGCCGAAGGAACCTATATGCACGAGATCATCGGCTCTCAGATGGCGTCTCCCTACTTGCAGATTGAGGCCGATGAACATGGCATCGGCTACACGCCTTTCTTTTATTGCACGGCGATGGTCCGCGATCTGATGAGAGTCGATATGCTTTCCATTGACGGCGTGAAGCCCAGCAAAGAAACGCTGAGAAACAACAAGTATCCATTCGTCTCAAGCATTTACGCCGCAGTCCGCAAGACCGAAGACCATAAAAGCACAGCGTACAAGCTTTATCAGTTTCTTTTCACCAAGAAAGGTGCGGATATGATTGATGAGAGCGGGTATATTGCCATCAGGTAATCCTCCGGAGAGTTTGTACTCAAATTACCATTTCTCGAACTGTACATCAATGACTATTACCCTTCATGCCTGGACCCTCGATGACAAGCCTGCGCTGATAGCGCTGTGCAATGCCGTGGACAGGACTTTCCTGTCGGACCGACTACCGGAGCCATACACGGAGGCCGATGCCAACTGGTGGCTGGGAATGGCCGCAGAGAATGAGGGCAAAGAAGGTGTCTGGCGGTCCATTTGGGCCGATGGGAACCTCGTCGGCAGTATCTCCGTTGAGCGTAAGGACGGTGATGAAAACAAGGTTGGTGAACTGGGCTATATGATTCTGACGCCGTGGTGGTCAAAGGGTATCGGCACGGAGGCTGTGAGTCAAATATGCGAAATTGCTACCCGGGAGTTGGGCTTAGTGCAGATTACGACCATGGTGTTTGAGGGCAACCGGGCTTCCGAGCGGGTGTTGGAGAAGAATGGGTTTCGGCTGGAGGAAACGAAAACGGGGGCTGTTGTGAAGGGCGGGAAGGCGATGGATGTGAGGGTGTATTTGTTGGTTTGATTTTCGTTTAGTATGCCATTCGGCATTATGACCCTCCGGGACCGCATATCACTCCTCAAGGCCGACTTATTCCGGAAGGGATGCAACTTCACCAGGCCTTTGACTTATACGGTGTGAACTACTGGACCTTTATCAATAGGATGCCAAAGTTTTCCCGCCATTACGATTCACCCATCTATGAACTTTCCGGCGGCGAAGCACGTCTGGCAGAATTGTACCTGGTGCTGCTAAGCGACGCACTTTTCTACATCCTGGATGAGCCGTTTACGCAGGTGGATCCGGTAAACATTGACGAAGTCAAGGCTCTGATCCATTCTGGCGCAATTTAGGCATTTTACAGCACTCTACCAATTATTCCCGCAAAAAATGACGGTAAGATTTGCGGCAATTTGGCGGTAACATTTGTGGTAAAATGGCGGTGAGATTTGCGGTGGAATGGGGTTGTTAGATTGATTCAAGGTAGGAAATGATGCCATCGACATGGAGGTCAACGAGGGCCTGCTGGCCTTCGGTGGTGTAGGCGCCCTTCTTTCAGGGATGACTGAAAGTTTCTTTTGCTCTCTGACAGAGAGTTGCTATCTTTGTATTCTTGACATGTGGAACATATGAGGGAGTATATGATATATTGCGACGAGTCGCTGTCGAAGGGTACGTATTATTCGCACTTCTACGGCGGTGTACTTGTCAGGAGCAAGGATTTCCACCAAGTGAATTTGGCACTGGAAGAAATGAAGACGCATCTGAACTTGTTCGGGGAAATCAAGTGGACGAAGGTGACGGCTCCCTATCTGGAGAAGTACAAGCAGATGATGGATGTATTCTTCGGTTTTGTAAAGGAGAAGAAACTGAAGATGCGGGTGATGTTTCAAGAGACATCCCAAATTGTCCCTAATCACGGAGCCGCCTTGCAATACCATCTTTTGTATTACCAGTTCATCAAGCACGCCTTTGGCCTGGCTTATCACAAGAACAATCCTGTGCGACCGACCAAAATCAAGTTGTTCTTTGATGAGATTCCGGATACTCGCTCCCAGAACGATGATTTCAAGGCACACCTGAACTATCTGCAGGAGCTATCGCTTTTTCATAATGCCAAGATTGTCTTGAAACCCTGGGACATCGCGGAGATTGACTCTCACAAGCATCCTATCCAGCAGTGTATGGACATTGTCCTGGGTGCGATGGCTTTCCATATGAATAGGATGCACCTTCCGGCTTCGGAAGGCGGCCCGGGCACTCCAGGAAAGAAGACACAGGCGAAGGAGGAATTATTCCAGCATATCCTGACGCTTATCAAGGAGGCCAACGGAGATGAGGGCTTTGACATTTATGAGAACACCCAGCCGGAGACCGGCCGTGGCCGATGGAGAGTGCCGTACCGTCACTGGAAGTTTGTTCCTGCGGAGTTCCGGGAGAAGAAGGCATAAAAAAAGAAAAGCTCCACCAACACTACTAACCCCTCAAGTAGGAACTTAAGACTTCATGTTGCGCAGGTCTTTTCTTGTTGGTGCAAAGATATGCACTTTTTTCTGATTTACCAAATGTTTTTCCGGAGGGGAAGAAAAGCAACCGTCCAAGACATCAGGCCGTTTGGGAGTTTACTCAATGTAGTTTTTGGGGGAATTTTTGGGGCACTAGAAAGAAAAACCGCTGCAGAATTACTTCTGCAGCGGTTTTCTGTGGAGGTGAGCGGACTCGAACCGCTGTCCAAACGTCCTGCCAGGTGGCTTTCTACACGCTTATCCGTCCTTTGGTTTTTGTGATGAGCTTGCCGGAAGGCGGGCGGGACTCACCCTTAGCCTTTAGGTCTTGACCGGATTTAAAGGCCTCCTCCGGAGCAGCCTCAAATGGATGATACCCCTTGAGGGGCCCTTAAGAGGCGGAAGGGCCGAGGGATACTCGTCGGCGGCGCAACCTTGGCGCGGCGGATTAAGCTAATTGCCTTAGGCTAATTAAGCAGCGAGTGCGTAGTTGTTGTTGGCAACTGATTTTTTGGAGTCTGAGATTTACGGGCAAGGCTCCCACGCCCGGCGTGCTTACCATCCAACACTGGCGCTGTCAAAACCAAAACACCCCCATTGAATGGAATAGGACTGCAAATATAGCAATTATTCCTGGTCCGGCAATAGCCTGCGCGCGCCCATATAGCGCATCATAAAGTAAGGATGGGAGGAAGTCTGCTCCATGACACCGCCGGAAACGGAGGCGTGGATGAAGGTAAAACTGCCCTTCTCCCGGTCTACGGATACCACTATGCCCACGTGGCCGATTGTGCGCACTCCCCTCTTCTTGCCGAAGAACACGAGGTCTCCCTTCTGAAGATCAGAATAAGATTCCACGGGCCGTCCCTCACGGAACTGGACCTGGGAATATGCCGTTATGTCATAGCCGAAGTGCCTGTACACGTAACGGGTGAAACTGGAGCAGTCGAAGGCCCTGGGGCCTGCGGCGCCAAGTTTGTACGGCACCCCCTTGAAGGTGCGGGCATATTCCACAATGTCATCCCCCGTCACAACCTGGACGGAAGGAACGGTGTCCTCCTCAACATCCTGGGCCTTTACGCAGAGCGGTACGGCCATAAAGAAGAGCAGCAGCATAGGCAGAAGGTATGTCCGGAATCCTTTCATACGGTGCAAATGTAATCAGAATTCCGGAACCTTCAAATACTGTGCTAATAATCCCTCTGCGGCTGCATCTGGTCATCCTCCCTCTGCAGCACCTTGATTTTGCGGGCAACCACGTCCATCACCGTCCTCTCCTCGTTTTCCTGCGTCATATACCGCCTGATCCGTACCCTTCCGGTCACCTCGATCCACATCCCCTTCTGAATCTGGAACACGTCCCCTATCTGCTCCCTTCCTTCCCAGGCGGCCACGTTGAACCACACGATGTCCATAACCGGATTGCCTTCCTTGTCCCTGGTGCTGTATTCCGTAACCACGGAGAAATTGCACACGTGAGATCCGTTCACAACGTTTACATCGGCCCTGCCGACAACGCCCCTTAACTCGATTTTGTTTAAAAATTCCATTTGACTCTGCTTTTAATGTTACACATAAGCCCCGGACGGGCGCGCTCCGTTGCCGGGACAGTGGCAAAGTAAAGCCGGGAATTCCTGAAAAGGCGTCTTCCACTGCTCAGGAAGGCAATTTTTTTACGATTTTTGTGTGTTTTTCACGTTTCAACTGTTGTATCACGTGAAAAAGTGAAAAGTGTCCAAACGTTTCATTTGATTCACGTTTTTTGTTGTAACAGGAAAACGTAAAAAATCTTCAGAATGTTTTTTGTGATGCTTGGAAATGCGGGAAATGCTCTTTTCCTTTGCGGCAAAACAGAGATTTGGATGAAGTACAAAGTGGAAGAAGGAGACAATATCTCCAGATGCCTGCAATGCGGGAGCATAATAGATTACGGCGGAAGGCCCGACAGAAAGTTCTGCAGCGCCGGCTGCAAGAACCGCTACCATAATTACAGGCGCTTCCGCCGACGTGACCTTGCCCAAAGATCCGTAGTGGGAAAGTTGGCGAAAAACTATGAGATTCTGGACAGGATTATCCATCTGGGGCTTGACGGGATGGACAGGGTAACCCTGGCATATATGGGCTTTGACCCGGCCTATGCCACGTCATACTGCCGGCTGGGGCGGAAAAACATCTACACCTGCTTTGACATCAAGTATGAACTCACCCAGTCCAAGATAAGGGCTGTAAGTGTGATGGAATTCTGTGAAGAGTCTGACGGGCCCCTTACTTCAAAATGAGCTCCCGGATATAGCCCACAGTGCGGTTGTCCTCAGTGAAAAGGGAGTCATTCGAAAGGAAACGGTTCATCTTTTCCACAAGGTCCTCCTTCTGGAAATGGAGTTGGTTCCGTACCACCGATGAACTGAGGGTGATGTAGAGTTTCCCGTCACGGAAAAAGCGCCTGAGAGTGAACTCCCCCGCCCCCGAACAGGCGTCCCAGGCAGCAAAGATGCGCTGGGTGTTAAGCCCCGCGGCAAGTTTCATGGACCGGATGTACTGCTTTACCAGTTCATCCATTGAAACCGCTTCTTTCCTATGTATCCTTATGGGGTCCATACTCTTCTATTCCACCCTTTTGAAAGTACCCGCAGCGGTGTCAAAGTAAGCGCGGTCCTCGGTGATGCGGTCCACCACCGACGAAAGGCGGCCCTTGTCAGTGTCGGTAATGAAAATCTGGCCGAAATCACTGCCTGCGACCATCCCTATGAGATTGGATATACGGCCCATATCCAGTTTGTCGAATACGTCGTCCAGAAGGAGCATGGGGGCAAATCCGTAGGAGCGCTTCATAATCTCATACTGGGCGAACTTGAGGGCGACCAGGAAGGATTTCTGCTGTCCCTGGGAACCTCCGCGGCGGATGGGATGAGAGTCCATCGTGAAGATGAAATCGTCCCTCTGAATGCCTGAGGATGTATATCTGAGCGCTAGGTCACGCTCCCGGTGAGAATAGAAGACATCCTTCAGGGCACCGCCCGCAAGGTCACTCCTGTACTCCATGGAGACCGTCTCTCCGCCGCCGGAAATAAGGCGGTAGTATTCTGCCACAACCGGCTTAAGGTCCTCTGCCAGGCGTTTCCTGGAATCAAAGATGTATGCGGCCGGGACAGCCATCCTTTCATCAATCACTTCAAGAAGGCCGAAATCCGGTTGCATCTCCTTCAGAAGTTTGTTCCTCTGGGCAAGGAGTTTTGAGTAATTCTGCACGGCCGATAAATACTCCGGATCCATCTGGGACAGGATTGCGTTGGAAAGGCGCCTCCTTTCCTCGCCTGACTCGCTCACAAGGGCGCCGTCTCCGGGAGATACCATCACCACGGGAAGAGTGCCTATGTGCTCTGCCATACGGGAGATGGGTTTATCGTCCCTTACGAGTTTCTTCCCTTCATCGGCCACTTTCAGGGAGAATCTTGACTCCAGGCCGTTTTCCATTGCGTATACGCCGCCAAGCGTGAAGCCCGAGGTGCTATAGCGGAAATTGTACCTGTCCGGCGCCGGGAAAGCGCTCTTGGTCATTGACAGATAATAGATTGCGTCCAGGAGGTTTGTCTTCCCTTCCCCGTTGTTCCCGCTGATGCAGTTTACGTTGGGAGAGAAGGACAGATCCTGAAACTCTATGTTACGGAAATCCCGAACTACTATTTTCTTCAAAGAGGGCATCGTACACGCGCGTTTGGATTGCAAATATATAAATTATTTCGTAAATTTGCAGGCTTAATCGGTCCTAGACCCATACTATTTGAATTATACAAGACAAAATAAACGACAAAATAAATTATGGCAAAAATCACAAAAGAAGAGGAAATCCGCCAGCAGAACGTAGCGGAAGCGGTTTCCAAAGCAGAAGTTTTCTTCAAGGAGAATGGTAAACTGATTTACGGATGCGTGGCAGCGGTGCTTGTTATCGCCCTCTGCGTCCTCGCATACAACCGTTTCATCCTTCAGCCCCAGAAAAAAGAGGCTACCGAGCAGATGGCACAGGCAGAACGCTGGTTCCAGGCCGGCGAATACCAACTTGCCCTTGAAGGTGACGACAACTATCCCGGTTTTGAGGAAATCATCGACAAGTACGGCGCCAAGGCCGGTCAGGCCGTCTATATGTACGGCGGCGTAGCCAAACTCCAGTCAGGCCAGTATGAGGAAGCAATCGCCCTCCTCAAGAAATACAAAGGTGAAGATCCCATCCTCGCCGGCCGCGCGCAGGCCTGCATCGGTGACGCCCTCGTAGAACTTGAGAACTACTCAGAGGCCATTTCCTGGTTTGAGAAGGCCGCCAAGACCACCGACAACGCATTTGCAGCGTCATACCTCCTGAAGGCCGGAATCGCCGCAGAGGCAGCCGGAGACAATGCCAAGGCACTCTCCTTCTACAAGACCATCAAGGAAAAGTGGATGTCCGCCCCCGAGGCAATGGAGATTGACAAGTACATCAGCCGAATCCAAACCGCAGAATAATATGGGAAGAGCTTTTGAATTCCGCAAGGAACGCAAGATGAAGCGTTGGGGCCATATGGCCAAAACCTTCACCAAACTTGGAAAGGAAATCACCATCGCCGTCAAGCAGGGCGGCGCAGAAGTAACAGGCAACCCCCGTCTCCGTGCCCTCATCGCAGAGGCAAAGGCAGAGCAGATGCCCAAGGAGAACATCGAGCGCGCCATCAAGAAGGCAACAGAGGCCAAGACCGGAGACTTCAAGGAACTGGTTTACGAAGGCTTCGGTCCCTTCGGCATCGCTTACCTTGTAGAGGCCGCAACGGACAACAACACCCGCACAGTGGCCAATGTCCGCAGTTACTTCACAAAGTGCGGCGGTTCCCTGCAGACAAGCGGCAGCGTGGCATTTATGTTTGACCACAAGTGCGTGTTCCGCATCAAGGAAGACCCCGCAAAGCCCATAGACACAGACGAACTTGAACTTGAACTGATTGACTTCGGCGCAGAGGAAGTCTTCAAGCAGGAAGTTGAGGACGAGGACGAAAACGTGCACGTGGAGATCTCCATCTACGGAGACTACACCGCATACGGCCAAATCCAGAAGTACATTGAGGAAAAGGGCTACGAACTGGTTTCCGGCGGCTTTGAACAGATTCCCAACGTGGACCTCAAGGAAGTTACCGCAGAGCAGCGTGCAACCCTTGACAAACTCACCGGCCTCCTTGAGGACGATGAAGACGTCACCAACGTTTACACCACCCTTGCACCTGAGGCTGAGTAATATTTTACGGATTATTCCCGTACTGGGGATGCTGGCGTTATCATCTTGCGCCAGCATCCCTGTTATTAATAAATCCAGTGAACTGTATCTGGCCGGTCCCGCCATAAGGGATTATCAGCCAGAAGGTTTTGTGGAAGAGGTGCAGTATGAATGCAGCGTCACCGGCCCCACCCGCAGAAGGATGATAGTGTACCTTCCCAAGGACTATTACACTTCCGGAAAAAGTTATCCGGTGCTGTATCTGCTTCACGGCGCCCGCGGATATGAGACTTCCTGGATAAGGTTCGGGGAGGTTTACGAGAGCACGGACAGCCTGTGGCGTGAAGGAAAGGCGGAGCACTGCATAATAGTGATGCCCAACATCAACCAGTACAACGACGACGAAGATTATGCCGGCGGCCGCGCCAAAAACGCTTTTGAATCCATCTGGGAAGTTGACGGCAAGGCCGAATGGTCCTTTGTCCACGACGTAGTGATGCTCACCGACAGCCTTTACCGGACAGTCCCCGACAAAGACCACAGGGCCATAGCGGGCCTTTCTATCGGCGGCTACCAGAGCGTAGGTTTCGGGGCCAATCATCCGGATATCTTCGGATATGTCGGGGCATTGTCTCCATATTTCTGGGCTTCCGGGCAAAAACACGCTTACAACAAGGCATTCTACGGAGGTCTCAAGCAAAAAATAAAAAATGAGTTTGGGAGTGAACCTCCGTCAGGGTACTACCTCTATGCAGGAAAATGGGACCTCACCCGCCCGTCCACGCTCAGATTCCATAAATGGCTCAACCGCAAGGGCTACGCCCACAGTTACACCAAGTATCCCGGTTCCCACGACTGGCCGGACGGCTGGACCCAGGAATACAAGGATATGTTCCAGAAACTTTTCAAATGAGAATCGGCCGTATCATATTGTCTCTGGCAATCACCTTTGCCGGCATTACCGCGGGAGCCCAGCAGATTCCCAATATGGGTTTTGACCAGTGGTCAAAGAAAAACGGATGCTGGAATCCTTTTCCAAAGGACAGCCAGACCATTACCTGGGACACAGCAAACCACGGTCTTAGCCTGTTCGGCATCAACGGAGCCACCCCGGAATATGAGCACGTAGCCGTTCCCGGGCCCGGAAAAGCTGCAGTAAAAGTTGAGACTAAGCAGACTTTGGGCATCCTTGTAGCCGGTACCATATACACTGGAAAGTTCCTTAAGATAGTAAAGATGTCCGGAGCAAAGATCCAGATGGGCGTCCCCTTTACGGGCCGTCCAAAAAGCCTTTCCGGATACATTCATTATATTCCGGGCAGAATTGACGTAGCCTCCAAAGGTATGCAGCGGTACATCGGCACAATGGACAACGCCAAAATAGAGGTATCCCTAAGGGAAGGCAAGGACCTTGAGATTGTAGACTCCACTGATGAGAAGTTCAAGACAGAGCAAGGTGCAAATTATCCTGGCACCGTAGGTCACGGAGTGATGTTCTTCAAGGAAGACACCGGCGGATACATCCGCTTTGAGATTCCCATTCAGTACCTGAACGGCCACACGCCTTCCAACATCGTCATCTCTGCATCCTCCAGCCGTTACGCACAGCAGTATACTGGCAGCACCGGCAGCGTGATGTACCTGGACGAACTTAAACTGAACTATTGAAATGAAAATCCTATTTGTTGTAAATAACTACTACGCTACCGGAAACGGCCTTTCGGCATCGGCCCGGCGCACAGTAGAATACCTTAAGAAAGCCGGGCAGGATGTAAGAGTCCTTTCCGGCCCCAATCATAGCCCGGACGGTCCCCAGCCTGATTATCTCCTTGAGGACTATAAATTCCCCCTCGTGGATTTCCTTATAACCGGCAACGGCTATCACTTTGCCCAGAGCAACCTCCCGCTTATGGAAGAGGCCGCAAAATGGGCCGATGTAATCCATCTTGAGGAGCCCTTCGTGATTCAGGACAGGATGATTAAGATCTGCGAGAAACTTGGTAAGCCCATTACCGGAACTTATCATCTGCACCCTGAGAACATCACAATGGCATATCGTCCCGCCCTTCGCTGGAAAGGCCTCAACCGCCGTATCCTCAGGAGTTGGAGGGATCTTACCTTCAACCACTGCAGTTATGTGCAGTGCCCCACACAGAACGTCCAGGACCGCCTGAGGCGCTATCATTTCACAAGCCAGCTTCTCCATATCTCCAACGGCATCATCCCGGACAAATGTATCCGTCCGCTCACTCCCCCGGAAGATTACCTTGACCCTTCAAGGCCCTTCAAGGTTGTGTGCATCGGCCGCCTGTCTGTGGAAAAGGACCAGTACACGCTGCTGGAGGCTATGAAATACTCCAAATATGCAAAGCGCATCCAACTCCAGTTTGCAGGTACCGGCCTTAAGGAAGAAGACATCAAGAAAAAGGCACACAAACTGTATGAAGAAGGCATAGTGGGATATGATCCCCAGTTTTTCTTCCTGGACCGTGACGGGCTCAGGGAACTTGCCGCCAACTCCGATATGTGCATCCACTGCGCATTCATAGAGGTTGAAGGCCTCTCCATTATGGAGGCCATCCAGCAGGCCGCAATGCCCATCATCGCTGAAGGTCCTGTAACCGGAACCTCCCAGTTTGTGGTTTCAAGGAAGAATCTCTTCCCCGCCAAGAACCCTGAAGCCCTTGCCCACCGCATAGACTATTGGCTGGACAGGCCCCAGGAGCGCTGGGAATCCGGTTTTGCCCACGCGGCGCGCCTGGATAAATTCAGTATGGAGAAGACCATCAGAAGGCTCACCGAAATGTTTGAGAAAGCAATTGAGGAAAATAAAGGTAAATAATGCTTGCATTCCGCTACATATTAACCTCGCTTGGGAGCAAACTTAAGGAATCCCTTATGTCCGTGCTCCCTGTCAGCGTGCTTGTTGTAGCGCTGTCTCTCACCCCGTGGGTGGACATTCCCCTGAAGGAACTCAACGTGTTCGTGGCGGGAGCCCTGATGCTCATCCTCGGTATCGGCCTTTTCAATCTTGGGGCCGATATGGCTATGACCCCTATGGGCCAGTACATCGGAGAAGGCCTGACCAAGTCAAAGAGGATGGGCGTCCTCATAGGAGTAGCCTTTGTGATGGGAACCCTCATCACAATAGCGGAGCCGGACCTTGCGGTGCTGGCGGAGCAGGTTCACTCCATTATGGACGGCACGGTCCTCATAGCCACCGTTGGAGTGGGAGTAGGCCTTATGCTTATGCTGGGGGTCATAAAGATCATCTTCCACAGTGACCTTACAAGCCTCCTCCTGTATGGTTATATGGCCCTTTTCTGCCTTGCGGCAGTGCTCATAGACCAGGGCCGCGGATCCCTTCTGTCCCTGTCCTTCGACTCAGGCGGCGTAACCACCGGCCCCATCACGGTCCCCTTCCTCATGGCCATAGGCGTGGGTATAGCCATGACTATCGGTGGCCGCGGCGCGTCTGAAAACAGTTTCGGCCTTATAGCCCTCTGTTCCGTAGGCCCTATCCTGGCGGTACTTGCCCTCTCAATGTTCTCTGAAGGCAGCCTCTCCTTCGCCATTCCCGATTACTCTATGGACGGAATCCTGGATAACGGTGTTCTGGGGCTTTTCAAGGAGAAGATGTGGGATGTAGCGGTGTCGCTTTTCCTGGTGGTGCTTGTTTTCATCATCATCCAGGCAGCAATCCTCAAACTCCCCTGGAGCAAACTCTTCCAGATCCTTATGGGTATAGCATATACGTTTATCGGCCTGGTGCTTTTCCTCTCGGCCGTAGAACTTGCCTTTATGCCCATAGGTTTCAAACTTGGCAGTCAACTTGCCGCACATAATCACTGGATAATGATCGGCTTCGCCTTCATCCTTGGTAATGTGGTGGTGCTGGCAGAACCTGCCGTGCAGGTTCTCAACAAGCAGGTTGAGGAAATCACCGGCGGCGAGGTTTCAAAGAGGCAGATGATGATGGCCCTTTCCATCGGCGTGGGCGTATCTATCGGCCTTTCCCTTCTCAGGGTCCATTACGGGTTTTCCCTTCTGTACTATCTTGTACCGGGGTATCTCCTGTCCCTCGGGCTCTCATTTATGGTGCCCCGGCTCTACACCGCCATCGCATTCGACTCCGGCGGCGTTGCCAGCGGTCCCCTCACCTCCAGTTTCATCCTGCCTATGGTAATTGGCGCCTGCGTATCTATGCAGGGAGCCCCTGCGGTGCTGGATTTCGCGTTCGGCGTGGTGGCAATGGTAGCGATGACCCCGCTCATCACCATCCAGTCCCTCGGATTCAAGTCCGTTCTCAGCGTGCAGTACCGCAAGACCATAAGGATGCGCCGTATCCTTAAGGCCGATGAAGACCAGATCATCTACTTTGAATAACGCCTATGGAAGATAACAAACACAATATAGCCCCGGTAAAACTTGAGATGCTTACGGCTATCGTGCACAACGAGAAAGCCAAGTACTACTCAAGCCTTATCCAGGCCCATCAGGCAAACCTTCAGTTCACGATGCCCGCGAAGGGCACCTCGCACCTCATTCTCCAGTACCTTGGCCTGGAAGAGAAACCGAAGTCCCTCATCATAGCCATAGTGCGTTCCGACGAAGCGGCAGGTATTATTTCGGAACTGGAAGAGAACTTCAGGAAAGGCAAGAACTACAAGGGGGTTGCATTCACGGTACGCCTTACCAGTGTCATAGGAACAATGGTATACGGCTTTTTGGCAAATGAAAAATCTACAGTAAAGGAGGAAGCATAATATGGAAGGAAACGGCAAATTCGAACTGATTGTGTGCATAGTAAATGCAGGATTCTCCCAGAATGTAATGGCGGCAGCCCGCAAGGCCGGCGCCAGGGGCGGCTCCATCCTCCGCGGCCGCGGCTCCGCAAACCCCGAATCAGAAGAATTCTTCAATATCACCATCCAGCCGGATAAGGAAGTAATCCTCATCCTTGCAAGTTCAGACTCAAAGGATGCTATCCTGAAGGCCATCTACAAAGACAGCGGTCTCACCACTGACGCCAACGGAATTGCATTCTCACTCCCGGTAGAACGCACAACATTCACAATGCCCAAAGAGTTGGACGAAGCATAAAAGTGACGGTGATGTGACTTTATTTGTCACATCACCGTCAAAAAAGCCATAAAAATGCGGGTGGTGTGCCAGAAAAAGTCACACCACCTGCATTTTATATGAATATGTACTTGCAGATGAACAGCGCCGCAAGAATCCACATAGTGATGGAGATTTCCTTGAACTTGCCTGCTACAACGTGGCAGAGGACATAGGAGATGACACCGATGAGGATACCGTCACTGATGCTGTAAGCAAGAGGCATCATGATGATGGTAAGGAAGGCGGGGATAGCCCTGCAGTAGTCTTCCCAGTGGATGCTCTTCAGAGGAGACATCATCATTACGCCAACAACGATAAGGGCCGGAGCGGTAGCGGCACCGGGGATGGCCAGGAACAGCGGGCTGAAGAACAGTGCCAGCACAAAGCAGATTGCCGTTGAGAAGGCAGTGAGACCGGTACGGCCGCCTTCACCTACACCGGATGCGCTCTCCACATAAGTGGTGGTGGTGGAAGTACCAAGACAGGCGCCGCAGACGGTGGCGATGGAATCGGCCAGGAACATCTTCTCCATTCCGGGGATGTCATCCTTGCGGTTACCTTCGGGGATGAGGTCGGTGCCCTGATGTACGCCGATGATGGTTCCCATGGTGTCGAACATGTCGATGAACAGGAAGGTGAAAACAACCACCAGCATGTCCAGGGTGAGGATGTTGTGCCATTCGAACTTGAAGGCGATGGGCTCCACGCTTGCGGGAAGGGAAACCACGCCGGTAAGCTTGGTGATGGCTTCACCCGTTGCGGGATCCTTGATAACAAGGCCAAGGACGGTGGTTGCGAGGATACCCCAGAGGATGCCTCCACGTACCTTTGCCATCACAAGACCGGCGGTTATGAACAGGCCGACCAGGCCAAGGAGGGCCTTGCCTTCGGTGATGTGGCCAAGGGTCACAAGGGTGGCGTCGGAGTTCACGATGATACCGGCATTCTGCAGGCCGATGAAGGCGATGAAGAGGCCGATACCGGCGCCGATGGCTTTCTTGAGCGTACCGGGGATAGCGTTAAGCAGCCAGCTGCGGACCTTGGTGAGGGTGAGGATGATGAAGAGGATACCTTCCAGCAGGACTGCCGTGAGGGCGAACTGCCAACTGTAACCCATTCCAAGGCATACGGTGTACACGAAGAAGGCGTTGAGGCCCATGCCGGGGGCAAGGGCGAACGGCTTCTTGGCGTAGAGTGCCATTACAAGCGTACCGATGATGGCGGCAAGAGCGGTAGCGGTGAAGACGCTGCCTGCAGGCATGCCGGGAAGGGCGCTGAAGATTCCGGGGTTCACGGCCAGGATATAGGCCATCGTGAGGAAGGTGGTGATACCCGCAAGGATTTCTGTCCTTACGCTATGCTTCTTGGAATCGAAGCCGAATAGTTTTTCAAAAGCAGGTTTCATTGAGATTTCCTCCTATATTAGAAGACCCACTTTATACCTGCGCAGGGACGCACCCTGAATCCAAGAAGAGTACCGAAGTTGTAACTTAGTTCAACTTCACCGCCGATATTCAGATTGGGAACGCCAAACCACTGGCCCACATTGTACCAAAGCTGAGGCTCGGAAATGAATGTTACACTTGTATTCTCACCCTTTGTAAAATCACGGTAAGCATCGTTATCAGCCCAAGGGAAGAGGAACTGGTCCTGCCACCAGAAATCGGCAAAACCGCTGAAGCGAAGACCCTGAACACCGAACAGGTCCTGTAATCCCCAGACAACGGTAAACTGCATGGGAACCTTACTGGTAGCTCCAAGAATATTCTTGTAAAGGACTTTAAGATTAAGCGTATTCTTGAAATCACTGCTATGGATGAAATAATCTATACCTGCCAGGAATGAATGATTGATTCCGTAACCAGTGTAAGAACCGGCAGGCACAGCCTGCGCTCCACCAATGAGCAAGCCACCGTTGTATTCTACCTGGAGGCTGAATCCATTAAGGACCGGCACATTCTGCCAGAAATTGAAGCAACGGGCAATCTCAAAGTAAGTGCTGGAAGGAGTTACATTCTTCTTGTCAGCATCAAGACCTTTATAATCATAGTCAATGAAGAAGAAGGTGTTGCCCCAGTTATCACCGTAGAAACCTTCCAAGGTAGTAGTAGCGTGTCCACGATCCTTGGAGAAATCGTAGAACACCTGGAGATTGGTCTGCGCCTTGGCAACCTGGCCAAGTGCAAGAGTTGCTACAGCAACTGCAAGAATAGTTTTTTTAGACATAAATAAAGCGTAGTTTATGAATGTTATGTATGTTAAAATATTTACACCCGACCTTGCAGGCCGGGTGTTATGCTACTTGCGGAGTGAGGGGTTGATCTCGAAGTTAACCGCTTTGTCGGCTTCAGGGTTGGCTCCGAACTCATAGTCCTTGCCAGGCAGGACGGCGTTGAGGATGATGCCCACCAGGGCGGCAACTGCAAGGCCGCTGAGCTTGGTGAAACCAAGGTTGATGGCATCACCTGCGCCGTACTTGATACCGATTGCAAGAACCAGGATGAGGGCCATCACAATCACGTTGCGGCTCTTGGTGAAGTCTACGCGGTTTTCAACGATGTTGCGGACACCCACAGCGGATATCATACCGTAAAGCACCAGGGAGACGCCGCCGATAGTGGAAGCCGGCATAGAGGCGATAAGGGCGCTGAACTTGGGGCAGAAACTGAGGATGATGGCAAATACTGCAGCGATGCGGATAACCCTGGGGTCATATACCTTTGTGAGGTTGAGAACACCGGTGTTTTCACCGTATGTGGTATTTGCAGGTGCGCCGAAAAGGGAGGCGATCATTGTGGCAAGGCCGTCTCCCATGAGGGTGCGGTGAAGACCGGGATCCTCAAGGTAGTTGATGCCGGTGGTGGAGGAAATGGCGCACATGTCCCCGATATGCTCCATCATGGTGGCAAGGGAGATAGGGACAATTGCAATGATTGCGCTCACGACAAGGCCCCAGTTGGGATTGGCAAATACGTGGAAGGCAGTGTTTTCCCACTGGAAGGGAAGGCCCACCCAGGCGGCTTCCTTCACTGCCGAGAAGTCACAGATTCCAAAGCAGGCCGCCACAAGATATGAGCCCAGGACACCCAGAAGGATGGGGATGATCTTGATCATGCCCTTGCCCCAGATGTTGCAGACTATTATTATGACAATTGCAAGCAGGGCGATCCACCAGTTGCTGTTGCAGTTCTGGATTGCACTTCCCGAAAGCGTAAGGCCGATTGCGATGATGATGGGGCCTGTCACGATTGGAGGGAAGAAGCGCATCACCTTCTTTGCGCCGAATGCGGCGATGAGTCCGGCAAGGATGAAATAAATAATGCCTGCCGAAAAGACTCCGATGCAGGCATAAGGCAGTGATTCTGCGGCGCTGAGGCCTTCCTGGGCTCCCATTGCGACTACTGCAGCGTAGCCACCGAGGAAAGCGAAGGACGATCCTAAGAACGCCGGCACCCGCATTTTGGTCAGAAGGTGGAAGAGGAGGGTGCCAAGGCCTGCGAACAGAAGAGTGGCACTCATTGAGAGGCCCGTGATGACGGGAACCAGAACCGTGGCTCCGAACATGGCGAACATGTGCTGGAGACCGAGGGTTAGCATCTTACCCCTACCGAGCGTACGGGCATCATAGATGGCTTGCTGAGAATTTGTCATAAATATAATAGGTTTGTGTAATGATTTCCTTACCCCTCAGGCCTATTATGACCGGACAAAGATAGATATTAAAATTTTTTAAAACAACTGGGCGGTTACAATTTCTCTAAAAAAGTTATCAACAACACTTATCAACAAGCCACAAAAAAGGGAATCTTAAGCGATTCCCTTTCCGTGACAGTTCTTGTATTTGAGGCCGCTGCCGCAGGGGCAGGGGTCGTTTCTCCCAACGTGCTTGTCCACGCGGACAGGCATCCTGGAGCGCTGTTCCCCGTTTGTGGACAGTTGCGAGGGATCCGTGCCGTGCATCTGCTGGAGGTTGCGGTTGGGCTGGGAAGCCGGGCGCGCCTCACGGGCATCGGATGCATCCCTGAGCGGGATGAATGCTCGGAGAAGGAAAGTAAGGACTTCCTCGTTGAGTTTTTCAAGCATCTCCGTGAAGAGGTTGTAACTCTCCAGTTTGTACACCACCAGAGGGTCTTTCTGCTCATAGGCGGCGTTCTGGACGCTCTGACGGAGATCGTCCATATCGCGGAGGTGCTGCTTCCAGTAGTCATCTATATAATATAGGATGATGCTGCGGCTGAGTGCCTTTGCAATCTCACGGCTTTCCGTCTCATAGGCCTTCTTAAGGTTGACAGAGAGATTGAGCTGCTTCTTTCCGTTGGTGATGGGAATGGCGATGTTCTCATACATACTCCCCTGCTTCTCGAAGACGGTCTTAATGACAGGATTCACCTTCTGGATCATAGTGTCCATACGGCGGGCGTAGACCTCCTGCATATGCTGGGCAAGTTTTGCTGCAATCTCCTGCGGCTTTGAATCGGCATAGAAAGCCTCGTCAAAACCAAGGTCGATGGAGAGTTTACCGATCACGTACTCCTCGAACTCCTGGAAACTCATCCCCTCACTCTGCTGGACAAGGATGTTGGCGGTGTCCTCCATCATGTTCTGGACGTCAATCTCTATGCGCTCTCCGGAAAGGGCGTTACGGCGGCGGGAGTACACGGCCTCACGCTGATAGTTCATGACGTCGTCGTATTCCAGGGTACGTTTACGCCAGCCGAAATGGTTCTCCTCAACCCTTCTCTGGGCCGATTCTATACTCTTGGAGAGCATTCCGCT
Organism: Bacteroidales bacterium; assembly: GCA_017451395.1. Lineage (GTDB taxonomy): Bacteria > Bacteroidota > Bacteroidia > Bacteroidales > UBA932 > Cryptobacteroides. Next base: position 32,340 of record JAFSPR010000052.1, read on the forward strand.
CACAAGGGCCTCGTCATCGGCCATACCAAGTTTATCAACAACGCCGGCGATACGTTCGGAGCCGAACTTACGCATAAGGTCGTCCTCAAGGGAGATATAGAAGCAGGAACTTCCGGGGTCTCCCTGACGGCCCGCGCGGCCACGTAACTGACGGTCCACGCGGCGGGAGTCGTGGCGGGTGGTGCCGATGATTGCAAGACCGCCGGCGTCCTTCACCTCCTGGGTGAGTTTGATATCCGTACCACGGCCCGCCATGTTGGTGGCGATGGTGACCTTCCCCTTCTGACCTGCCTGGGCAACGATTTCAGCCTCACGGGCGTGCTCCTTTGCATTGAGGACGTTGGCCCTTATGCCGCGCATACTCATCATACGCGCAAGCAGTTCTGAGGTTTCAACGTCCGTGGTACCTACCAGCACCGGGCGTCCGGCATTGGACAGTTCCACAACCTTGTCAATGACGGCGTTGAACTTTGCCTTCTTGGTCTTGTAGATAATGTCATTCTGGTCGTCCCTTATCACAGGCCTGTTGGTGGGGATGACCACTACATCCAGTTTGTAGATATCCCAGAACTCACCTGCTTCCGTTTCTGCGGTACCGGTCATACCGGCCAGTTTGTGGTACATACGGAAGTAGTTCTGGAGGGTGATGGTTGCAAAGGTCTGGGTTGCGGCCTCAACCTTCACGTTCTCCTTGGCCTCAACCGCCTGGTGCAGACCGTCACTCCAGCGGCGGCCCTCCATAATACGGCCCGTGGATTCGTCCACGATCTTCACCTTGTTGTCCACTATCACGTAGTCGATATCCTTTGTGAACATCGCATAGGCCTTCAGAAGTTGGATCACGGTGTGAACGCGCTCGCTCTTCAGGGAGAAATCCTCCATCAGGGCATCCTTCTTCTCCGCCTTCTCCGCGGCGCTGAGGGTAGCGTCGTGGGTGATATCGGCAATGGCGCTTCCCATATCGGGGAGCACGAAGAAGTTGGGGTCACTTACGCTTCCGGCAAGGGCGTCGTGGCCCTTATCGGTCATATCCACGGAATTCAGGATTTCATTGATGACAAAGTAGAGGGGATCCGTGACGGTTGGCATCTCACGCTCGTTGTCCTGCATATAGTAGGCCTCCGTCTTCTGCATCAGTGCCTTCATACCGGGCTCCGACAGGAACTTGATAAGGGGCTGATACTTGGGAAGTCCCTTGTGGCAGCGGTAGAGAAGCAGGCCGCCGTCCTTCTCATTGCCTGCGGCGATGAGTTTCTTGGCCTCGTTGAGGGTGGTGTTTACAAGGGCCCTCTGCTTGTTGTAGAGGCTCTCCACATAGGGCCGATACTCCATGAACTGTTCATCGCCGGAAGCCTTTTCCATAGGACCGGAGATGATGAGGGGGGTACGGGCGTCGTCGATGAGAACGGAGTCAACCTCGTCCACGATGGCATAGTGGTGCTTCCTCTGGACAAGGTCCGTCATACGGGAGCACATATTGTCACGGAGGTAGTCGAAGCCGAACTCGTTGTTGGTGCCGAAGGTTATGTCGCACTCATAGGCCCTGCGGCGGGCGTCGGAATTGGGCCGATGCTTGTCTATGCAGTCTACTGAAAGGCCGTGGAACATGTAGAGCGGGCCCATCCACTCAGAGTCACGCTTGGAGAGGTAGTCGTTCACGGTAACCACGTGTACGCCTTTTCCGGCAAGCGCGTTGAGGAATACGGGAAGGGTTGCCACAAGGGTTTTACCCTCACCGGTTGCCATCTCAGCAATCATACCCCTCTGGTCCTTGTTGGTCTTGACGCCGCCGTTGAGTACTATGCCGCCGATTAACTGGACGTCGTAGTGGACCATATCCCAGGTAATCTCGTTGCCGCCGGCCTGCCAGTGGTTGTGCCATATGGCCTTGTCACCCTGGATCTCAACAAAGTCGCGGCTTTCTGCCGCAAGTTTCTTGTCAAACTCCGAAGCCGTCACCACCACGGTCTCATTCTGGGCGAAACGACGCGCGGTGGACTTCATAATGGCGAAGGCTTCCGGAAGGAGTTCATTGAGAATGACCTCGATAGCCTCGTCCTCGTCTTTCACAAGTTTGTCGGATTCGGTAGCGAGGGCTTCCTTTTCCTCGATGGGAATGTCGTCCTCAATACGTGCCTTTATTTCCGCAATGCGGTCCTCGAAGGGCTTTTCAACCTCGAAGATCTTTGCGCGGAGGGCGGCGCTGCGCTCCCTCAGGCCATCGGCCGATAATGCGTCAATTTCAGGATATGCTGCAAGGACCTTCTGAAGATAAGGCCTGATGGCCTTCATGTCGCGGTCGCTCTTGGATCCAAATATCTTTTTAAGTATGTCTGCTACTGCCATAATATGACATTATTTACTAAATCTTACAAATATACGAACATCGGCGCAATTTATCAAATCGCGTGCCTTCTGACTTTCCTGACAGTTGGCAGTGCCTTGCATATGGAAATGAAGTGTTTAAGTGGCAGGAAACTGACATATTTGGCAGTTTTCACCGCTGTGAACAGGCACACAAACAGGAATCTCTCCCACAAAGGCCTGTTTATGTCACAGAGTCTCACGAGTGACCCTATCCTGTAATTCCTGTCAATTATCTTCTCTTTCGGCTCCTTCCTCTGCGCCCTGTCGTGCACGGCACGGGCCTCAGGCACCACTCCAACCGTGAATCCGTGATACCGGGCCCTGTTGCACCAGTCATCGTCCTGTCCATACAGCGGGAAAAGTTCCTCATTGAAAAGGCCGATCTTCCGAATGGCCGCGGTGGGCACCAGCCAGTGCGCCGCAGGCGGGGTTTTGTCTTTTTTGAATAATTTATCCAGTTCCTTGTAGCCGTCCTGGTACTGAAGGGGGCTGAGGACGGCGTATTCGGGGTGGGAATCGGCGGCGGCGACAAGGGTCTCAAGGGCGCCGGCCTCAAGCCAGGCGTCCTGGTTCAGGAGATAGACGTAGTCATAACCTTTTTTAAGGGCGTATTCAAAACCAAGGTTGTTGGCCTTGGAAAAACCAAGGTTTTCTGCGCTTCGGATAAGTTTAGCCTGCTGGAAATGCCCCTGAATGTAGTCAGCGCTGCCGTCAGTGGAATCATTGTCCACCACAAAGACATCTACCGTCAAGGCCGACTCCGATCGGCCATCTCCTGCCACTGAGCCAAGGCAGCGGTCAAGCCACTTCATTCCGTTGTAGGTGACTACTATTACCAGTACGCGGTTCATACGAAGAGTTTTCTGTAAAGTAAACGGAGTTTCCAGGCAAGGGACCAGCGGGATGCCTTGCGGAAGGAACTCTCAAGACGGCGGTACTCCACGGTTTCAAGGGGATTGCAGAAATACCTGCCATAAAGGGCCTTATGCTTATCCCAAAGCCGGCGGCGGATATCCCTCAGGGCCTCGTCAGTCACTCCCTTGTTACGGGATGAACGACGTGTCCGGTAATAAAAGCACACGCTGTCCAGTTGCTTTACCACGGGGTTCTCCACCCTTTCAAGGACGGAAAGCCAGAAATCCCAGTCCTCGAAGCCCGTCTTGAATTCCTGGTCAAAGGGAACAGCACTGGCCCTCCTTAAAAAACAACTGATATACAGGCAGTTACGGGAAAGCATTGTGTCCATCGAGAACGGAGGAAGGTCCCAGGTAGTCTCGGAGCCAAAGCGCTGAGCCTTACCGTAGACTACAGTGAGGGCCGGATTCTGGTCCAGGGCCGATACCGCCTGAGCCATATAAGTCCCGGAGATGAGGTCATCGGCATCAAGGAAGAGGATGTACTCCCCCTTTGCAAGGTCAAGGCCCTTGTTCCTGGCGGCAGCAACGCCTACGTTACCCGGCAGGAAAAGAGGGACAAACCTGCTGTCTTTCCCGCAGAAGGACTTCACAATCTCCGGGGAACCGTCCCCGGAGCCGTTTTCCACCACGATGCATTCCCAATCCGTAAACGTCTGGGCCCGAACGCTTTCAAGGGTTTCCGGAAGGTACTTCCCAAGATTGTAGGAAGGGACAATTACACTTACTTTCGGCATAGCAGATGATCTTTCACTTTAAGTAGCCATTCCAGCAGGGAGGCTTTTCCGCGCCTGTAGTGCGCCCTCAGCCAGCGGTAGCGGCGGGTTCGGAAAAGATACAGGTCTTCTCCGGCAAACACCTGTGTAACAGGCGCATAACCAAGATTGGGATTCTCTAAAACCGCTTCTATCTCTGCAGTCAGGCCGCCGGATTCGCGGACTGAGAGGAGGCTGTTCCTGTTATTAAGAAGGAAAAGGGCGTCCTGAGGGCCGCTTCCCACATTGGTGACCATATAGTGCACGATATAGGCGTCCCTCAGATAGCGTATGCCGTTCTGGACCTCGCAGTTCCACTGGTGGGGAAGAAGCGCTATGGGATGGCCCGATGCGGCGGAGGTCTTGGCGAGGGAAGGCTGGTCCGGCTTTATTCCGGCCTCATATCCTGAAAGGTAATTCTGCTGCCATGCCTTGAAGAATGCGTGATTCCCGGGAGTATCCTTCACAAGCATAACTCCGGAATTGAAGTACCATTGTTCCTTTGAGGCGTCGAATCCCAGTTTCCGGCACATATTGACGGTTGCCTCATAATGAGGATGTTCCCGGAAAGGGCTGTGAAGGTCCAGGCAGGCTGCAAGGGGCTCCTCAACAGCATCAATATCGTCAAGGGGGCGGGCTACTATTGTATCGGCATCTATGAACAGGAAATCCCCTTCCACAAGGCCTCTCATCCCTGTTTTAAGGAGACGTGAACGCTTCATCGGGGGGATATCGGCAGGGAAATCCTGCCTTATCACCTTGTCAAAGAGACTCTCCAGCGACGGCGGGACAAGGGTATCGGAATCTGTCAGCAGGAGCATTCTTGCCGACGGATTGCGTCTTCTTGCCGATGTAGCGCTCACAAGGACCTGCTCCGTGTAAACATCGGCCCCGGAACTTACAAGGATATAGAGAATTTGTGTTTTCATCGCTTTAACTTACTTTTCACAAAGGCCTTCTCCCCTTCCGTGAGGCCAACCTGCCAGATGGAAGTGGCCATTGTGAGAGCGCCAAGGGCGGCCGAAACAAGGAAACGCCACCACTCTGCGGGGAGGACTTCAGGGATGAAAGATATGACTATGAGCGTCATAAGCCCGGGCGCCAAGGCGGGCCAGAGGCCCTTTTTCCAGTAATATCCAAGCGGAAGGCCCGTTTCCTTATGGGCGACACGCATCATCACGACGGCCTTGACTATATAGATGAAGGCAAAAGCCGCATATCCCACCCAGGCGGGGGCGCCAAGGCGGTACGCCACATAGGTTATGGGGAACGCAAGGGATGCCGCAAGACTGGTCCAGATGTAGTAGCGGCGGATCCTGCCGCCGGCCTGCACCAGGACGTTGAGAGTGCCCGGAGTGAAGTCTATCACAAAGCATAAAAGCGTAAGTTTTGTGAAAAAGGCAGCTTCCGGGGGCACTGAGCCAAGCCATAGGGAAAGGATTGTATCGGCATCCGTAAAGAAGGGCAGAGCCAGCACCCAGAGTATCCAGAAATAGTATTTTGAGCCTTTGCACACAAGTTCAAAGGCGTATTCCTTATTGCCGCCGACGTAGGCTTTGGTAAGGGCGGGGTTAAGGGCTAGGGCTATGTTTGTTGCGAACTGGCGGACAACCTGCTCCACTTTATCGGCCACTCCCCTTGCGGCGTTCATCCCCACGCCAAAAAACAGGTTCATAAGTTGGTTGATGCCCTGGGTATTGAGCATATACGCGCCGCTTCCAAGGAAATTCCAGCCGGCAAATGCGCCCATTTCCTTTACCAGGGAGCCGTCCGTCCTCCAGGGAGTGCGGGACTCCGGGAAACGGCTCAGGGCATAAGCCGCATAGGCGCCCCTTGAAAGCAGCGCCGCCGCCACAAGCAGCCAGGCGTAGACCACCAGTTTATCGGCGGGTGAATACCATACCGCGGCGGCTATACCAAGTTTCAAAACGGCCTCCAGGACGGCTATGACAGCGTATGCGCCCATATGCTCGTGAGCGTTTATATCGGCCGTGAAGGGGATGCTCATAAGGTTTATCACAAGCACTATGAGCGAGGTATGGAGAACTGCCGATGCCGCTCCCATCCTCTCCGGCGGGATCACCATCTTGTGACAGAGGTACCACAGGCCGGCGGTTTCCGTAAGGAGGATGATAAGGAGGCAGAAGCCGCCCATCACCGCCAGCGACGTGCCGAAGATGGTCCTCAGCCGCTCAGGGTCTCCTTTCCCGAGGCCCACGGTGATGTACCTGCTTATGGCCGATGCAACCGTGTTCATCACCAGCAGGGACATCGTCACAATGCCGCCCACGGCGCTGTAGACCCCGTAATCCGTAACGCCCAGCGCACGCAGGATTATGCGGTACGTGAACAGGCCGATGATCATCATCAGCCCCATACGGAAATACAGAAGGACCGTATTTCGTGCGATCCTTCTGCTTGATTCCGATATGATATTCTCCTGTGTCAGTTACTACTTTATGATGCCTTCTTCCTTGAATACCTTGGTGAGCGCTTCAACTGCCCTGTCAACCTGCTCACGGGTATGGGTGGCCATAAGTGAGAAGCGGATAAGGGTGTCCTGAGGGGCGCATGCCGGCGGAATGACGGAGTTGATGAAAACGCCTTCGTCAAATGCGCGCTTGGTCACGATGAAAGTCTTCTCAAGGTCACGCACGTAGAGGGGAATGATGGGGCTTTCGGTTTCTCCAATTTCAAAGCCTTCCTCCTTGAAACGCCTTAGGGCATAGTTGGTTACGTCCCAGAGCTTGGTGATGCGCTCAGGTTCCTTCTGGATGATGTGAAGGGCTTCCAGGGCCGATGCTGTAGCGGCGGGGGTGTCGCTGGCCTGGAAGATATATGTGCGGGCGGTGTGACGGAGGTAGTTGATGATGACTTTATCGGCAGCAATGAAACCGCCGATAGCGGCAAGGCTCTTGGAGAAGGTGCCCATGATGAGGTCAATCTCATTAGTGAGGCCGAAGTGGTTGCAGACGCCGCGGCCCTGCTTTCCGAAAACGCCGATGCCGTGGGCTTCGTCTACCATTATCACCACATTCTTGTACTTGTGCGTTAGCTCCACAATCTCAGGGAGTTTTGCACGGTCTCCTTCCATTGAGAAAACGCCGTCTACCACAATGAGCTTCACGCTCTGGGGAGGGCAGCGCCTGAGACACCTCTCAAGGTCCTTCATGTCGTTGTGCTTGTAGTGAAGGCCTTTTGCAAAGCTGAGACGGCGGCCGTCCACGATGGAAGCGTGGTCACGGTCATCGCAGATGATGAAATCGTCCTTCGTGAGCAGCTGAGGGATGACGCCGCTGTTGACGGTAAAGCCGGTGGAGAATACCAGGGCCTCGTCCTTTCCCACAAACTCTGCAAGTTCCTTCTCAAGTTGGACGTGGATATCCAGGGTGCCGTTCAGGAAACGGGAGCCGGCGCAGCCGGAACCGTATTTCTTAAGGGCCTCGATGCCGGCGTTGATAACGCGCTCATCTCCTGTAAGTCCTGTATATGCATTGGAACCGAACATCATGATCTTGTGACCGTCCATTGTTACCTCGGTTCCCTGTTTGGATGTTATCTGGCGGAAGTAGGGATAGATGCCTTTCTCCATCATCTTCTGGGGAAGGTCATATTTTGCCAGTCTGGCGTGTAGAAGTCCCATTTTTTAGTAGGTTTTGGTTTTGTTTTATCGGACAAAATTACTAAAAAATTTTTTAACGGGAAATATGTGCCTTTTTTTTAGTAACTTTGGGGGTTAATATAATATTATGGAAGAGCGTAAACTTAACTTCATTGAAGAAATCATCGAGAAGGATCTCGCAGAGGGCAAGGTAGATTCCATTATGACCCGCTTCCCTCCGGAGCCCAACGGATATCTGCACCTTGGCCACGCCAAGAGCATCTGCCTCAACTTCGGCCTTGCCCAGAAGTACGGCGGCAAAACCAATCTGCGTTATGACGATACAAACCCCACAAAGGAGGACACCGAATATGTAGACTCCATCAAGGAAGACATCAAGTGGCTTGGATTCCAGTGGGACAAGGAACTCTACGCCTCGGATTATTTCGACCAACTCTATGAATGGGCGGAAGAACTGATCAAGAGGGGCCTCGCATACGTGGATGACCAGACCCAGGACCAGATCCGTGAAAACCGCGGCACCGTGGACAAGCCCGGCACCCCCAGCCCCTGGAGAGACCGCAGCGTTGAGGAAAACCTCAGGCTCTTCCGTGAGATGAAAGCCGGAAAGTACGCTGAAGGAGAGAAGGTGCTCCGCGCAAAGATAGATATGGCGCATCCCAATATGATGTTCCGCGACCCTCTCCTTTACCGCATCAAGTTTGCCCATCATCACCGTACCGGGGACAAGTGGTGCATATACCCTATGTATGACTTCACCCACGGCCAGTGTGACTCCATAGAGCATATCACCCACAGTATCTGCACCCTGGAATTCGATGTACATCGGCCCCTCTATGACTGGTTCATCGAGACTCTCGGCATCTATCCCAGCCATCAGTACGAGTTCGCCCGCCTCAACCTCACCTATACCCTTATGAGCAAGCGCAAACTCCTGGAACTTGTCCAGAAGGGCCTTGTGAGCGGTTGGGACGATCCCCGGATGCCCACCCTCTGCGGTGTGCGCCGCCGCGGCTACACGGCAAACGCCCTCCGTATGTTCTGCGACAAGATAGGCGTTTCAAAGCGTGACCAGTTAATGGACATCCAACTCCTTGAGTGGTGCGTAAGGCAGGATCTCAATGAGCGCAGCAATCGCTACATGGTTGTCCAGGACCCTGTGAAACTTACCATCACCAACTGGCCTGAAGGCAAGGTGGAGTGGTTCGACTGCCCGCTCAACCCCGCAGACCCTGAAGGCGCAAAGCGCAGGGTCCCCTTCACCGGCAATCTTCTCATAGACCGCGCGGATTTCATGGAGGACGCCCCCAAGAAGTTCTTCCGTCTTAAACCGGACGGCGAGGTACGCCTCAAATACACCTACATCGTGAAGTGCAATGAGGTAATTAAGGATGAGAACGGAGAGATTGTGGAACTGAAGTGCACCTATGACCCTTCACCGGAATACCGTCCCGTAAAGGGCACCATCCACTGGGTAAGCGAGGCTCACGCCAAGGAACTGGAACTGAGAAACTACGACCGCCTCTTCACCCTGGCCGATATGTCACAGGTGCCTGAGGACATGGATTACAAGGATTTCCTCAATCCGGATTCCCTCATCATAGGAAAGGGATACGCAGAGCCCGCCCTTCTTGAGGACAATTCCGGCATCGCCGTCCAGTTTGAGCGTACCGGCTACTACGTCCTTGACAAGGACTCCACCCCGGAGCATCCCGTCTTCAACAAGACCACAGCCCTCAAAGACTCCTACAAACCCGAGTAGCCGTGGAGGCAACTCTCTGACTATCTGCAAGTTACACAAAATAGGGTGCCGGAAATCCGACACCCTCATTTATGTAAAACACTAAGTATCAACAACTTATCTCCACGCAATCTTATTAAAGCAGCGCCGCGGCCTTCTCTACATCGGCAGCCTTCACAACCAGGGAGATTGAGAGTTCCTCACCGCCCTGGGCCGAGGCTATGATGTTGATGCCGGCCTGCCCCATCTTATTGTAGATTGCGGCCGACGTTCCGGGAAGATTCCTCATACGGCTTCCGAAGACCGTAACGATTCCAACCTCCTGGTTGGCCACCACTACGTCGTCAAGGGGAAGCAGAGGGTTGTCCTTGAAAAGGCTCTGGATAGCGCACACGCAGCGGTCTTTATCTACGCTCTTCACGGCAAAGGAAATGCTGTATTCGGATGAAGTCTGGGCTATGAAACGGACGTTTACGTGAGCCTGGGCAAGGGTGGAGAAAATGGCCCCTGACATACCTACGCGGCCAAGAAGGCCCGTTCCGTAAACGGTGATAAGGTCAAGGTCCCGGTCCACGATGACTGCCGTAGAATGGGAAGATGTGCTTGAGATGAGAGTACCTTCAAACGAAGGATCCGTAATGTCCTTCACCACGATGGGGATGCCGGCGTTCTTTGCGGGCCACACGGCCGATGATGCAAACGCCGCGTGCTCCTGGGAGCAGTAATGGGCGGCTTCTTCGTAAGTCATAGCGGCCTCTGACTGGAAAGCCCTGCCGTCTACGTAAAACTCTATGGATTCAGCCTCAAGCGTGGCGCCGATGAGCGATGCCATAAGATGGGCGCCGTCCTTCCCCACCCTCACTATATAACCGGTGGTGAGCCTGCCGTAGCCGCCGGGGATGATGAGTCCGGGAACACAGCGTTCACGGATCTGGGCCTGGGACTGCTGCCAGTCAAAGTGCTGGACGGAGTGGCAGATCATAAGTTCAGTGCCGTCAAGGAGCCTGCCGTGGGCCTTTGTGCCGATAGCCTCCGCGCAAAGGCGCGCGCACTTTGCCATAACGTAATCCTGGATGGCATTACGTTCTGTCTGGACATACATTGCCTCCCTGATGTATCCCGACACCGTGTCCAGGATTGTGTCCACCTTCTCACGGTATGAGGGGGCCTCTTCCAGGGAATAGAAATACTCCTTGATGGACTCCATCTGGGCCGATGCGTTCTTTTTCCTGTCTATGGTAACGCTGATGGCCTCTGAGAACAGGGACTCGATGGCTCTTTCGGGACGGATGACGGCAATGACGTCTTCAGTACAAAGTTCCGCGATGCGGCCGGCGAACTGCCTCTTGAGATAGAACGACCTTACAATCATAATCTGCTGTGTTTTTTATAACGCTTTCCAGTTATTCTCAATTCACAAATATAAGGAAAAAAAGCTATATTTGTATTCACAAATTCTCAAATTATGATTCAATCAATGACCGGCTACGGCAAGGCCGAAGTAGTCCTCTCCGGTGGTAAACTCACCATAGAGATACGCGCCCTCAACTCAAAAAGCGCAGACATCAACATAAAAAGTTCACTTCTTCCAAAGGATAAAGATCTGGTAGTGAGGAAGATGCTGGGAGATGCCCTGGTCCGCGGCACCATAGACCTTTTCCTTAACTGGGAAGACGGCGCGGAGGAATCGGCCCATCAGATCAACCCCGATGTCTTCCACAGTTACTGGCAAAGCGCAGTTAAGGCGATGGACGCGGAAACCGTCCTTACCAAAACCTTCCTCAAGGATCCGGGCGTTGGAAGCATCCTTGCAAGCGGCATCCTGAGGCTCCCTGACGTAGTTGACTCTAAGAAGGCCGATGTAATAACTCCGGAAAACTGGCCTCTTGTGGAGGCCGGAATCAAGGAAGCCCTGAAGCAGATATGCGCATACAGGGCCACTGAAGGCAAGGCACTTTATGCCGATGTAACCTCTCGCGTGGACCTTATCCTCTCCTATTATAATGAAGTGGAAGCCCTTGAGGGAGAACGTATCCAGTCCGTCAGGGACAAACTCTCAAAGGCGATGCAGGACCTTCAGGTAAAGGCCGATCCCTCCCGCTTTGAGCAGGAGATGATCTTCTACCTTGAGAAATACGACATAAATGAGGAAAAGGTGCGCCTCAGGCAGCACTGCAAGTATTTCCGTGAAGTAATAGACTCGGAGCCCTACCCCGGCAAGAAACTGGGATTCATAATCCAGGAGATGGGAAGGGAGATAAACACCACCGGATCCAAGGCAAATCACGCCGGAATCCAGCAACTTGTGGTAAAAATGAAGGACGAACTTGAAAAAATTCGTGAGCAGTCAATGAATATTCTGTAGGTTTCTGACCATCTAATATCCTCTCATTCAGCAACTTATCCGTTTTCCCGCGGGAAACGTTTCATTCAGCCCCTGTAACCAACTGATTTTCAGAAGGTTACGGGGGTTTAAAAATAAAACGTGTCATCTTTTCTTTACCCTTTTTTCTTCATTTCTTTGCCAGCAAAACGAAAAAGGAATGAAAAGTATACGCATATTCCTCCTTGCCGCGGCCCTCCTTGCGGGCGGCTCAGAGGCCATTGCCCAGCGCTTTGCCGTGGGCACCAACGCCGTGGACTGGATCTCACTCGGGACCGTCAACGCCGAGGCGTCCATAGCAGTCTCCCAGCACGTCTCCGTCCACGTGGGGGCGGAACTGAATCCCTGGACATTCAAGGCCGGGGATAAGGAAACGCAGTTCGAAGCCCGCCAGAACTCCTACTGGGCCGGGGCACGCTGGTGGCCCTGGCACGTCTATTCCGGCTGGTGGGCGGGAGGCGACGCCCGTTACAGCGTCTATAACATCGGCGGCATCTGGAGCCGCGAGGCAGAGGAAGGCGACGCCTGGGGCGCCGGCGCCTACGGCGGCTATTCGATAATGCTCAGCGAGTTCTGGAACCTGGACCTCGGGGTGGGCCTCTGGGGAGGTTACAAGCGCTACACCCGCTACGCCTGCCCCCTCTGCGGGGTGAGGACGGAGGAGGGCGGGAAGCCCTTCATACTTCCGGATGCCAGGATTGCCATACAACTTATCTTCTAGAATCCGGTGCTATGAAAAAACCTTTCATAATTATACTCATAATACTCTTTTTGGCAGGGAGTTGCGGAGAGACTAAAAAAATTCAATCACTTCATAACCAGAGGCTCTCCGCAAGCCTTGCCCTGTCCAGAAATGAAGTTGCCGAGGAGCGGAAGGTCATTGCTTCGGCCCCGCGTGACACCATCACCGTGACGGGAGAGAACGGGGAGACCCTCCTTCTGATGAAAGCCGTCAGGGACGAGGAGTCCGGTGAGATGGTGGCGCATGACGTGATCAACGCGGCGGTCATCACCGCGAGGTTCCGAAACGTTGCCGAGAGGCACGGACGGGTGGACCTGAGATTTGAGGTCATAGTCCCTCAGGAGATGATGGACACCCGCTGGCAGCTCCAGTTCTACCCGGATATGTTCATCCTCGAGGATAGCATCCGCCTGGAACCAGTCATCATCACTGGGAGCGAGTTCCGCTCCCGCCAGCTCCGCGGCTATGAGCTCTATGACAGGTATATACGCTCAATCATAACGGACACCACGGCCTTTATCGACTGGAGGAACCTCAATATATGGATAGCCCGTAACCTGCCCGAACTCTATAAGTACAAGAACGACTCCACCTTCGTCTCAGAGACCGCCTTCCATTCCCTCTTCGGGCCCACCGAGGCCGATGCCATAAGGCACTATACCTTCTGGCACCGGAGGTATTACCACGAGAAGAAATGGCACCAAAGAGGCGCCAAGTTCCAGGAGTACGTCAAGGCACCGATTGTAACCGAAGGGATACGCCTTGATACCGTCCTCCGTGACATAGACGGCAACTTCGTCTACCAGTATACCCAGAGTATAAGGACACGTCCTAAGCTCCGTAAGGTGGACATAGTCCTCTCCGGGGATATATTCGAGCAGGAACACCATCTCTACACCATGCCCCGCTCAGAACCCCTTACCTTCTATATCAGTTCCCTGTCGGCCTTTGTGGACACCAGGGAGCGTTACCTCACCCGTGTGCTCGAGAGGAAGGCCGCGGCCAACACCGCCTGCTATGTGGACTTCGCTTCGGGAAGTAGCGAGATCGACCTCTCCCTCGGCCATAACGCCACTGAGATGGGGCGTATCCGGGGGAATATCCTGGAACTCCTCCAGAACACCTCCTTCGATCTTGACAGCATAGTGATAAGTGCATCGGCCTCCCCTGAAGGCACCGTGAAGTCCAACGGGGCGCTTGCGGAAAGGCGCGCCGCGGCGGTGGCAACTTACTTTGACGATTACATCCGTCACTGGATGGATTCCGTCAAGAGGAACTCCTTCTCCGTGAGCGTGGACGATTCCGGCAGGGAGTCCATCGGCCACAATACATCAATACCTGCCTCCATCCCTTTCCTCTCCCGCTCCAGCGGCGAGAACTGGCCCTACCTTGGCGTCCTCGTGGATGAGGACACGGTGATGACTTCTTCCGACAAACTCTCTTTCATCCGTCACCTGGAGACCGCCGATGTGGACGAGCGCGAGAGGGGGATGCAGGGGGAATCCTGGTACCGCTACATGAGGGAGAACCTCTATCCTAGGCTCCGGACGGTCCGCTTTGATTTCTTCCTCCACCGGAAGGGAATGGTGAAGGATACGGTCCACACCACGGAACTTGACACCACATATATGCGTGGCGTTAGGCTCCTCCGGGAGAGGGAGTACGAGAAAGCTCTCACCTGCCTTCGGGACTACCGCGACTACAACACGGCCATCGCCTACGTGTCCCTTGACTACAACGCCTCCGCGATGGCTATCCTCCAGGAGCTCCCCCGGACACCCCAGGTGAGCTACATGCTGGCACTCCTCTATGCCCGTGCCGGGGATGACGGGAAGGCCGTGGAGAACTACCTCCGTGCCTGCCGCGATGACCGCTCCTATGTCTTCCGCGGGAACCTGGACCCGGAGATCTACGTCCTTATACAGCGTTACGGGCTCAACAAAGATGACGAAACCTTTTGATACCCATACATTAACTTTTAAACCGTTTTCATTATGAAAAGATTCTTTTCACTCTTTCTGACGCTGGCCGCGGCAATCGGCCTTCTGTCCTGCAGCAAAAACGCTCCCGCCGTATCCGGAGATGCTCCGGAGGCCGTTCCCGATGCCACCCTCACCGTGAATATCGGGATGGAAAACGAGGCCGTAAAGGCCACGGCGGCGCAGGTCAAGGACTTCCAGATTGGCAAGGTGCAGGTGTTTGTCTTTGACTCCGCCGGCAAACTTGAAACCTCCTACTATGAGGAGGGCCTTGACAAGAACATCACCCACAGCGTGAAGATTGCAACCTTCACCGGGGCAAAGACCGTGTACGTGATTGTAAACCACAACCGCATCACGCATTTCAAGCCCCACACCACCACCATCACAAACCTCGAGGCGGAGATTACGGATCTTTCAATGAATACCCCCTCATCCCTTGTGATGTCAGGAAAGAACTCCGTAAATGTTAAGAAATACGGCAACAACGGCGCCGCAGGCACGGATGGGGATCTATCTGCCGTGAGCGTCTACGTAAAAAGACTTGCCGCTATGATCCAACTGGACAATCTCCAGGTTGACTTCCGCGGCACAGATCTGGAGGGCGCGACCTTCACCGTCCAGCAGATATACCTTAAGAATGTGGTTGGAAAATCCAGGCTCGGCGTAAGCGGGCTCACCGGGGCCGCGAATTCGGCCGTACTGCCTCTTGCAATTGACGATGCCACCCACTCCAACATAGACAACTGGTACAACAAGTTCACCCTCCAGGCAAGCGGCGCTCCAGCCGTTACGTATGAAAGCGATATGGATGTGGCGTGCAATGTGTCTGGGACTGCCACAGCAATGGCCCGCCACCTGTTCGCATACCCCAACCGCCAGGACACCGACACCCATTCACCCGCCACCGGGACCTTCAGTCCCAGACACACGCGCTTTGTCATAAAGGCCCACGTGAAGGCCGCGGCGGGCTACAGTGACTATGATGCCGATACCTTCTATGTGTTTGACCTCCCTGTGCTGCAGGCCAACAATATCTACAAGATCACATCAATAAAGATCACTATGCTGGGCAAGGACAGCGACGACAAGGACGACGACCTCCAGGCCGGCAAGATCCAGCCCACCATCACTGTAGATCCCTGGAACGGACCCATCAGCCTGTCCTATGAATTCTAGAACTCTCCGGGGCGGTATCCTTGCTCTCTCCCTTCTTCTTGCCTCCTGCCGCGCCGTGGTGCTGGAGGACAGGACCCTGTGCCCCAGTTTTCTCTTCTTCGATGTGGCCGATGCCTCACGCTTCCAGCGTTATACGGACGTGTTTGCAACGGTGTACACCCACCCTGACGGAAGGCTCATTGACGAAGCCGGAACCAGCGTAGGATACATTGACGACAGGCTTTTCTTCTTCACGGTAAGGGGAACCGCAGCCGTGAAGGGATACGGTCTGATGGGGCAGGAAGGACTTCTGAGAGACGGCTCCGTGTGGACCGTCCCCATCGGCAGGGACTATGCGCCCCTTTTCCGATTCGGTTATTTGGCGGAAGTCAAGGAGGAGTCCTTTACCGTCCCGGTAGAGTTTTCAAAAGAGTACTCGCACGTTAGGGTGCAGTACCTTGGTGCCGATTCGTTCGAGCACGCCGGAGGGCGTTTCCCCTTCTACATTACAGTAAGGGGAAACACCTGCGGCATAGACGCCCTCACTGGAACGCCCGTAAGGGGGCCTTTCCAGTTTACGCCGGAGGAGACGGGGATAGGCCATTTTGAGTTCACTCTCCCCCGCCAGGCCGACCACGACCTTGTCCTGGAGATGTACGCCCGGGAAGGAATGTACGAATACCGTGACTTCCAGACCTCATATAACCTCTATGAGATTCTCCGGGACAAAGGCGGCATCACCTGGACTGAGCATAATCTCCCCGACCTTTATATTGAAATTGACTTTGAAGAGACTACCGTCAACGTAGGAGTGTATCCCTGGGGAGAGCAGGAACTGGAATACGTACTCTAGCAAACGGATATCATTATGAAACACTTTCTTTCCATAATCCTTTCACTTGCAGGCGCGGTTTCCTGCGCTGTCCCGTACCAGCCGGAAGACACGGCTCCTGACCTCTTTCCGGGGGCCGATTCCCTCCTTGTGACGGTAGTCTTTTCCGCATCCGGAGCGGAAAAGACAAAGATTACTGGAGTTACGGACGAGGACGAGAGCGTCATCGGCAGGTGGGCGGTCTTCGCCTTCAATGACAGGACCGGGAACTTCCGCTGGGACAGTTCCGAATCCGGGACTCCCCTGGCCCTGCAACTCGTGGCGGGGCAGCATTACACCTGCTATGCGATAGTAAATTACCCTACCGGAGGAGTGGGCGGATTTGACCCGTCCACGGTCCGCGCCCCCGGGGACCTGACCGGGCGGGCAGCCTACCTTGGAGACAACAGGAAAGATGCCCTCATTATGTTCGGGGACGCATTCCTTACTCCCTCCGAGGGCGAGACTTCACCAGTCACGATCAAAGTCAAACGCCTTGTTTCAAGGATAGACCTGAGAGGTCTCAGGGTGGACTTTTCGCTTAAGCCCCACCTTGCCTCAAAGACTTTCACCCTGCGAGGGGTATTCGTCACAAACGCCTACAGGACAACTTCCTACGGGGCCGATTACTCTTTCCCGGGGCTGTCGGAGACACGCTCCGCCTGGTACAATACCGGCGGATGGCACCGAGGAGAACAGGCCGACGCCGGGATGGACGCCCTTCTTGGAGACAGGGGCATAAACGCCGTCGTATCGGCCGGAAATCCGTATACCGGCAGCCACTCTTTCTACGCCTTCCCAAACCCCTCCTCCGAGGCTCAGGACATAAGGACGATGGAGGCGTGGACCAGGCGCTGCACGCGGCTTGTCATTGAGGCGTCGATGGGCGACGACGTTGTATACTATGCCATAAACGTACCTTCAATGGGGAGAAACCGCATCTACGCCGCATCAAACGTAGTCATTCACGGAAGGGGTTCCAATGACCCCGAGACAATAGACATAGACCCGGACATCATAGATGTTGATTTTGAGCCCGTCATAGACGACTCCTGGGACGGGGCCGGAAGCATAATACTGGATTAGACCAAGATGAAACACACCCTGATACCGCTTTTAACCATTGCCGCCCTGTGGGCCGCCGGATGCCGAGAGACAGAGACTCCTTTTCCCGACGTCCCGCCAGCCCGTGAGGCCGGGAGGACAGTCAACGTCCGCGTGGGATTATCGGCCGCGGACACCTCCGCCGTCACGAAATCCGTAGCAACCCCGGGAGTGGAGAACTTCACGGAAGCCTACCTCTTCGCCTTCTGGGCCGATGGCGCCGACGCCGGGGAGCCCTGCACCGTGAACGGGGCTCCGGCGGCCGTTTACACTACCGGCAAGACCTTCGACTGGACTCTTCCTGCCGGAGCGCCCATAGAGGTCCTGGCAGTGGTGAACGCCGTGGAAGACGTCAAGCGTGAACTGGACAGGTGGGCATACGGATTCAGCCGGTATTCGAAGGACGACCTTTTGGCGCTGAGGTACACCTGCGCATCGGCAAGCGACCTCATAGACCTTGAATACAGGGAGTACAATATGCCGATGACGGGGATGGTAACCGTAACGCTGGACCCGGAAAATCCTGCCCTCAGCATACCTGTAAAGCGGCTTTTCGCCAAATTTGACATAACCCTGGACGTGAGCGGCTGGGCCGATGAAGGGTGGACCGTCACCGCGGCCTCGGTCACCGGCGCGCGTTCCAACACCGAGGTTCCGTATTTCTACACCGGAACGGACAACGGCTTCAGGCAGACGGATTCCGCAAAGTTCGCTTCCGTGGACTCCTCGACAAGCGAGGACCTCGCCGACCTGAATTTCCGGGATGCCGCCGGCCGCTCAAGGGCAGTCACCTACTACTTCCTTGAAAACTGCCAGAGGGTGCAGGAAAGCGCAGGCCGATGGAGCAGCGTTGCCATGGACCTTGGCAGCAGGGTGGACAACTGCTCATACCTCAGGATAAATGTATCGGCCACGAAGCCCGGCTACGGGCAGCGCCGTTTCGGGTACAGGATTTATCTGGATTCAGCGGAAGGATCGGAAATGAAAACCGGCTTCAACATAATCCGCAACACCAGCCGGTCAATAGTCCTCAAACTGGGAGCGCCCCAGGACGGCTTTGAATGGACCAATACAAACAAGCTTTCCATAGCGCCGGGAGAGAGCGTCACCATACCTTTTGAGACCTCCCTGACAGGGCCCGAGATAGTCACCTCCTGCCTTAGGGGCGGGGCAGTAACGGGGGATCTTTACCTGGCGTCGGACATAGAGTGGCAGGGGGACAATCCTTCCGGAAGGACTGCATATCCATTCAGCGGCTCCGCCACTTTTACCGCAGTGAGCAGTGCCGCAGAAGGGCTTGTAGTGGCTGCAGGAGGTTCCACCGACGGAAATATCCGGGACGAAGTCTCCGTGGAAATCGCCACTCCTCTTGTGCTTACCGTATCCGTTCCTTCAAGGCGTATCCAGTTTGAAAGATTCACGCTAACGACGGAACTGAGCCGGACAGACCACCTTAAACTGCTGAGACAGATAGACCCGTCAAGGGACTGGGACGCCATTTACGCCGGCAATCCAAATCAAATCTACTCAGCCTCAAACCTCCAACTTGTGACCGGCAGTCTTGGAATAAGGACTTCCGGAGGATCGGCCCCGGCCTACTTTGAGGGAGTCAAACTGACAGGCATTTCCGCAAGGCCGTCTCCGCTCCCCAATCCCACAAAACTTACGCTCAGTTTCACACTCCTAAACACGGAGAGCCACTCCAGAGTGCAGAAAGTGGACATACTGAACACCGTTCTTGGGAACAGTCTTTCTGAAAACATTGATGTAACTGCAACGTCTTCGCTTATGGTAAGAGCCATCACAGGCACATCGGCACCATATGTCAACAACGGGGCCTCCGGAGAAGTGGACCATCACTATGGATCTGCGATATATGACATAGACATACGCGGCTACCAGGGAGTGGTGTATTTTGAGCCTTACGCCATATATGAAGGCGCGGGGGTAAAGCCCGCGGTGGAAGCATCTGACCTGGACGGATATGGCCTGGATATGGTGTCGGGGCACTACTGGCACCTTACTGAACTTGACGGTGATTTCCTCAACCTGGATTATGACGGAGAAGATGTGGAGACAGTCCTAAGCGGCACAACGGTCAACTATTTCAAATGGACGTATGCCCTCTGTGACTACGACAGCCTTTCCATAGGCTACTGGATGTATTACAGTAAAATGTACGACGTAAAACTTCAGAGGCAATCCGTAAACCAGTTTTTGAGCAGCGACGGATTTATGCTCAGGCTTTCAAACCCCAGGAACGACTGGTGGAATATAACTTCAGAACAGGACTATGACCATATAGACTGCCATTTTTCCATTACCGTGGACGGCAACGCCGGAACGCCGTGCAGATCCGCAAATTTCGGCGGACACTATGTCTCCTATCCGTACAGGGAGGGGGTTGGCTGGCCGGCGATTCTCCCCTGCCCAACGGTTGGCACCGGCACAGGAGGTTATCCGCCCTCAACCCTCTTTGCAAACGGGATAAACATATATGACACCATCGGCATCGAAGTGGCAAACGACCTTCACAACTACGGCACTCTGAAAATTGGTGTGATACTGGAAAACGTCAACAGCAGTGAAACCCTTGAAGCCATATGGGCGTATGTGGACGTTGTGAGGGAGTTTACGATTTATGCAGGTTACCAGTATGTCCAGAAGAACTACCTCACCAGCATAACCACGCCTTTCAGCAACGGAAACTTTTCAAGGTTCATCCCATACCTGTATGCGCCGTCCCTTGACGAGATAATGGGCAGCGGCACCCTCACAAGCATAGTGAGCACCGACGCCACATCCGCTAACGGTATCAACGCCGTCAACCCTTCGGAGGAATTCTACAAGGCTACAAATACCGCGGAACACTGGTTCCACTCATTGACAAGTTCCTACACTCAGCTTTGGGACTGCGAAAGCGGAGTGAGTGACCGTGCCTGTCTTCTCCAGAACAAGGTGATTGTATATGACTCGCCCAAAAAAGTAACGGCAAACGGGGAGTATTCCTGGTATGAACTGCAGTACGCCGGTCCCATCGTATCATCCCGGATAAACTTCGGGCTGGGGCATCACGGTCACCATTCGGACTTTGTGTACTCCATGAGGAACGTGGCGGTCTGGAACCGGCCGCAGTTCCGCTTCAACGGCGGGGTAACCGTAAACGGAGAAACATCGGAGGTGGTATCGGACTATCTTACGCTGGGGAAATACGCCAGGGTGCGCTTTGACTGGAAGAAGAATGTGGCCGCACTCTCTCCCATAAACCAATATGACACCCGCTACATTGTTTACAGGACTTTTGAGTACTCGGGCGGCTGGCTGTACTTTGGAAGCAACATGGGCGGCTCTTCATCTATGAGAACAGCCTACTATGATCCCCGAAGGACCCAGCAGGAGTACCTGAAACTATATGATCCTACAAAGCCCTATTACAGAGTTGCGTGGGATTCCTATGACGACGACTATATGACAATATCGGCAAGCGACATCCACGACGCCCTTGGCGGATCTGTCTCCGGGTCTTACCGGGATGAGAATGTCATCGACTCGCACAGGATGAACCGCGCATTCGGAGTTTCGGACTCCTTCTGGCTGCCGGGAAATCTAATACCTTGATATGATGAAAAGAATATTGCTGCTGCTTTCCCTAAGCATTTTGAGTGGCCAGGCCCTTTGCCAGCAGAAGGGGCACTTTCTCCTAGGGGGCGGCCCGTCCGTAATCATTGGCTCCGGCACTAAGGAGAGCCCCTCAACCCTTTTCTACGCCCTTGAAGCCGGCATCTCCTACGACATCCTGGAGAGCCTGAGGCTCACCGGAACCATCGGCGGTTTCCGAAGCGTAATGACCATCACCGGAAACGGCTGGCGTGCCGATACCTCCAACGGGGCACTCTTCCGCCTTGGGGCCAGGTACCTCTTCCTGAGAGAAGAACGCCCTGTCCGGCCGTCGGTTTCACTCAGCGCCGGATACCGACTCAGGGTTCCCCCCGAAGCCCTTACCATTGGCCAAGTGTCCTCCCCGGGACGCGCCGACGGCCCCTTCCTAAGCGCCGGGCTTGGCGCGGACCTCCGCATCGGCGGCCTCAGCGTAGGCGTAGCCTTCACGGCGGAACTCACTGCCACGCTCCGCCCGGCCGCCGGCCTCCGCCTCACCGCCCTGCTGCCGTAAGTGCGCTAAGCAGAAAGAGCCATTATTCAATAGTATCTGCGAAGTTACTAAAAAAATGCTTATCTTAGCGGGACTAAAACTATAGCGATGAATATTCTTGAAGAAGCCTCCAGATGCCTTTTCTGTGCCGATGCCCCCTGCAGCAAGGCCTGCAAGGGCGGTAACCCCGCCAGAGCAATCCGCGCCGTCCGTTTTGGAAACCAGGCAATTGCCCGAAAATGGGTGCAGGGCTGCACGGAAGAAGACCTTGAAGCGGCAGAGAAAGCCTGCATCCACTACGACTTCCCCATCCGCATCCGTGAGATAGCGAAGGCGCTCCCGGAGGCCCCCTCCAGGCATCTTCCCAGCCTTGAGATAGACTTCTGCGGCATCCGCTGTGAGAACCCCTTCTTCCTGGCGTCATCGGCCGTATGCACAAACTATGAGATGGTAGCGCGCGCCCTGGAAGCCGGCTGGGGCGGCGTGTTCTACAAGACCATCTGTATGCAGGAAATCAAGGAGGTATCCCCCCGCTTCGACGCCGTCTACCAGAGCGGAAAGAAGGGAGACTTCTACGGATTCCGCAATATGGAGCAGTTAAGCGAGAACCCCGTAGACCTTGACTTCGACATCCTCAGGCGCCTGAAACTCAACTACCCCTCCAAGATAATCATCGCCTCCATCATGGGGCAGAAGGAAGAGGAGTGGATAGAACTTGCAAAAATGGCGGAAAATGCCGGCTGTGATGCCGTGGAGCTCAATTTCTCCTGCCCCCAGATGCGTGAGGCAGGTATGGGCTCGGACGTAGGCCAGGACCCGGAACTTGTCACGTTTTTCACCGCCTACGTAAAGCGAAGCGTCTCCATTCCCGTCATCCCCAAGATGACGCCCAATATCTCACACATCTCCAGCCCTGCAATGGGAGCCTACTTTGCCGGGGCAGATGCAATATCGGCCATCAATACCATAAAGAGCATCACGATGGGAGACGGGTCGGAAGTGAGCGGCCACCAGACAGGATCCGGTTACTCAGGAAGGGCCGTAAAGCCCATCGCCCTCCGCCACATCCTCTCGATGGTCCTCAACCCTATGATGAAAAACATAGAGTACAGCGGCGTTGGAGGCATAGAAACCTGGCGCGACGCCCTTGAGTTCATCCAGCTTGGCTGCCGCAACGTCCAGGTGTGCACTGCCGTCATGCAGTACGGCTACCGCATCATAGAGGACCTCATCCTTGGCCTTCAGAATTATATGGCCGATAGAGGCGTTGAGCACCTTTCAGACCTTGTTGGAGAGCGCCTTTCCTCGTTCCTTCTGCCATCAGACCTTGACCGCAGCACCATAGTCTATCCAAAGTTCGACACCTCAAAGTGCATTGGCTGCGGCAGGTGCACCATCTCCTGCGCAGACGGCGGCCACCAGGCCCTTGTTTTCAATGAGGAAACCAGGAAGCCCCAGTTCATCGGCCCCAAGTGCGTTGGCTGCCACCTTTGCCGCCTGGTGTGCCCCGTTGGGGCCATTTCATCGGCAAAGAGGGTGAAGAAACCGTAGTATCAAAGTCAAACTTTAGGTTTTGTGGCCCGCACAAAACGGCTCATCTCCTTCCGTAACTCTCCCACATCCTCAAGCAACTCATACACAGCATCCTCGGTCATAGCATCCCGGCAGATCTCCGGGGAGAACTCTCCCCTTTCATCGGCCTCAAAATCCTTCAGCCACTCCCCGGAATCCAGGTACTGCTCCAACTCTGCAATGCGGTCAAGATTATGGAGCAGCCCCCTTACGGCTACATCGGCACGGTTAACCCGCTTCCGAAGATCCCGGTATACCTTGCCATAACGGTCTACACGGAGAGCATCCTCTCCATACAACTCAAGTATTTCCTTTTTGTCCATATTCCTTATTATGACTTGACAGGATAAATCTTTGATGGGAACAGAGGTTCCCTTTTTTGTTTGATTATCCCTGTAATGTGCTTTATCTCATCTGAAGGAACACCCTCCTCAGAAGCATACTTATCAAAATGCGAAACCGCCTCATCTACTTGTTCGAGTATTTCTTCCGGTTGCTTGATGCTTTGAGCGGAGGCAACGTCAAGTATGTCCTTGTTTGTTATATTGTCACGCTTGCCATTGACGGATAACTGATGAGCATTTGCCCACTGGCCGTTGGGATTGTAACTGAATCCCATATCATAAGCCGGGGAAAGCCTCCAAATACCATTTCTTTCCATCAAAAAAGAGATGTTCTTGGTATGGTCATCCATATTTACACTAAGTATGTTGAACAGCATCCTTCTGAACATTTCTTCTCCTTGCAGATAATCCAGGTTGATCAAGCGCATTGTCCTGAATACCTGCTCATACGAATATGCGCCAGGCTTTTGAAAATCATAATGCGTCAGGCCACATAGAGTTTGCATATGTACCTTCTGACCGTTTTTCCGGTCAAAGCGTTTGGTCATGAAATGCGCTCTTCCGTTCTCACGGATAAGGCGACATTCAGCCATCTCAATTCCGGCATCTTGTACACAACGGGAAAAGGCATATTCAATCCGCCCATAGTTCGCCGGATTGACAGGATGCCCATTTGAGTCAAAGCCATCAAACTTTAGCAGCCAGTAATCAAAGCCATCCGGTGCCGGAACTTGTCCGGACCGTATTTCCTTTGTGGCATCATTTAAAGCAATAACCGCTTTCGCCCGTTGCCCTCCAGCAGAAGTTCCTATTTTAAGAATCTCCAATATAGCCTGTTCTTTGTCCTCAAGGCAGGCTTTGAATCCTTCTTTTGACGCAAGGGCTTGCCGGGCAGTCTCCACCAAGGCATCCAATTCAATCAGGGAACTTTCGTTCATATATGTCTCGCGTGAAGGTTGGTACTCCAATGCTCCCATACAGCGCTGCCCCTGGAAAGAAAGTTTCTCCAAAGCATTTGCCTGCCCCTCATCACGAGAATGGAGCGTAAGCCATTGGTTTAAGAGTGCCTGTCCAAAACTGTCCGGCAATGAATCGGCCACCATACCTGGAAGACCATTGAATGTGTCACGACTAAGGTTAGGGAAACTGTATACCCGCCTTCCGTCGGTTGGCATCATAAGTGGAGACGGCTGAAGCCCGCTTGCCCTGAAAGCATCGGTGTATTCAAAATCGCAGTATCCGTTTTCACGTAACCTCAGTGCCCCGATTGGCCTACCATAAAGGAGTACCGTTATTGCCTGTATCATTGCTCTTGGATTTTGATGCGCGTTTACGTTGCTTAATTCCGGATTCCAGTTTTTGGAATTCCAGAGGTGATATTTCCTTCTCCTGAAGGAACTGAGAGAGGGCGTCCAGACGGTCAAGAATGCGAAGGACTTTAATCAAGTTCTGAAGAGATGTCCCTTTACCGCTTTCTATCTGATAAATGGTTGCTATGCTCAATTGGGTTTTATTCGCCAAATGAACTTGAGAGAAATTCATCTCAAGCCTCCACTCTTTAATATGTTCTCCAATCTTATCTAGGATTGCGCTGTCGGTCATCCACTTTATATCATCCATAACAATTGGAATTTTATAAGTTGTTTGCAAATATAGCTCATAATTCTTGTTTTTCCAAGTGTTATTAAAAATCCCCGGCCAGAGCCGGGGATGACGGTCAGACTGGGATGACGTCAAGGGATGACAACTAGCGGATATGAATCTCACCCATATTGACGCCCATCCAGCCGGTCTGGACAATGGGGACCTTCCTGCCGTCCAGGTTCTTCACGTACTCCGGCTTGTCAAGGAAGGTGTGGGAATGCCCGCCCACAACAAGGTCTATCCCGCGGGTGGCGGCAACGAGTTGAGGATCGGTGATGTCACCGGGATTATGCTCCGTGTAGCCAATGTGCGTAAGGGCAATCACAAGGTCACAGTGGGGGCGGAGTTCATCGGCATACTTCTGGACCGTAGGAATCATATCAAACTCAGGAATACGGTTGGCAATGTCACCCGCCAGCATATCCTTGAGGCTGCAAAGGACGCCGATGATTCCAATGCGGCGACCTGCCTTCTCAACAACCACGCAAGGCTTCACATACTTCCCAAGTTCGAACGGAGAGAAGTCATAGTTACACACAACCACGGGAACCTCAAGACTGGAAAGACGCTCCCCAAGAGCCTCGATTCCGTTGTCGAACTCGTGATTTCCAAGAGTGATTGCGTCATACTTCATAGCGTTCAGGATCTCAACCTCTACCTTGCCGCCGAACTCACTGAAATAAGACGACCCCTGGCTGAAATCTCCGGCGTGAAGAAGAAGGACATTTTCCGGGCCGTCGGCCTTCCTGACGGAGTCCACGTACGCCGCCCTTTCAAGGACGCCGCCCTGCCCCGCGAACTCACCTGTGCGCTCCGGCTCAAGATGACTGTGAGTGTCGTTGACGTGCACAATTGTGAGCACGGGGCCACGGTTACAGGCCGCAAGAAGCGTAATGATTGAAAAAACAAATACTATCTTTTTCATCTCCTAGTCCTCCATAATTACGCGGCCGTCGGCTTTGGCCTCAATGATTTCCCCTTTGGCTTCCTTGCCCTTCACATACCACAGCATAACCTCCTTCAGGAGCACTGTGGAAAGGGTTACGTCCTCAGCAAGGGCACCGATGTTCAGTTTGTCACCGCCATCCAGAAGGAAGTCTATGGTGGCGACATTGTAGATGCGGTTGGGATCAATGGGCTCACCGCCAACTAAAGCGCTTACCAGTTTGTGGTCCTTCACGCGGATTGTTGCCCCGGAAGTGGCCTGGAAGGCCTTTGTTCCGGCCAACTGCTCAAACAGTTCAGTAAGGGCCGATCCCTTCATCTTCACATAGCAGACGTAGTTCTTGAAGGGGAACATAGAAGAGATATCCTCCATAGTGACGGCGCCCTTTGGCATCGGGACGCGGATACCGCCGAAGTTAGTGACGGAAAAGTCCATCGGCACCTTGAAAAGTTCACTGCCGTAAGCCCTCAGGGCATCGGCAAAAAGATTTCCAAGAGGGAGGTCAGGGTCTGTCCTTAAGTTAAGGTACTCCCCTGCGCTGTGACCCACAACCGTCTTAAGGGATACAAGGCGGGGCTGGACCTCCATAAGGGCTTCCGCAACCTCTGCGACGGGGCTGTCCTCATCAAAGGAGAGGCCGCTTGGAGTAACATATTTGTCGTCATCGAAAGTGCCAAGCGCGGTATCCTGATTTTCCACCGTTACCGGCTGCGCTGCCGCCCTGTGGCCGTCCATAGGGACAAGACGGTAGTCTATCTCAGGCGCGCAGGCCGTAGCGACAACTGCTACGGCCGCGGCCAGTATTATTTCATTCTTAACCATTTCCAGAGGTCTTTGAAAGTGGATTTCTTGCCGTACATAAGGATACCCACCTTATAGATTTTGGCCGATGCCCAGGCGCACGCGACAAAGGTTCCTATGAGGAGCACTATGCTGAGAACAAGTTGCCACATAGGCACGCTGAAAGGAATACGGGCAAGCATCACGATGGGGCTGGTGAAAGGAATCATCGAGAACCAGAACACCAGCTGGCTGTCCGGGGCCTTGAAGGCATACAGGGCCACGAAGAAGCCCAGCATAAGCGGGATGGTGATGGGAAGTTGCAACTGGGAACTGTCTCCCTCGTTCTCCACGGCGCTGCCGATAGCCGCGAAGAGCGACGCATACAGCAGGTATCCGAAGATGAAGAAGAACAGGAACGCGATTCCAATCTCTGCCAGATTGATATTGCCGAGGGTGCTCATAATAACCTCCATTCCGGAAGGTTCTCCGGCCGATACTGCAGTGGTGTCGGTAACAGCCTTCAGGGAGTCTTCAAGGGTGAGCTGGCCGGGAAGATTGACATCCGGAGACATCTGCTGGACCATTTCAGTGGTGGGATCGTCACTCATAAGGCCCATAATCTTGTCC
This sequence comes from Bacteroidales bacterium, assembly GCA_017451395.1. GTDB lineage: Bacteria > Bacteroidota > Bacteroidia > Bacteroidales > UBA932 > Cryptobacteroides. The sequence goes on from JAFSPR010000052.1 coordinate 60,042, forward strand.
TTGCCGATTATACCCATAGCAACGCCAAGCAGCATTCCTGTAAGGAGTATCCACAGCAGGAACTGCGTAATGGCAACAAGGGCAACGCCGATAATCTTGCCAAAGAGAAGTTCACTGGCCTTCACGGAAGACACCAGGACCTCTACCACGCGGGAGCTCTTCTCCTCTATAACGGAACTCATAACCATACCGGAGAACAGGGCGATGAACATATAGATGGCCATTCCCAGAATCATACTGAGGGCCATGTAGATACCGGATTCCGATATGGTTTCCTTGCCGGATTCATCAATGGTGTAGCTGCGGAGCTTTACGTTTGACTTTACGCCCGCCATAATCTCCTCCAGATTCTCAACGCCAGACTGCTCTATGCGATAAGCCTCAACTGCATCGTTGATACGGTCCTCTATCATTGAGCCGGTGTCCATACCGAGGGGTTTCTCGCTGTAGCAATCGGCCTTGACGCTCCTGGATTCAGGATCAAGCTCCGAGATGCTAAGGAGAACATCTACGCCTGCGGCCTTGAGGTTAGACTTAAGGCTGTCTGCAATTGCATCCGGTCCAAGGTCTATGTAATCTGTAACGTCGTTGTCTTCCAGGTAAGGGAGCACAATGCCGCTGCGGTCAATGACGCCAACCTTCTTGGCCTCTTCCTTTGTACCCATCATAATGACGGTAGGAAGGATGCAGATTGCTGCAAAAAGGATTGGAGCCAGGAAAGTGATAAGGAGGAAACTCTTCTTCTTTACCTTGTTAAGGTATTCGCGCTGGATTATTATTCCTAATTTCTTGAAGTTCATCATAACCTATTCCTCCTCTCCTTTAACCAGTTTGATAAAAATGTCGTTCATACGGGGGATGACCTCCTTGAAGGAGTTGATGGTCACTCCACGGCCGATAAGTTCAGTCAGTTTGGCATTTACATCCGGACGCGCGACAACAATGCTGCGGCGCGCCAGGGTATCGTCAGTGAACTCAATCTCCACGTTGTCCTCCCCGTGCTGACGGCGGATTTCATCCGTGCCGCCGCAAACCACCAGTTTGCCGTGATTGATGAGGGCTATGTTCTCACAGAGTTCCTCCACGGATTCCATATTGTGGGTGGAAAGGATGATGGTTGCTCCTTCGTCCTTCAGACGCAGGATCTCCTTACGAATGAGGTCTACGTTAACTGGGTCAAAGCCGGAAAAAGGCTCGTCCAGTATCATCAGACTGGGTTTATGGACCACGGTGGTTATGAATTGGACCTTCTGGGCCATACCCTTGGAGAGTTCCTCCACCTTCTTCCCCCACCAGTCTGCTATATCAAAGCGCACAAACCATTTCTTAAGTTCCACTGCGGCATCACGGGCGCTCATTCCCTTTAACTGGGCAAGGTACATAGCCTGGTCCCCCACCTTCATCTTGCGGTAAAGGCCGCGTTCCTCGGGGAGGTAGCCTATGCGCGCTACATCGGCCTCTGTAATAGGGTGGCCCTGGAAAAGGATCTGGCCCTGGGAGGCGATGGTTATGCGGTTTATGATGCGGATGAGGGTACTTTTACCCGCACCGTTTGGCCCAAGGAGGCCAAAGATCTTGCCCTCAGGGATTTCCAGCGACACATTGTCCAGCGCCACCTTTTCCCCGAAGGTCTTGGTTACGTTCTTAACTTCAATAATTGCCATCTTCTCTTTTTCTATGATAAGATTTTTGCTACTAACTCTGTCAGAAGATCTGCCGGCGTGGCTTCACCGGCGTCTCCGCCCTTACCCTTGTAGTCGTACTCCGCGAGGAGGGAAATTACGGCCTGGCAGGCCTGGAGGGGATAATATCTCACCGCTGCGTCGTATTCCCTAAGGAAATACGGGTTTACGCCAAGCGCCTTTGCCACGTCCCCTTGAGAGGGGCGCTGAGGCAGGATGGCGTGATACTTGAGGATGCGGCTGAAATGCGTGAAAAGCGGTGCCACGGCCATAGGAAGCATAAAACGCGGCTGCTCCCCAATATGCGCCGCAATTGTGAGCGCCCGCGCGCTTTCCCTGTAACTGAGGCACTTTGTAAGTTCAAAGATGCTGTACTGCCTGCTTATGCCGATATTCTTCTCAATGTCCTCAACGGAAATCTCCTTCACGCCCTCCGGGAGGTTTTTGAGGAGTTTCTCCGTCTCCACGGCAATTTTGCCAAGGTCAGTGCCGGCGCTTTCTGCAAGGAGGGCCGATGCCTCCGGGTGGATACTGAGCCCCAGCCCCTGGTAATAGTCATTGATCCATTTTGGGACCTCATAGTCCCTTAGGGCCGGTGAATCCACCACCACGCCCGTCTTGAGGACGGTTTTGTAAAGGGCCTTCCGTTTATCGGCCGATGCCCCGTGCAGAAGGATCACAAGGACCGTGCTGTCAAGGGGATTCTCGCAGTAAAGGGCTAGTTCCTCAAGGGATTTCATCTGCTGGGCTTCCTTCACCACCACAAGCTGACGCTCCGCCATCATAGGGAAACGCCTGGCGGCCGTTATCACGGTCTCTGCGTCCACGTCCGAGCCGTAGCACACCGTCTGGTTGAAGTCCTTCTCCCAGTCCTGAAGACAGTTTTCAAGGATTGCGTCACAGACAAGGTCCGGGTAATAGGGCTCATCTCCCATAAGCAGATATACACACTTGAAGATGCCGCCACGGACATCTTCAAGTATGTTTCGGACCTGCCTTGCGGTCTCTATGTAACCCTTCTGGGCAGCCACTTTATTTGGAGAATTTCTTTTCCTTGGCGCGTACGATACGCTCCTTGAGGGCGTCTGCGGCGTCTGTCACCGCTTCTTCGAAGGTACGCGCGTTGCGTTCAATGAGGAGATCCTCGCCGGGAATGCGGGTTTGGAGTTTTACGCACTTGTTTTCTGCGTCCGGAAGGAGGGAGAGGGTGACGTCAATGTCTCCTAGATTGTCGAAGAATTTCTCTACCTTACCAACTTTCTTCTGGATGTAGTCCAGCAGCTTCTCGTCTGCGTCGAACTTGAGGGACTTAACGTTAATCATTGTTACCTGTTTTTTTTGCCCTTGGATGGGCGATTAAGTATTGTTGTTTGAGCCGTGCGACTGAATTGTGGGTGTAAACCTCCGTGGCGGCAAGGTTTGCGTGGCCAAGCATCTCTTCGATTGCGTTAAGGTCTGCGCCTTCCTGCAAAAGGGCAGTGGCAAGAGTGTGCCTTAACACGTGGGGGGATTTCCTCCCGGTGATGCCGTAGCCGTCCAGTTCCTTCTTGACCGCCCTGTCCACGTATTCCGGATAGAGGGCCCCGCCCTTTTCCGTAACAAGCAGTGGATCCCGGGGGGTACGGGACGCTTCAGTCATACTTGCTGCTTTCAAATATAGTGAAATTTCCTGAGTTAGAGAAGGAATGAGGGGAATTTCTCTCATTTTGTCCCCTTTTCCCGTGACTCTCAGGGTGCCGCGGGAGAAATCCACGCTGCCGATTGTAAGGGAAAGAAGTTCCGCGCGGCGTATTCCCGTGCCGTAGAGGATGCTTATTATAAGGCGCCTCAAGCGTCTTTTGTAGAGTTCAGCAAATAGGGGTTCACGGGGGTTCAGGCTCTCAAGGAGGGTGAGTTCATCCTCCCCCGCCGCGTGGGCGGTTTCCTTCAGGTACTCATCCATAGAACTCTCCCTGTAGTATTCCGGAAGGCGTTTTTCCATCTTTGGACGCTTCACTCCCCTCACCGGATTTGAAGTCATCTTCCCTTCCTTAATGAGATAGTTGCAGTAGCCGCTCAGGGCGCTCAGGTGCAGATGCACCGTCCTTGGCTTGTAGCCTGAGCCTATGAGATGGGCCTCGTACTCCCTTATCCTTGACGGGATGAGGTCAGGCTCTCCCCCGCACCATTCACTGAACGATGTCAGGGCATCGGCATAGAGGGCCTGCGTCCTGGGAGAGTATCTCCGGACGTCCCTTATGTAGGCTATGTACCTGTTTATCATCGATTTTTTGGGAAAAGTCCCAGCTCCGCAGCGCGCTCCCGCATAAAGGCATCGGCATCCTCAAAAGTGTTGGGGATAACCCCGTCAAGGATGGCTTCCTTCACCATTTCCTTGAGATGGCCGATTGTATTGCACGGCTCTATGCCGAAGAGTTCCATTATATAGTCCCCTGTGATGGGGTTCTTCCAGTTGCGGATTTCGTCCTTTGCCTCAACCTCCGCCATCTTCTCCTTCACCAGTTCAAAGTTCCGGCGAAGCCTTGCAACCTTTGCGGGATTCTTTGAAGTTATATCGGCATTGCAGAGGAGCATAAGGTCATCTATGTCCTCACCGGCGTCAAAAAGAAGCCTTCTGACGGCACTGTCCGTAACCCCGTCGTCCACAAGGGCGATGGGCCTCAGGTGCAGCCCGACCAGTTTCTGGACGTATTTCATCTTCTCATTGAGGGGCATCTTCAGGGACTTGAAGATCTGGGGCACCATACGGGCTCCCACTACCTCGTGGCCGTGGAATGTCCAGCCCTGGCCCTGCACAAAGCGCTTGCTGACGGGCTTTCCTATATCGTGAAGAAGCGCGGCCCAGTGTAACCAGAGGTTTGGCTCACGGCCTTCTTCCTGCTCAAACAGGACTACGTTGTCAAGAACCTCCAGGGTGTGGGAGAAGTTCTCCTTGTGGCCCTTTCCGTCTACGGTTTCAGTGCCCTTGAGGCGCACAAGTTCCGGGAGGAACTGCTCCAGAAGGCCTGTCTCATCCATAAGGCGGAACGCCGTGGAGGGCTTTTTTGTAAGGAGCATCTTGTCCAGTTCCTCAACTATCCTCTCACGGGAAAGGATTTTCAGGCGGCCCGCCATCCTTTTCATCGCGTCAAGGGATTCGGGGACTATCGTGAAGCCAAGCCTTGTTGCAAAGCGGATGGCGCGGAGCATCCTCAATGGGTCGTCGGAGTAGGTCTGCTCCGGGTCCAGGGGCGTACGGATGATGCCCGCCGCAAGGTCCCTGATGCCGCCGAATGGGTCTACGAGGGCGCCGTAGTCATCGGCCTGAAGGGAAAAAGCCATAGCGTTTATGGTGAAATCCCTCCTTAACTGGTCTTCCTCAAGGGTGCCGTCCTCCACCACGGGTTTTCTGGAATTACGGTCGTAGGATTCCTTCCGGGCGCCCACGAATTCCACCTCCATACCTTTATACCTCAGCATAGCGGTCCCGAAGTTACGGAAAACGGACACCTTGGCCCCGCACTTTGCGGCAACTGCCTCGGCAAGGGCTATTCCGGAGCCCTCCACAACTATGTCTATGTCGTCGTTGGGGATGCCAAGGAAGCAGTCACGGACGTAACCGCCTATCACAAAGGCCCTTACGCCCAGTTCCCTGGCCGTATTTCCCACTAGGCTGAATACGGCGTGGTCCAGATATCCTTCCGTCCTTGTCATTGAAGCATTTCCTCCCACCTGGGGGCTTTCTGCATAAATTCCCAGCCGCCCATCACTCTCTTGAACATAAAGGTCTTTTCACCGTTTGTGACGGCAACGTACTTCACGTCAAGTTCATTGTTATAGCGTATGGCCTGGTCCACCACTTCCTGGCTCAGTTCAACCTCCGGCCTTTTGCATTCCACTATCATTATGGGCCTGGCGCTACGGTCATACACAAGGATATCGGCCCTGTAATCCTTGGCGCCGTGCCTGAAAGAGACTTCGGAACCCATCATATGCTCAGGCACGCCCATTCCCTGGTGAAGAACGGAGATGAACCACTGCCTCACGGCTTCCTCCGGCGTATTGCGCACGCTCTTACGCCGCAGCGGGTCCCATATGTAGTCACTTTGCATACTGCAAAAATACAAAATTATTGCTTATCTTTACGGCTATGAAGATGAAACTATTACTGATATCGGCAATAATGTGGGCATTGACCGCCATCACTGCCGCCGCTGAAGACCTCAACCCCACTTTCAGCCCGGACTCCACTTTCGTTGCATTCACCCGTGACAATGACCTCTGGGTAAAGAACGTGGCATCCGGAGAGGAAACGCGTCTTACTACAGACGGAACTGAAACCATAATGAACGGATACGCCAGCTGGGTGTATTATGAGGAGATCTTCGGGAGGCCTTCAAAATACCGCGCCTTCTGGTGGAGCCCTGATTCCAAAACCATTGCGTTCTACCGCTTTGACGACACCCAGGTCCCTATGTTCCCCATCTACTCGCCATTCGGCCAGGACGGCACCCTCCGCCGCACGCATTATCCCAAGGCCGGGGAGCGCAATCCGGAGGTACGCATCGGCTTTGCAAGCGTGAACGGCGGCTCCGTTGTCTGGGCCGATTTTGACGAGAAGGAAGACCAGTACTTTGGGACGCCTTTCTGGGGTGCGGACGGTAAAACGCTCTACGTTTCCCGAGAGCCCCGCATCCAGAATACCCTTGACCTTTACGCCGTAAATGCGGAAAACGGCAGCAAGAGGCAGATCTACCATGAGCATGTCCATACATGGCTGGACTGGATTGAAGGCATGCTTTTCACGGATAAGGGCCTCTATATGGTCCGAAGTTTTGAGACCGGCTGGCAGCAGATCTACTTCCTCAGTTACGACGGCCTTACCCTTAAACGTCTTACGGACGGCCCCAACTGGAGAATCCAGCTTCTTAAGGCCGATAAAAACGGCACGGTGTATTTCATTGCAGAGCGTGATTCCCACGTAAGGAAAAACGTTTACAAGGTTACAAAGAAGGGAAAGATTACACCCCTTTCAGACCTTACCATGAATGTTTTGGCAGCCGAATTCACGGAGGACGGCAAGCACTTCAAAACCATGGAATCCAACCTAAAAACGCCATGGCAGCGCAGGGAATATGACCTCAAGGGCAAGTACAAGGTCCTGGAGGGAGGTGATGCGGCCGCTGCGGAAGGCACGGGAGAACTTGTGAGCATTACCGTGGACGGCCTGGAACTCCCCGGAGTGATCATCTACCCGGAAGGCTTTGACCCGGAAAAGGAATACCCCGTCCACGTGGACATTTACGGAGGCCCGGATACCCCCATGGTCCACGACCGCTGGATTAATCCATCCCGCTACCAGTGGTTCCGCGAAAACGGAATCATAGAACTGATTGCAGACTGCCGCGCCGCCGGCCACAACGGCCGTGAAGGCCTTGACGCCATCTATAAGCGCCTTGGAACGGTGGAGGTAAGTGACTTCATCGAGTGGGCAAAATGGCTCCGTAGCCTCCCTTACGTAAAGGCCGATAAGATTGGCGTGGAAGGCTTCAGTTTTGGCGGCACTATGACAACTCTCCTTGTTACAACGGCATCCGAGTACTATCCTTACGGCATTGCGGGTGGCGGCGTCTATGACTGGACACTGTATGACACCCACTACACGGAGCGCTTCATGTCCACCCCTCAGGACAACCCCGACGGCTATAATGACACTGCCGTAATACGCCGTGTGAAGGACTATCCCGGGGAGTACGGCTCAGATAAGGTGATGCTTAAACTCACCCACGGCACCGGAGATGACAACGTCCATTTCCAGAACACCCTTCAGCTCATGGACGTACTCCAGAGGCAGGGATCGGCCTTTGAATTCATGATCTACCCTGACGGAATGCACGGCTACCGTGGCTACCAGGGCGCCCACGACACCAAGGCCAGCCGGGAATTCTGGCAGCGCTACTTGAAGAGCGAGGACGGAAAATTCACAAGATAGAGTTTGTCCACCGCGCGGGTGAAGGCCGTGTAGAGCCATTTCAGGTCATCGGCCGACAGGAAATCCTGCCAGATGGGATTATCCACAAACACGCACTGCCACTGCCCGCCCTGGGCCTTGTGGCAGGTTATTGCGCTGGCATATTTGAGTTGGATGGCGTTGTAGTAGGGGTCTTCCCTCACGGCATCGTAGCGTTTCTTTTTGGTGGTGAGGTGGGAATAATCGGCCAGGACGCCCTGATACAGGGCATTGGACTGGTCGTAGGTAAGGGAGGCCGATTCCGACGAAAGCGTGTCCAGAAGCACCTTGGAGGTTATTTCCTGATTGCCGTAATCCGGCAGCGAAAGGGTTGCATCAGCAAAATGAAGGCCGTAACGTTCCTCGAAATGGCGTATCCTCATAAGGCGCACTATGTCCCCGTTTGCTATGTAATCCGTGCCTTCCAGGCCCTCCAGATAGTGATTCTTCACCACCATCAGTTTGTCTCCCCTCACCAGTTGCTCCTCCCGGTACAGCACCTGGGCGCGGATGCCGGCGTTGTAACGCACTGCCCGCTTGTTGGACCGGCATAAAACCGCCACTTCATCCTCCCCGAACTTGCCGTAGGAATCGGAGAGGGCATCCAGAAGTTCGCTGCCGGTGATGCTCTCTATGTCCGGGAAGCCCTTTGTCACAAGTCCTAGTTCGTCAAGGCCGATAGGGTCCTCCCCCAGGGCCAGTTTCTCCCTCAGGCGGGTGGCGTTCACAAGGATGCCGGAGCCCTCCCCCTGCCTCACCACGGTTGTTAGCGTTGCAAACGACACCCCGCCGATTCCAGCCATATACTCCGGACTCAGGGCTGGCGACGCGTCAAGGCCCACCGGCGGCAACTGGGCGTTGTCTCCGACCAGTATGAGGCGGCAGTCTACCCCGGAGCGGACAAAAGCCACAAGGTCTTCCAGCAGGTTTCCGGACCCGAAGGCCGATCCCTTCTCCCCTGCCTCTATCCCTATAAGGGAGACCTCGTCCACTATGAAAAGCGTGTTCCGGGACTTGTTCGGCATAAGGGAAAACTGCCCGAAGCCGTCACTTCCGAAGGATTTCTGCCTGTAGATGTGCTTGTGGATGGTGGAGGCGGGACGCCCCGCATAGGAAGACAGCACTTTTGCCGAGCGGCCTGTAGGCGCCAGCAGTACGCACTTCACTTCAAGGTCGGTGAGGGCGTTTATCACAGATGCCAGGGCTGCGGTCTTACCCGTTCCCGCATAGCCGTTCACCACCAGTATATCGCCGTCGTCGGACGTAAGGAAAGACGCCACTTTCTGCAGCAGGGCATACTGGCAGGGCGTTGGCTCATAAGGGAACCAGCGTAGAAAAGCGTCATTAAGAAACCCCTCCCTCGAAAGCATCACTTTGACTTGGGGTTGATGATGCTGGAGAGGACCGCGAGGACCGGATAGATCTCCACGCGGCCAAGGAACATATCGGCGGAAAAAACGAATTTAAGGGCCGATGGCTCAGCGTTATAGTTTCCCATAGAGCCTATGCTCCCAAGCGAAGGCCCCACATTGGCAAGACTTGCAAGTGACCCCAGCAGCGCGTGGTTGTTAGGGTCTCCAAGCAGGAGGCACAGCACTGTTGAGAAGCCTATGAGGAGGAAGAAAAGCGCTATGTAGAGCACCTGGGGATAGATATCTTCGTCGTGGAGAATGCGGCGGCCCATCCTCACCTCAAAGATGGAGGAAGGATTGAGGGTTTTAAGGTTCTGCATATGCACGGCCTTGAAAAGCACCATCACGCGGTCTACTTTGAGGCCGCCGGTTGTTGAACCCGCACATCCGCACACAAGGCTCACAAGGATGAGCATAAAGCACGGGAGCATAGGCCAGACGGAATTGTCGCTGAGACCGAATCCCGTTGTGGAAGCGTAACTCACCACGTGGAACGTACCGTCAAGGAACGCCCTGCCCCAGGAAAGTCCAAGGTCCGAGTACTTGAGGCCGATGGAAGCCACTATTGAAATCACCACCAGCCCCACCACATAAAAACGCAGGACGGCATTTCTCAGCGGTTTCAGGGAGCGCGTCACAATCACCACGTATATGATTCCGAAGTGGATGGAGGCCAGAAACATGAACAGTATGGTGACGATGGGGATGGCCCCGCCGCTGAAAGCCCCTATGGAAAGGTTCTTGGAGGAGAACCCGCCGCAGGCGCACACGCTGAAGGCGTGGCAGATTGCGTCGAAGGCCGACATTCCGCAAAGGAGATACGCCACAAACGCCGCAACGCATATGCCGATATAAACCCACGCAAAGATGGAGACCGTTTTATTGACGCGAGTCCGGTAGTCGTCCCGTGAAAGCGACGACAGTTCCATATTGGTGAGCCTGAGGCGCACCGGGGAAGACGTGGGGATTATGAGGAGGAGGAACACCACGACTCCCAATCCGCCGATAAAATGCGTGGAAGCCCTCCAGAAGACAAGGCTCTTTGGAAGGGCCTCTACGTCTTCCAGGATGGTGGCGCCGGTGGTGGTAAAGCCGGATACGCTCTCGAACCAGGCGTTCACAACCGTGAAGGGGCCGCCCCACAGGGCATAAGGCAGGGAGCCGAACACGAAGGACAGGAGCCAGGAAAGGAAGATGATCCAGTAGCCGTCCTTAAGGCTTATGTGAGGGGTTTTCCTTACAAAGATGAAGGGGAAGACGCCAACCGCAAAGGTTATGGTAAAACTGATGAGAAGCGGCGCCAGGGCACTGTCCTGACCGTTTGCAAGGGACACGAACACGGACATCAGCATAAACAGCGCGCTCACCAGAAGCGCGATGCCGACGTTCCTGGATATTACCTTCAGGTTCATTTGCCGCTTTCCTTCATTTCAGAGATGCGCCGCCTGAGGTTGCGGTTTTCTTCCGTGAGGTTGGTTATGGATTCGTTCAGCTGCCCCAGTTGGTCACTGTTGTCAAACTCATAGGTGTAGCGGTGACGGAACTGCAGGAAGTCCTTCAGGCCGTCCCTCATACGGTAGATGGGCCCTACATAATATACTGTAATGTAGAACAGCAGCATAAACACCAGGAGGATGGCCACGGAAACCGCCACGGCCCCGGGGATGATGCTGCGGTAAAAGCCTCTGTCAAAGTTGGCGGAATTCTCCTGAAGTTCCGTGTACATTGCGCCGCTGAGTTTATCCAGATACCCCCTCATACGGCCGAAGATGGGCTGGAGGCGGTTGAAGTACCAGTCACGGGAGTCTATGAAATTGGATTCCAGGACATCCTCCAGTTCCAGGGAGGCCAGCATATAGGCCGAATATGCGTACACCACGGAATCGGCCAGGGGACCCGCCACGAAAGACTGGCGGAGGGAGTCGCAGTAACTGAGGAACTCCGTACGGTTGAAATCCGGCAGGGAGTTCAGGCCGTCGTCGCCTATCACCGCCAGCATCCTCAAGTTGTAGGCGTCCACGGCGTCCACCATATTCTGGGTGACGTGGATGTTGCGGATGTCACTGGCGATCATATTGGAGACGTAGTTGGACATATGCCTGTACTCCAGGATTGAGATGACGCTTGACATCAGGAGCACAACGGCTATGGCGCTGAAAGACAGCGTCATTTTCATCCTTAGGGAGAGGCGGTATTCCCGCAGCCAGTTTTTCAGTTTCACAAACATAATAGGTTACAAATATACATATTTTTTCTCTAATCGTTATTTTTAAAAAATTTTTCTTATATTTGCGTGATTAATAAATTTTAGGCTATGAGAGAGACGTTCCTGGAGAAAAAAGATACAAAGAACTCCCTTCTTAAGAAACAAATACTCTATCTCTGCATAGAGCACGGAGAACACAGTATATCGGCCATCAGCGAAGCCATAGGCGCATCAGTGCCCACCGCCACCAAACTCATCGGAGAACTGATGGAAGAGGGCTTTATGGTGGACCTGGGGAAGTCCGGCACCTCCGGCGGCAGGCGTCCTTCAATCTATGGTCTCAACCCGGAGGCCGGCTATTTTATGGGCGTGGACATCCGTAATTCCCACGCCAGTATGGCCATTACGGACTTCAAAGGCGGCCTGAAGGTGTTCAAGGACGACATCCCCATGAGCCTTGAGGCCAATGAGGAATCCGTCCACAGACTGGCTTCCTCCATCCGTAACTTCATAAGCGGGACGGACATCCCCTGGAACAAACTGATGGGCCTTGGAGTAAGCATCCCGGGGCGCGTAAACCCCGTCACCGGCTACTCCAACCTGTATTCCTTCGACGACAAACGCCCCATCACCCAGATCCTCCAGGAAGACCTCAACCTTCACGTGGTGCTGGAAAATGACTCCCGCGCAATGACCTACGGAGAGTACCTCGGCGGCGGACTGAAGGAGAAGAATATGCTCTACGTGAACGTGAGCTGGGGACTTGGAATGGGTATGATCCTTGGCGGAGTCCTCTACTGCGGAACCTCCGGATACAGCGGCGAATTCGGCCACTTCCCTCTCCTCGACAACGGCATAATGTGCCGGTGCGGCAAGGTGGGCTGCCTGGAAACCGGCGCCTCCGGAAGCGCGCTCGTGAGGAAGATGGTGGAGAAACTCCAGGGCGGAAGGGCATCTTCCCTTGCGGCCAAATTCAAGGCCGATGGAAAGGTGAACCTCAACGACATCTTCCAGGCCATCAAGAACGAGGACAGCCTTGCAATTGAAGTGGTTGAGAAACTGGGCCTCAACCTCGGCCGCGGCCTTGCGGGCCTTATCAACATCTTCAACCCGGAACTGGTGGTTATCGGCGGAAAGGTTGCGGTTGCGGCGGGAGATTACCTGATGCTCCCCATCCGCACCGCCATCAAGCGCCATGTCCTTAACATCGCCAACAAAGACACATCTATAAAACTCACCCAACTCCGCCAGAAGGCCGCGCCCACCGGAGCCGCCCTCCTTGTCCGGAGCCGTATGCTCGGAATCCTGTAAACTGCTATGCCAAAGATATCACGCCGCGGCCTTGAGATGCCGTCGTCACCCATACGTAAACTCGCCCCGCTGGCCAATGAAGCCAAACGCCAGGGCGTGAAAGTGTATCACCTCAATATCGGCCAGCCGGATCTGCCCACCCCGCAGAAGGCCCTGGATGCCCTTAAGGAGATTGACCGCAAAACGCTGGAGTACAGTCCCTCGGAGGGGTTTATCGGCCTCAGGGAAAAACTGGTGGGGTACTATGCCAAGTTCGGGATCCGTGACATTGCCCCGGAAAACATAATCGTCACTGCGGGCGGTTCTGAGGGTATCCTGCTCACGTTCCTTGCTTGTATGAACCCCGGCGACGAAATGATTATGGTGGAGCCAGGCTACGCCAACTACATCTCCTTTGCCGTCACTGCCGGAATTGTTGTGAAAACCGTCACTTCCTATATTGAGGACGGCTTCAAACTGCCCCCGATGGAGGCTTTCGAAGAGGTTATTACGCCTAAGACACGCGCAATACTTCTTTGCAATCCCGGCAACCCCACGGGCGCCGTCTACTCCCCGGAAGATCTCCGGAAGATCAAGGAACTGGTCCTCAAGTATGACCTCTACCTGATTTCCGACGAGGTTTACCGTGAGTTCGTGTACACGGACGAGCCCTATGTGAGCGTAATGAGCCTTGGCATCCCGGACAACGCCATCCTCATCGACTCCGTGAGCAAACGTTACTCCGAGTGCGGTATCCGCATTGGTATGATAGTAACCAAGAACCGCCTTGTCTATGATACCGTGATGAAATACTGCCAAGCCCGCCTGAGCCCTCCCCTTCTTGGCCAGATTGTGGCCGAGGCCTCAATTGAAGGCACCGAGGAGTATTCACGCGAGAGTTACAATGAGTACAAGTCCAGGAGGGATTTCTTCATAAAGGGCCTCAACAGCATCCCCGGTGTGTTCTCCCCTATGCCCCACGGCGCGTTCTATACCGTCGCCAGCCTTCCTGTGGCCGATGCCGAGGATTTCTGCCGCTGGTGCCTCACGGACTTCCGTATGGACGGCGAGACCGTTATGATGGCCCCCGCCGCCGGCTTCTACCGCAACCCGGACCTTGGCCGAAACCAGGTTCGCCTTGCCTACGTCCTGTGCCGTGAAGACCTCCAGCGCAGCCTGATGCTCCTCCGCGGCGCCCTCAAGGCCTACAATCACCGGGAAGTGTAGTCTTTTCACCGCGCCGCAACGTCTCAGCCCCGCCAGCACCTGGTGAGGCCCTAAATCACGCAATTCCGGTCTTCAACGGATGCTCCAGCACGTGATGAGGAGCGGAAACCCGTAATTCTGGTCCTGGAGAGATGCTCCAGCACGCGTTGAGGACCTAAAACCCGCAATTCCGGTCCTAGAGAGATGCTCCAGCACGCGTTGAGGACCTAAAAACCGCAATTCCGGTCCTAGAGAGATGCTTCAGCACGCGATGAGGACCGGAAATACACAATTCCGGTCCTGAGTGTGTGTTCCAGCGCGTGACCTGGTCCCCCAAAATGCAAAAAATGAATCAAAAATGTGCTTTTTTGTGAGTATTTTCAATATAACAAACCCGCCTACAGATACGCCAGTGGCATTTTTTGCAAAATAAACGTTTAACACTTTTTTAAACGGATAATTATTTGGATATTTGTGGAGCGGAGCGCATTCATAGCAAGTTTTTTTTACATAAAACAGATTTTGCTATGGATTCAAGACAAAAACAAATCTCAGAGTACCGCTCTTACCCTCACGGCTATTACCATCTTTGCACGGACGGCTGGTCCGGCGGCAATTTGTTCAACACCATTGAACAGTTTGCCTTTGGGATGTGTACCATTGCTCTTCTGACAATAAAATTCGGAGTTAAGATTATTGCCTTTGAACTTATGCCCAACCATATCCATATAGCGATATGCGGCACTGGTGAACAATGTCTTAACTCTTTCTTTTTCATTTTGGAACGGACCAGAAAGCGGCTTAAAGAAGATGGATATCTGGTCCCTCCGGACAGTTATTGGTTCAAACTGGTCCCCGTTGAAAACAGATGTGCGCTGAAAGACCTTATAGTTTATCTGGCCAGAAACAAATATGAGAAGGGAGAATGTACCCCGGTTGGTCATTTATGGGGAACCGGATACCTTGTATATAATCAGTTTGCCGATTTCATTCGCGGGGTCAAAGTGAAAGATATGAAAGTGAGGGATGTCGAGAAGATTGTGGGCTCCAGGATAAAACTGCCTTCAGATTGGGAGATTCACCCACAACTAGGTATATTGCCCGCCTGTTTTGTAAGAACAGACAAGGTCTTGGATCTGTTTCCCACCGTTAAAGATTATATAGCGGCACTTGTGAAAGAATATGAAGCGGTTGTCAAGATCTCAAAATCAGTAGGAGAATCAGTAACTTGGAGTTTTCAGGAGGCAAAAGACATCACCATTCGGCAACTCAATGCAGATTATCCCGGTTTATCCATAGACACACTTACCATAGAACAAAAAGGGGAACTTGCCGTGAAGGTGAATGCCCATTACGATATAACTCCTTATCATCTTGCCCGTGTCCTGGGCGTTCAGGAATACGTCATAAAGCAGTTCCTAAATTCAAAAGATTACGGCCGAAGAAAAAAAACTGGCATTTGATGAGGACCGAAAACCCGTAATTCCGGTCCTGAAGAGATGCTCCAGCACGTGACCAGGACCTAAAACACACTATTCCGGTCCTGTAGAGATGCTAAAGGGGGAAGCGCAATGATTAGGTGTAGAGTCCGCCGTTGATGGAGATGGTTTCTCCGTTGATGTAGCCGGCATCGGCCGATGCGAGGAAGCCAACCAGTGCGGCAACTTCCTCCGGTTCTCCGAAGCGTGCTGCGGGAATGTCCTTCTTGAGGGCGGCCTCATCCAGGCCTTCCACCATATCCGTGCGGATGAATCCGGGCGCCACGCAGTTCACGGTCACTTTCTTACGCGCCACTTCCTGCGCCAGGGCCTTAGTGGCGGCAATCATACCGCCCTTTGCTGCAGAGTAGTTGGTCTGCCCCGGGAGGCCCTTGAGGCCGCTGAGGGATGCCACGTTGATGATCCGGCCGAACTTCTTGAGGAGCATAGGCTGAAGCAGAGCGCGGGTGACGTAGTACCAGGAATTGAGGTTGGTGTCAATGACTTTTGACCATTCGGCGGGTTCCAGCCATATGAGGAGGTTGTCCTTCCTCACTCCGGCGTTATTCACAAGCACTTCAATATATTCCCCGGGGTGCGCGGCCTGCCACCCTGAAATTGCCTCCTTAACGGCCGCAGGATCCGAAACGTCAAAACGGAGGAGTTCCCCGTGGCCTTCGATGAGGCCGAGGGTTTCCTTTGCCGCGGCATCGTTGGAAACGTAGTTGATGAGCACCTCATAGCCCATCTGATGAAGTTTTACGCAGATTGCGCGGCCAATTCCGCGGCTTCCGCCGGTAACTAAAGCATATTTCATAATTGAATCATTTTACAAGTGTTCAGGGCCGATATCGATGTCCCGAGGATTCCGTGAAGCCCCAGGTTCTGGCCGGTAAGGAACAGCCATGGAAGAGGAGTCTGTGCCGATATAAAATCCGCATTAGACGCCTTCTGAATGCCATATCCCTGGTTGAGGCAAGCGTGGTATTTAAGAACCTTCAGGCCCGTAAGCCGCACTGCAGCACGGGCAATCATCTCATCAGGGTTTCCGGGGCCGAAACACATCAGTTCCAGGATATTTGTTCCGGGTTCGTCAAAGTGGATCATAAGGGAGCCGTCCAGGAAAATGGCTCCGCTCTGCCACGGCACACATCCCGGCTCCATAAGGCAGTGGACGGAGAAGATGTCCGGGCCGTTCTGAAGCCTTGCAAGTCTCTTTATGTAAGCCGGCCTCACATGGTCGCGGACCAGTCCCATGGTTACTGCGGGATGGAGGTCGGAGATAATAGCATCGGCCTTGAAAGAGCTTCCGTCCTCACATGTAACTGCCTGGTTTTCAATGGCCGATACTTTTTTGCCATAGCGGATGTCCAGGCCATCGGCAAGCGCCTTTGAAAGGGTGGTCCCGCCGCCTTCGAGGCGCCAGGTGCTCCTGGCAAATGGCCCCAGAATGTGCTCCATCTCAAAGTCGGAGCGTGTGTTTAGCCTCAGGAAGCCAAGACCTTCATCGGCATCGGCCCTGTACCACGGAAGATTCATAAGTCCCAGCGGACGGAAAATCTTTTCCAGCGGTTCTCCCGGAGCAAGGCCACCAACGGAGTGGAAGCCTCTCTCGCACATTGCGCCCTCCCACTCAAAGCCGTGGAGGATGCCGCCGGGGAAGGTATCGGCCTCAAGCACCGTGACAGTGAAGCCCCTCCGTGAAAGGATCCTTCCGCAGAGAAGCCCGCCAAGGCCGGCGCCTACTATGACAACGTCCTTAGACATTCCTTACGATAAGGGTGGAATTGGTTCCGCCAAAGCCGAAGGAATTGGAAAGGAAGGTGTCGAAGTGCGCGGGGATGGTCTCTCCGGGAATCCAGAGATGGCAGGAATCTTCGTCAGGATTCTCGAAGTTGATGTTGCCGGCGATGAAGTCGTTTTTCATCATAAGGATGGAGTAGATGACCTCCGACGCCCCCGCCATCCACATCTCGTGGCCCGTCTGGCTCTTTGTGGACGTGATGGGAACGGTCTTTTCACCAAGGACACGGAAGAGGGCCTTGGCCTCGTTGGCGTCCCCGACGTGCGTTGAAGTGGCGTGCGCGTTCACGTAGCCAATCTCCTTCATGTCAATGCCCGCGCGGCGGATGGCCATCTCAAGGGAGCGTGCCGGGCCGTCTACGTTGGGGGAAGAAATATGGTCTCCGTTGGCGCTGAAGCCATAACCAAGGACCTCCGCGATAATGGGAGCGCCGCGCTTCACGGCGTGCTCATAACTTTCAAGGATCACTGTCGCGGCGCCGCCGCCGGGCACCAGGCCGTCACGGTCACGGTCGAACGGACGGCACGCCGCCGCGGGATTGTCTTCACGGGTGGAGAAGGCCGATATACCGTCGAACGACCCTGTAGCCGCCATATTCACTTCCTGAGCGCCGCCGCATACCACCATATCCTGGAGGCCGTTCTGGATGAGGAGAGCCCCAAGGCCGATAGCGTGCGAACCGCTTGCGCAGGCTCCTGAAACGGTGAGGTTGATGCCCTTGAGGCGGAAGATCACGCCAAGGTTCATTGTAACGGTGGAGTTCATACTCTGGAAGATGGCGCCTGCCCCGCAGAGCATAGTGTCGTGCTTCTCGATAATCTTTGCAACTGACTTGTAGACGGCATCTGCGGTGGAGTCATTTCCGTAAAGGAGACCAACCTCATTGGCGTCCAGGTAATCCTGGTCAATTCCCGCCATATTGAGGGCGTCACGAGTGGCGCAGTATGCGTAAAGGGCCGGTTCCGGCATATAGGCGCGCTGAGCGCGGGGGAGTTCCTTCTTAAGATCCGGGGCCGGAACAAACGAGGTAAGGCCGCTTCGGAACCCCATTTCCTTACGTACAGGATCCAGGATTATGCCTGATTTACCGTTATATAGTGATTCTTTAACTTCTTCTAAGGTTGTACCAAGGCAGGACCATATGCCCATACCTGTAATAACTACACGATTCATCATAATACAATATTTTGAGCCGCAAAGATACTGATTTACTCGGAGAGTTCCAACCAGCGCATCTCTGCGGCGTCAAGTTCCTCCTGGAGGGCGCCGTAGCGGAGTGATGCCTCCTGCAGTTCATGGGCCGATAAAGTGCCGGAAGACAGTCTGGCCTCCAGTTCAGCCTTTTCCTGCTCAAGTGCCGGTAGGCGCTCTTCCAGGGCTTTCAGTTCCTGCTGCTCCTTCCAGGAGAGTTTCTTTGGAGCGGCGGTCTTAACCTTTACGCTTGCTGCGGCGGGTTTATCATCGGCCTTCTGCGCAGCCTCATAGTCCTTTATGAAGGTGCGGTACTCCGTGTAATTCCCGACGAAATCCTTCACCACGCCGTCTCCGCAGAAAACGAAGAGGTGGTCTACCAGGCGGTCCAGGAAATGGCGGTCGTGGGAGACTATTATAAGCGACCCTTTGAACTCCTGAAGGTACTCTTCAAGTATCTCCAGGGTCATGATGTCGAGGTCGTTGGTGGGCTCGTCCAGGATGAGGAAGTTTGGCTCCTTCATCAGGATGGTAAGAAGGTAGAGCCTCCGTTTTTCTCCTCCGGACAGCCTCTCCACGGGGTTATTCAGCATATCGTGAGTGAAGAGGAACCGGCCCAGAAGATGGGTGTCGTTAACTGTTTCAAGAACGGTCTGGCCAGGCTTGAACTCCATCCCGGACTGGTGGTAATAGCCAATCCTCAGGGACTCCCCAAGGTCTACAACGCCTTCCATCCGGCCGCCGAGTTCCGGCTTCCATCCTCCTGTGATAAGGTTCAGGAAGGTGGTTTTGCCGGCGGCGTTCCGCCCCACTATCCCAACGCGTTCATACCTCTGGAAATTATATGTGAAGTCCTTCAGGTAACATTTCCCGTCCCAGTAGAAACTGAGGTTCCTGCAGTTTATGACCTTGTTGCCAAGGTAGGTGCCCTTGATTTGGGTTTCAGACATATCCACCTTCTTTGTGACGTAGGTGTCTTCGGCCCTTTCCTTAATGTCCCAGAATGCCTGCTTGCGGTATTTGGCCTTTCCGGTGCGGGCGCAGGGGCTGGCGTGCATCCACTCCAGTTCACGGCGGAAAAGGTTACGCACTTTCTCCGTCTCCGCGTTATAGTTGTCTATCCTTTCCTGCCTCTTTTCAAGGAAATTCATATAGTCGCCGCGATAGATGAAAATGCCGCCGCGGTCCATTTCCATCACGGTGTTGCATACACGGTCCAGGAAGTAGCGGTCATGCGTAACCATGAAAAGAGTGCACCTGGAGTGCTTCAGATGGCTCTCCAGGAACTCTATGGCGTCTATGTCAAGGTGGTTGGTGGGCTCGTCCATTATGTAGAAATCGGCCTCGGATGCAAGCATCCTTGTGAGCGCCACGCGTTTTACCTCTCCGCCGGAAAGATCCTTCATCAGTTTGTTCCTGTCCTGAAGGCCAAACTGGTCCAGAAGACGGTTCACCCTGAGTTCGTACTGCCACAGGTGGTCCTGGTCCAGTTCACGGGTCCACTCCACGGAGTCTCCCATAATCTGGTCAAAGATGGATTTCTGCGGGTCATACGCGTAATCCTGCTCCAGGAACGCTATGCGGATGTCCTTCAGGAACAGGACCTTTCCACCGCTGTCGGAGGAGTCTTTCCCTGCAAGTATCCTGAGGAGAGAAGTCTTTCCCGTGCCGTTTGGGGCAATGAGGGCCACCTTGTCCCCTTCATTGATATTGAAGTCTATGCCCCTGAAAAGGACCTTGGGGCCGTAACTCTTGGAAATGTTCTCTATTTGAAGGTAACTTGGCATAGGACACAAAGATACGCATTTTTTGGCTTGATACTTGCTGAGGCTGGAAAAAAGGAGGATCCGTTATGAAAAAGATTGTTATCATATTGCTGATGATGCTGGCAACGGCCGGCGCATACGGACAGGGACATCACGGTCATCGTGATTCTCACAGGGGTTCCCGTCACAGGACGGAAAATGTCCACCGTGGAGGCCATCACAGGGGAAACCACGGGAACCGTCATTCAAACCATCACGGCCGCGGTTACAACGTTCCCGAGGAACTTGAATGCCTCTACGAATGGCAGGAACTCTGGAACGGCTGCCACGTTCGCCTACTTGGAGACAGGGTCCAGATAGTAAACCGCCGGGGAGATACCGTGGTCAGCGGAGACCGGGTGTTTTTAACATCCAATGGCAGGTATGAAGTCAAGAACGGCGGAGTCTGGAGCGTCCGTGACGCAGACGGCGGCTTCACCACCCTTTCCGGAATGGATATCTTCTACTGGTCGGAAGGTTTTTACGGCATCAAAGTAGGCTCCTTCTGGAGGCTTTACGATGAAGACGGAGATTTTGTGGGCAACATCTGGGGAGAGCATCTCACCCTTTATCAGAACAACCTCATTAGGGCCGAGCGTAATGGCCGGTATTACTACTACGACTATGAGGGCAACGAACGAAGGTAACACCCTTTCCACACCCGGCACGGCTCCAAAGCAGTTTTGGGGCCGATTTTTATTGTTGTCCCGTGCTGAAGCATCTCTCCAGGACCGGAATTGCGGGTTTTGGGTCCTCATCACGTGCTGGAGCATCTCTTCAGGACCGGAATTGCGGGTTTTGGGGCCTGGTCACGTGCTGGAGCATCTCTCCAGGACCGGAATTGTGGGTTTTAGGGCTTGGTCCCGTGCTGGAGCATCTCTTCAGGACCGGAATTGCGGGTTTCCGGTCCTCATCACGTGCTGGCAGTTGTACAGACCGGGGAAAATCATTATTTTTGTAAAGAATTATGGACAAGGGCAAAATCAAAGTATGCGTGGGCCTTTCCGGCGGCGTGGACTCTTCTGTGGCGGCTTATCTGCTCAAGCAGGAGGGGTATGATGTTTTTGCAATGTTCATGCAGAACTGGCACGACGCAGACCCCACCCTCCACGGAGACTGCGAGTGGGAGGAGGACCGCTTTGTGGCGGAGATGGTGGCCCGGAAGATTGGCATTCCGTTCTACTTTGTGGACCTTTCAAAGCAGTACCGCCAGAGGGTTGTGGACTATATGTTTGAGGAATACTCAAAGGGCCGCACCCCAAATCCGGACGTGCTGTGCAACCGAGAAATCAAGTTTGACGCCTTCTGGGAAATTGCCCGGAAATACGGGGCCCATTATGTGGCCACGGGGCACTACTGCCGCAAGGAGGAGATCCCCGGTACAGGCATTTTCCGCATCCTGGAGGGCGCAGACCCCAACAAGGACCAGACGTACTTCCTCTGCCAGCTTTCGCAGGAGCAGCTCTCAACGGCGCTCTTCCCTATCGGCAATCTTGTAAAGCCGGAGGTGCGTCGCATAGCCAAGGAGGCGGATCTTCCATCGGCCGAGAAAAAGGACTCCCAGGGCATCTGCTTCGTTGGCAAGGTGGACCTCCCCACGTTCCTGAAGCAGAAACTGGCTTCAGTGGAAGGAGACATAGTGGAGGTATTTGACGCTTATTATGCCGATAACCCCCTCTACCAGTGGCAGCAGGGCACCCTCACGGGCCTTCTGAAGCCCGGTAACAGCCTGGAACGCACAGTCCACTATGCTCCGGAGGAGAAGATTCTCACCTCCGACGGAGAGCCGCTTGGAGAGAGCCCGTACGGTGAAATCGGCCTCACGGATGAAGATCTGGACAGGCTCGCAACTCCTGTGAGTTACAATATCACATTTGAAACGGAAACCTACCGCAGCGGCAAGAAACACATTAAGAAAACCCGCTACAAGGTTAACCCTTATGGCGTAATTGTCGGCCGTCACGAGGGGGCTCAGTTCTATACAATCGGCCAGCGGAAAGGCCTTGGCGTTGGCGGGCACAAGGATCCCGTCTTTGTCATTGCAACGGACACAGAGGCCAACCGCGTGTATGTTGGCGAAGGCCATAACCACAAGGGCCTCAGCCGTTTCTGCCTCAAGATCAATCCTGAAGAAATTCACTGGATAAGAACGGACCTCACGATGAAACCCGGGGAAAACCGCCGCTACCGCGTACGTATCCGCTACCGCCAGCCGCTCCAGAGCGCCACTCTCATTATGCGTGAAAGCGGTCTCTACATTCTCTTCGACCACCCCCAGAGGGGCATCTCCCCCGGCCAGTTTGCCGTATGGTATGACGGAGAGGAAATGCTTGGCAGCGGGGTAATTTCCAAATGAGATACGTCATCAATAACTGCACTGACGCGCACTGGAATATGGCGCACGACGAGTTCCTGCTGGAGGGGCTCAGCGGGGACGCCGTGTTTTGCCTGTGGCAGAATGCGCCGGCGGTTATAATCGGCCTTAACCAGAGCGCTTACGCGGAGGTGAATCTCCCATATCTGGAGGCTAATGGCATCAATCTGGCGCGGCGTGTAACCGGCGGCGGGGCCGTGTACCACGACCTTGGAAATCTCAACTACAGCATAGCGGGGCCGGCACGGGAGGTGGAAAACTATTATGATTTGATGGCCGATGCCCTGCGCCGCCTGGGCCTTCCAGCAGAGCGGACCGGGCGCAATGACATAATGGTGAACGGGCTCAAATGCTCCGGCTGGGCAAAAAGGCTCTCGAAAGACCGGATGATGATTCACGGAACCCTTATGTGGGACGTGGATTTTGAGGCGCTCACTGAGGCGCTGGCGGTTCCAGGGAGCAAACTTTCCGCCGCCGGAATTGCATCAGTAAGAAGCCGCGTGCGCAACCTCAGGCCCCTGCTTCCGCAGTTTAAAACGCTGGAAGAATTCCGCAATGCCTTGCATAATATTCTGGCCGATGGCTCCCCGGAAATCTGCCTCACAGATACCCGGAAGGCACAGATAACGCAGCGGGCTAAGGAGAAGTTCGGCACCTGGGAGTGGATTTACGGACGCTCTCCAAAGACGGAATTCGAGTGCACCCGGAAACTTCCCTGCGGCACCGTCACCGCACATTATACCCTAACCCACGGAGTGTTCTCGGAACTGGAATTCACGGGAGATTTCATAGGCAACTGCCCGGCCTCAGAACTTTCCGCCACCCTCATAGGAAAAAGGCTGGAAGAGGTCATCTCCCAGCCCGTTCAGGATTTCTTTGAAGGCGTCACGCCCCAAGAGTTTCTTTCAATATTTCTCCAACGGTAGGGTGCGGGAATACAACCTCCAGGAGTTCAGGGACGGTCATGCCCTTTTCAACCGCGATTGCCGCAGAGAGGATAATCTCCGAGCAAGGGTTACCAAGCATATGGACACCCACAACTTTATTATGGGCCGATACAAGCACCTTACAGAGCCCCTCTCCCCTCTCGTTTTCCGCAACAAAGCGGCCTGAATAAGCCATAGGGAGTTTGAGGACCTTGACGTCAGGGCCGGCTTCCTGCTCCGTAATGCCCACCCCGGCAACCTCCGGATTGGTGTAGACTATGCCCGGAATGGCCTTGTAACTCATTTCTGCGGGCACTCCAAGCATATTTGAAACGGCCACCTCCGCCTCACGGGAAGCGGTATGAGCAAGCATGGAGAAGGCGGTAACATCACCCGCGGCATAAACACCCGGAACGGAAGTTTCCATACGGGAATTGACCACAATACCCCTATCCACCTTAACGCCTATGTTTTCAAGGCCTATTCCACGGATGTTTGCGCGGCGGCCGACGGAGAGGAGGATCTTATCTCCCTTAGCCCGGCAGGTTTCCCCTTCCGGAGTCTCATAGACAACCTCATTCCCCTCCACGGCAACAACTTTGCAACTCAGATGGAACTCCACGCCTTTCTTTGCGTACTGGGCCTGGAGCATTGTGGAAATCTCACTGTCCATAGGCCCCAGAATCTTTGGAAGCATCTCAATCACAGTGACCTGAGAGCCCACGGAATTGAAGAAGGAGGCAAACTCCATCCCAATTACCCCGCCTCCTATAACAACCAGCCTCTGAGGGATTTCAGTCAGCACCAGAAGTTCACGGTTTGTAACTATGACGGGTGATTCCGCCACTCCGGGGATGGGCGGCACTGCGGCCTCCGAGCCCGTGCACACAAGGATGCGGGCGGCCTCATATCGGCCTTCACCGGCGGTAATTGCAAAGCCTCCGGGAACCGGGCCTTCAATAAAGGCGTTCTCCCTCACAACTTCTACGGAAGCCTCCCTCATACGCACGCGCACACCGCCTACAAGTTTTTTCACCACCTTTTCCTTGCGCTTCATAACGGCAGGGAAATCCAGCGAGGCTCCCTCCACATTAACCCCGTATTTGTCCCCGTGACGGGCGTAATCCAGAAGTTTAGCGCTATAGAGGAGGGTTTTTGTAGGGATGCAGCCCTCATTGAGACACACGCCGCCAAGCTCCCTCTTTTCAAAAAGCACAACTGAAAAACCTCCGCGGGCGGCCTTTTCCGCAGCCACATATCCGGCAGGACCGCCGCCAAGAATTGCAAGATCGAACATAGATGTAAGTTTTAGCGTTTACGAAGATACTAAAAAATTGCTATCTTTGTGAAAACAAATTTGACAAAATGGCAAACACTGGCAAAACCATAGGATGTCTGGCGGGACTCCTTGTTGTAGCGGCCCTGGCCGGCTTCCTGTATTTCAAATTCTGGTGGGTATTCTCAGACGGAACCAAAACCGGAGAACTCAATTCCCTCACTTATACAGGCTATTTATGGAAAACCTATGAAGGTGAGATAATCCTTACCGGTTACGGCAGCAAAAACGCCCAGGGCACCGTCCAGTCCAAGAACTTCAAGTTCTCCGTCCAGGACAAGGAAGTGGCGGAGCAACTTACAAATCTTACCGGATCCAAGGTAACCGTCCATTACAAGGAGTACAAGGGCGCCCTTCCATGGAGAGGCTATGAGAAGTCAGTGGTGGACAAAGTCACTCTTGAACCCGGAGACATCAACATAGACGATCCTTTCTTCCTCTAGTATGAAACGCTTTGTAACTATACTGTGCACTGTCCTTTTGGGCAGCGCACTTTTTGCTCAAAACAGGGTCCTGGATATCCGTGAGGCCCATCCCGGCAAGGACCTCACTATGGAGGAGGCCATCTACA
>JAFSPR010000053.1 GCA_017451395.1 Bacteroidales bacterium
AGGTCGGTGACGGCCTCAGCAGACCTGTACTAATAGCCCGAGAGACTTTCTCTAAGAGAAAAATACGCTGAATGAAATGAGCTTCTATCGAATGTTTCTTCGAAATATTCTCTCAAGTAACATATTGCCGCGGTTATAGCGGTGAGGAACCACCTCTTCCCATTCCGAACAGAGAAGTTAAGCTCACCATCGCCGATGGTACTGCCCCACCAGGTGGGAGAGTAGGTAGCTGCGGTTCTTCGAAAGTCCCGATCGTCTGACGACGACCGGGACTTTTTTTTTCGAAGAACCGCAGCGCTTGCGCTTACGTTACCCCCACCCTGTTTCCCTCCCCTCGGGGGAGGGAGGACACTGTGGTTATATCCATTCTACATCAGTGAGATCCAACTCATTGCCGGGGAGGCCCCAGATGGGGGTGTAGAAGAACTTGTACCCCTTGAGTTCGGACGGAATCCTGTTAAGGAAGGAAAACTTGGGGGCTCCGTAGTCTCCGGAACTGCCGTATAGAGTCATGGTTTTGGCGGCATCGTCCTTATTGTACCAGCCGCCTCCATGCACCTTCACATAGCCCTTCACAAGGTCCTTGTGCTGGAACACCATTCCGTACACAAAAGAGCCTGTGAGAGGGCTCTGTGGCTCTGATACCAGTATGAATTTGGGATGCATGGCAAAAAACTTATGTGCTAAGGTACAAAAAAATTAAGATGTTTCCCCGAAAAATGGTATATTTGTAAGGATAAACCCTAACCTTAACCATATGCTTATCGTACTGAAACTCCTGGGCTCAATCGCCCTTCTCATATACGGCATGAAGGTGATGAGTGAGGCCCTCCAGAAAATGGCAGGTCCCCAGCTCCGCCACCTGCTTGGTTCCATGACCAAAAACCGTTTCTCAGGCGTGGCTACCGGCGCCCTTGTCACCGTAGCCGTACAGTCATCGGCCGCAACCACAGTTATGACGGTTTCCTTTGTGAATGCCGCTCTCCTTACCCTGAGCCAGGCAATTTCCGTAATTATGGGCGCCAATATCGGCACCACGCTCAGCGCCTGGATTATGTCGGCCGGTTTCTCGTTCAACGTCACAAACGTTGTTTGGCCGGCCTTTGTGGTGGGTATCATCCTCATCCAACTTGGAAAGCACAGGTATGTGGGTGATTTCCTCTTCGGCCTTTCCTTCCTCCTCTTTGCCCTGGGTATGCTCAAAGCAACGGGCGTGGAGATGGACCTTGCAAGTAAACCCGCCGTGGTGGACTTCTTCGCAAGTTTCCATACAAATTACGGCACCATCCTCCTGTTCCTTCTCATAGGAACCATCCTTACCGCAATGGTACAGAGTTCGGCCGCCCTTATGGCAATCACAATGGTGCTCTGCGCCACCGGAGCCATCACAATCTATCAGGGTATCGCGCTTGTTATGGGTGAGAATATCGGCACCACAGTCACCGCAAACCTGGCGGCAATGAGCGCAAATACGCAGGCGCGGCGCACCGCTATGGCCCACCTTCTGTTCAACGTCTTCGGTGTTATCTGGGTGCTCATATTCTTCTTCCCGTTCGTGAGGATGGTCTGCGGCATCGTTGGAATGGATCCCGGCGCAGCGGAGCAGAGTCCCACCCAACTTTCCTTTGCCCTTGCAACCTTCCACACCTGCTTCAACGTCATCAATACGGCGGTTCTCATCTGGTTCATTCCCCAGATCGAGAAACTGGTGTGCCTTATCATCAAGCCCAAGAAAACTGACGAAGATGACGAATTCCGCCTGCAGTATATCCGCAGCGGTATTATGAAGACTCCGGAACTTTCCGTTTTCCAGGCCCAGAAGGAGATTGCAGTGTTTGGAGAGAAGATGCAGCGTATGTTCGGCCTTGTGAAGGAACTTTATGTGACGGCCGATGAAAAGGCCTTCGATGCCCTCTTCGAACGCATCAAGAAGGGAGAGGAGATGAGTGACCAGATGGAGAACGAGATCGGCAAATACCTCGGAGAGGTAGGAGACGCCCACCTTTCCGATGAAACCAAGGCCAAGATCCGCGGGATGCTCCGTTCCATCAGTGAACTTGAATCCCTTGGCGACAGCAACTTCAACCTTGCCCGCATCCTAAAGCGCAAGCGTGACCAGAAGATCACCTTCAACAACCAGTTGGAAGCCGGCGTGCAGGAGATGTTCTCCCTGATAGACACCGCCCTCAACCGTATGAACCTTGCCCTTGGCGGCCACAAGGAAGATATAAGCATTGAATACTGTATGGAAGCGGAGAAGAACATCAACGCCTGCCGCAACCGTCTCAAGCAGATGAACGTTGAGAAACTGGACCACGGCGCCTACAGTTACGACGAAGGCAATATCTTCAGCGACCTGATAGGGGAGTGCGAGCAAACCGGAGACTACATTATAAACGTGGCGGAGTCAAGGCTTGGACCTTCTCCCACCAAGAACGCTCCTGAAGCATAAATGATAGAACTGCTGCTACTGGCCCTTGCGCTGGCTATGGACTGCTTCACGGTGTCTGTAGTTTGCGGGGCCATCACTGGGAAATACAAAGCCGGGCTGATGATGCGCCTGGCTTTTCTCTTTGGGTTTTTCCAGGCCCTTATGCCGCTTGTGGGCTGGCTTCTCACAAGCCGGTTCGCCGCGTATCTGGAGGCCGTAGACCACTGGATAGCGTTCGGCCTTCTGGCCATAATCGGCGTAGAAATGATTGCCGATGCCTTCAAGAAAGAGGAAGAGAAAACCATTGACCCTTACGGGCTCAAGTCACAGCTTCTCCTTGCCGTTGCAACCAGTATTGACGCCCTCGCCATTGGCATCAGTTTCGCTTGCACGGGATATGCTGAGGTGTCTCAGCTGTGGGTTCCGCTGACACTTATCGGGGCCGCATCCTTTGTGATGAGCCTTCTTGGATATGCCCTTGGAGTGCGCTTTGGAGACGCCGTTACCCGCAAGGTGAAACCGGAAATCCCTGGAGGCGTGATCCTCATTGGAATTGGTATAAAAATACTTATAGAACATCTTGGATAACAAAAATATGAGAAGATTATCTAAAGCATTCCTTATAGTGTCGCTGATGGTTACGGCCTGCACAGCAACCTATGACGACAGCGCCATCAGAAAGGACATCGCAGACCTTCAGAAAAGGATGGAGGAAGTGGAAAAGCGCCTTGACGCCATCAATCAGGACATTTCCGGTCTTAAGGAAATCGTGACAGCCATAGAGAAGGGAAATAAACTCCTTTCCGTCAATGAGATCACCCTGGACGGGGAAACCTTCTGGGAACTGGTTTTCAGTGACGGCAATACCATCAGTATCCATAACGGCAAGGACGGAAAAGACGGCAAGGACGGGGCCGATGGAAAGGACGGTGAGAACGGCAAGGATGGAAAGGACGGAGAAAACGGCCAGGACGGGCATTCTCCCGTCATCGGCGTGAAGCAGTTCACGGACGGCCTCTGGTACTGGACCCTTGACGGGGAGTGGCTCCTTGACGGCAACGGCAACAAGGTGCGGGCCTCCGGAGTTGACGGCAAGGACGGCAAGGACGGAGAAGACGGAAAGGACGGGGCCGATGGCCAGAACGGCCAGAATGGTCAGGACGGCACCAATGGAACCGACGGAAAGGACGGCAATACCCCGCTCCTCAAAATAGAAGGAGGATTCTGGTGGGTGTCCTATGACAACGGCGCCATCTGGAAAAAACTCTATGAGTATTCCAGCGCGGATCCCGTGGACGAGGGCCCCGTGGAAGATATTGACACCACTTCCAGCAGCCAGTACGTAGTCATAAAACTGAGAAACGGAGAAACCATCAACGTGCCCCGCTTTGTGCAGTTGACCATATCCTTCGGGAAGGAAGAGATAGTCCTTGTTACTCCCGGCTCCAGCATTGAAATCCCTTACACCATCACGGGAGGCTCCGATTCCAACGTTGTGAAGGCATTCGGCCAGGGCGGCTGGATTGCCTCCGTAACGCCTTCAGACGCTTATTCCGGCGTAATTACGGTTACGGCTCCGGAGACCATCGTGAGCACGGAAATCATAGTCCTTGCCTCCGACGGCGCGGGTTACACCGCCCTTGCCTCCATCAACTGCGTTAAGGGAGAAATCCGCATCGCCTCGGAATCGGCCCACGTTGTGGCAGCGGGCGGAAGCGTAGATATTCCCCTTGAGACAAACCTTGAGGATTTCACCGTTGAAACCGATGCCCCCTGGATCCATTACGTTGAAACAAAGGCTTTCAAGGCAAAGACAGTAACTCTTAATGTGGATGCAAACATCGCAGAGGAACGCTATGCAAGCGTACTTTTCAAAAACGCCGGAACCCTTGTCTCAAGCGTCATCATCCTTCAGGACGCCAAGGGCCTTCCCCAGGCTTTCGGGATATGGACGGCTGCCGATGAACCCCTCTACACCTATACCCCCGGAGTATCCCAGATGAATAAGTACGAGGCAGCGGGACAGGCCTGGTTCCGTTTTGTGGAGCCGGCATCGCTCCTTGTGAAGGAGATAGGCCCCATCCCTTCGGAGCCAGTCCTTGACGGGGTTTTCACCGCCACCTTCTCTACAATCATCGCTGGAGAAACCCAGTCCTCGGATCAGCTTCAGTTCAGGGTGAGGCAGACGGGAGAGGAGAAACTCATCCTCTCATCTTCCTCAGACACAGTCTTCTATGTAATAAGGTTCTAGGCTATGAGAAAGATAATCGCATCCATTTCGCTTCTTTTTGCAGTATCGGCCATAGCCCTTGCAATCCCCGCGCGCCCCGGTTCCCGCACCGTGAGGCAGCCTGACGGAACCACCATCACGCTCACTCTCCACGGAGACGAATACTGTCACTGGGTGACTGACGCAAACGGCACCATAGTGGAAAAAGGGGAGGACGGCTTCTGGCGTCCTTCCGGAAAAACCGTCTCCCAGCACAGGACATCCCTTGGAAGAAGGGCAATAGGCCTCAGGGCAAGGTGGTCTTCCTACGACACTGCCCCTGAAACCAATTTCGGCGACAGGAAAATCCTTGCCATCCTTGTGAACTTCACGGATTCCACGTTTGTTATAGATGACCCCAGAACCCGTTTTGACAACCTCCTGAACCAGCCCGGGTACTCTGAAAACGGCGGTCACGGCTCCGTGAGGGACTATTACATAGAGAATTCCAGAGGGCTTTACCGCCCGCAGTTTGACGTGTACGGTCCCGTGAACCTCACTCATTCATCGGCCTACTATGACCAGACCTCATCCGTTGCCGCCGCCCTCAAGGAGGCCTGCGCGCAACTTGACGACCAGGTGAATTTTGCCGATTACGACACCGACAGCGACGGCAGGATAGATATGATCCTTCTCTATTACGCCGGCCACAACGAGGCCGAAGGAGCGGGGGAGGAATCCATCTGGCCCCATCAGTCCACCGGCAACGGCTCCTTCGACGGAGTGAATATAGGCAATTATTTCTGCACGTCGGAACTTTCCGGGGCCGATGGAAAGAATATGTGCGGAATCGGCACCACCACACACGAGTTTGCCCATTCCCTGGGCCTGCCGGATTTCTACGACACGGATTACGAGAAAAGCGGCGGAGATAACGGCGCGACCAACTGGTTTGACGTTATGTGCAACGGTTCCTATCTGGACAGCGGCAAATGCCCGCCGTATTTCAGCGCCACTGAACGCAATATGCTGGGCTGGATGCCGGATCTGGAGGTGCTGTCGGAATCCGGAGCCATCACGCTTGCCCCGGTTCAGGAAAATGCCGCATATAAGGTACTTACGGAGAATGAAGGGGAGTATTTTGTCCTTGAAGCGAGAAGCAGCGAAGGATGGGACTCCGCCCTGCCGGATAATGGCCTTCTTGTATACCACGTGGACAAGTCCCAGAACACTGTGGGTGGCAATACAGCGGCCTACCTGTGGGAGTCCACCAACAGGATAAATGCCTTCTTCGGGCATCCCTGCTATTATGTTATGACAGATACCGGAGGGCTTCCGGAAGTGAGTCAGTGGCGGAATATGTGCCTTGGCGGTATGTATGCGGGGAACAGCCTTTCCATAAACAACTGGGCTTCAGATCCCATAGGACTGGAGATCCGTGAGGCCGCCTTCTCCAACGGAAATATGGTTTTCCAGGCAGTATTTTCCGGCAGCAAGTTCTTCGGCGGGCTGGTGACGGATACCTCAGGGCTGCCCCTGGAGGGGGTTCAGGTGGTCCTTTCAAAATCGGCCTATCCCTTTGCCGGAGCGCCTTCGCTTCTTCCCACTGATCTTGTAACATCTACGGACTATAACGGAGAATACAGTTTTGACGTGTCGTCTCTCACCGAAAAGGATTATGTCATTTCCTTCAGGAAGGATGGCTACATCACGGTTACGGAGAACGTCAGTTTCACGGAGCCTTTCCAGTGCCATAACGTCACGATGTTCGCAGAGGGCGAAGGTGCCCACGCCGACCTCTATAAGGTCAATCCCTCCGGATCCCTTACCCGCGGCGGGCTTGGAGCCGGGAGTTTTGCCGTCGCAATGCGTTTCACCGCCGATGAAATCGCCCAGGGCGGTTACGCGGGCGCCAAGATCAATTCCATTGAGATGGCGGTATCTGAATGCACTTTCTCGGAGGCTTATCTCCTTGTGTACTTCGGTGCGGAGAAGGTGCTGAATGCAAAGGTTGAGATCACAAAGTTCAACTCCATAGAAAGTTATGACATATCTTCCTATGACATTGTAATCCCGGAAGGGAAGGACGTGTACATAGGATACGGCCTTACGGATGTAATTTCCGGAGAATATCCTTTCTATATGAGGGCTAACGGCGGCACGTCCCCCGGCGGCAACTTCGCCAGGAAGGACTTCAATACCGGCAGTCCAAGTGCCTGGAAGACTCCCTGGGCCCAGTACGACTTTATGATTTATGCCGATATAGAGTTCCCCGCGCCCGTGGAGACCGTTGCCAGCCACGACGTAGCCTTTGTGGGGCTGGAAAGCGGCGTTCCCGTAGCCTTCCCGTCGGCCGGAAAAACCCTTAAGGAAACCATCTGGTACCTTGACGGGGCCGCCGTGGACACGCCTCCTGCAGTTTCTTCCCTCAGTTCAGGACTGCACACATACAAGGCCGTGATGCGCTACTACGACGGCACCTCGGAAACCGTCTGGTTTGACGTTGCGGGGGAGTAAAAATGACTTGAAAAGCGGGTGGCTTTAAATTATTAATTATTTTATATAACTTTGTAAGTTATTATGAATCAATTGAAGAAAGTCACATACGCTATTCCTTCTTGCCGGGAATTGTGGTTGGAACCCCGTGAATCAATTGCCCAGTCGTCGCCTTCACTGGTGATTCTGGCTTCGGAGATTGGTGGGGAAGTGGCACCTGCGGCTATTGATATTGAATCTCTTGGCTATGAGGGTTTGTAAACTGGCTGCATTTTTGGCAATTGCGCTGTTGTCCTGTTCCAGGGAGCCGCGTGAAAGCGGCGGCCTGGTGCTGCACACAATATCGGCCGGGATCGGGGAAACTACCAAGACGCAACTTGCAGCAGAATACACGGACGTTTTGTGGTCCGTGGCTGATGAGGTTGATGTGTGGGTGGGGGAGACCGCGTATGAGTTTACCAGCACGCTCGAAAATACATCCAGTCAATCTTCATTTGAGGGACTTGCTCCGGCCGATATGGGCACATCCTGGGTGCTTGTGTATCCGAAGGGCGCCAGCACCCGCAAGAGCGGCAGCGTTATATCGGCCACACTTCCCGCCACGCAGACGGCAAGGGCTGATAGTTACGACCCTTCCGCCGCGCTTCTTTACGGTGTCAGCCAAACTACCAGCAGCACTACCTGCAAGCACCTCTATTCCGGCATCCGCATTATGTTTACAGAAACCGGAATCAAACGTGTCAGTCTCAGGGGGAATGCCGGAGAAAAGATAGCGGGAGATTTCACCTTCGATTTTTCCGGCGATGCTCCTTCTATCAGCGGCGGAACTTCGGAGACCATTGTCCTCAATGCTCCCGGAGGCGGTACTTTTGAAAAGGACAAGTGGTATTTCATCCTCTGCCTTCCTACCGTTTTCTCCAAGGGAATCACCATCACTGCCGATAACGGTACCCAGGTGGGGTATTCCACAACCGGGACTTCCACTACCTTCTCGAGGACCAAAATCAAGAACAAAGAGAGTTTAACAATAGGTAATTGGGCCGATATCGGATTGGCGGGTACGGTTCACTACGGCCCGGCCAATACCATCTGCCTCCGGAAGGGGGCCGGCACCACCATCGACGTGACGCCCTCTCTCACCACTGCCGGGTGGCAGCGATGCGGCATGGAAACAACGGCCGATGCTGCTCTCCCGAATGGAACAGAGGTGCTTTGGGGCAATTCTTCTGCTTCCCTCTCCGGAACCACCCTCACGCTTACCGCCGCCGATACTGAAGGCAGTAGCCTGGTGGCCATCAAGAAGGGAGACACTATCCTATGGTCCTTCCTGGTGTGGGTTACCGCCTCGGATCCGGCCAGCATAGACCTTCCCTCCGGAGCCAAACTCCAGGAGCCCCTAGGCGGCCAACTTTACTTTCAGTGGGGGAGGAAGGATCCGCTGCGGGCAGGCTTCCCCTGTGTTGAGAACCAGGGCTATAATGGTCTTTCTTATAGTATCCAGTACCCGGACAAGTATATCGACGGAGGAGGTAATACCTCTGACTGGTTAACTAATGATACCAGATATCCGGATGACAATCTATGGGGCGGTTCCCTTGGAACTAAGACAGTGTGGGATCCCTGCCCGGAAGGCTGGCGCGTACCAACTGGGGCCGATTTAGAAGGATTGGATGCGACATACAAGGATAAGTTTGATAAATATGGGCTTTTGCTTCCTGATGGAACTTTATCAGATTTTGATTGGCGCGCATACTGCTGGACACGTGAGCCTTACGGTAGTAGTGCCAAATCTCTCTTGATGGAGACAGATGGGATAATCAGTATAACCGGGGATGCCCGTTACGAGGGTCTTTCCGTCCGCTGTGTAAAAGAATAATTACAATCACTGCTGTCCGGAGAAATTTTACCATAACATAAGTTGCCCAACCGAACCCGTCTCCGGAACAACTACGGGAACAGTCGGTTGATTATAAAGATCTCGGATATCCGCCCTGTTGAAGAGGACCTGTCCGATTGATTTAGAGATAGAATGAAGACTTGGAACCAGACCATATCGCTTCTTCGCAATGATGAGCAAAAGATAGTCGCAAACGGCTATCCAGATCTGCGTGTAAACTGCATTTTGGGTGGTTCCGTAGAAGGTCTTGATGTGCAGATGCTGCTTGATCCATTTGAAGAACAGTTCAATCTGCCAGCGCTCGCGGTACAGTTCTGCAACGGTCAGAGGGTCTTCAATCGCGAAGTTGTTGGTCAGGAAACGATAGACTTTCCCGCTCTCAAAGTCCTCATAAACAACAAGTTTCAGCGTGTCAGGGTACTTCCTAATCGAGTAATAGCCGGTGAGTCGGATAGTCTCGTCCGAAAGAACGCCCGAACCGTTGTTGACCGGTCT
Organism: Bacteroidales bacterium; assembly: GCA_017451395.1. Classification (GTDB taxonomy): domain Bacteria; phylum Bacteroidota; class Bacteroidia; order Bacteroidales; family UBA932; genus Cryptobacteroides. The sequence goes on from JAFSPR010000053.1 coordinate 9,529, forward strand.
GGACTCAATCACCTCATAAGACATGTTCTCTTTAGCCCGAGTGACAAAGTACGCTCCTTTCACCTGGAAATGCTTGTAAAGCTTCTCGAAAGCGACATAGCCTTTGTCCATCAGGTAGAATGCACCAGCTTCGACAGGTATCTTGTCCATAACCTTGGCATCATTGACCTTGCCTGGAGTGAGCAGGACAAACGTGGGAATCGATCCGCGAAGATCCATCAGCGTATGCATCTTGAACGCGCCCTTTCCATGGTGGAACTCTGCCCAGGGACACAACTTCAGACACAGTTCGATGGTACTGCTGTCAAACGCATATATCATCTCTTCAAGACCAACCCGCAGCTTTTCATCCTTGTAAAGCGCCGTTGCCTCCTTCACCAGAGTCATCGCAAAGTCTTGATAGATACGCCAATCCTCCTTCTCGTTGGCCTCCGCAAGCGTGGATCGGGGCATCACCTTGATACCGGATCTGTAGAGGTCTCCGCAGAGGTTAAGTGTAGTCTCAATATCTCTCAGACCAGCCCTTTCGGTGAACTGAGCAAAGCTCATCACCATGAACTGGTCACGGCAATTGAACTTGATGGCGTGCCTGTCGCCCTTGTAGCGTTCGACACACTTCTTGAACTCGTATTCGTTGAAGAGAGACATGATCTGAGCGAAGATTGTTTTTCCTTTGTTCATGGCTTGCGGATGGCGTCTTGATGCCTACCGCAAAGTTACCGAAGTTCTAATCGAAAAATTTTCTGAG
>JAFSPR010000054.1 GCA_017451395.1 Bacteroidales bacterium
CATCAAGCAGAACTACTTGCAGGACCAGTGGGCCGGCTTCGGCTTACAGGATAAGCGCTAAATCCATCATTAAAAAAGAAGCACCCCGGCTGTCCATCACTGGACTGTCGGGGTGTAATCATTTCTATAAATACGAATTTAACTAGTCCTCCAACAGGAGTTCAGTTCGATAAATTACGATTTAACAAACTGTAAAATTGCAAATGGGGAAGACAAATGTATTTACGCAACTTATCATAATCTTAGTTGTATAACACGGCATTTCGAGAGGGGAGAGAGGCCCTATACCGCTCTGAGCCGATTATAACCGATATTATAGAGAAGTCCCGACACATAGCACAAAGTCTAGAAGTATGTCTGCACGGCAAATGCAAACTGTTCAATGAAAATCTTCTTGAATGCCGAGATGTTGTTCTGCTCGTAGAAGACAAGCATCGCTTTCTTGTAGTCCACTGAATCCACTGAGCGGAATGAGATGGGACAATACTTGTTGGCAATCAGGATGGCATTGCCGGTAATGCGGGCCGTGCGTTTGTTCCCGTCAGAGAAAGGCTGGATATAGGAAAGCAGAACCAGTGCAAGCAGTGCCTTCTCAAACACGTTTTCCTTGCCGTTGATAAGCCTGCTGCTGTCCTCCAATGCCTCCCGTATCTGGTATTCGTTGTCCAGAGGGCAGTAGTTTGTGCCGGTAATGCCGACGCGGCGTCTCCGGATCCCCTTGTCCACGTCAAGCTCCTTTGTGAGGATGCTGTGGAGCTCTTCAATTCGCCGGAGGGAGATTTCCCTCAGATACTCCGGATCAGCGAGGACAAAATCCAGCGCGTCCTTGTGATTGAGGAGCATGACCGCCTCTTCCTTGGTCTTTCCGGAGGCCGTCTGCTTCTCTTTCAAGAGCCTCTCGGTTTCCAGCAGAGAATATGTATTCCCCTCAATCTGGGATGATTTCCAGCTCAGGTCGATTCCCAAGCGCTCCATCTCCCTGCGGTATTCATTCGGGGTAATCCCCTGCAAATTCTGCGTGAACTGGGCCTGCAGAGCATTCAGGTAATCTTTTTCCTCTGCGGAGAAGATCTCTACCTTTGGCAGGATATCGTTTATGAGGTCGAAATTGAATGAGGTCTGGACAATGCGTTCGTCCGTCTCCTTCTGGAAGTAGGTATCTAAGTCAAGCGGCATAGTAACATGAGCCTGAGGTGACACGCTGTACCGGGTAGCGCGTCCCCTGCCTGCTACGATGGCAGAGCCATCTTCCACAAGTGCTGCAAGAATCCGCTTGAGTGTGGCCGGGCTTACAGACAGGTCCATACCCGCCTCTATCTCGCTTCTGGAGGAAGCCGGATGATAGTGAAGAAACTGGAGTATTTCGTTTTCTCTTGTCATATTCACAAGGCTTTTCGGCTCAAAAATAATATAAATACGGCTCAAACGCAAAAAATTTGAGCCGTATTTCCAAAATTACCGTAATAATTGAGCCGAATCCGGTCACGGATTCTCACGTCCGGGGGATTTTCCGTATATTTGAAAGTTAATCCAAATTTGTATGAGTGGGATGACCACCCTTGGAATCTATCTGATCGGCATCAATATCCTGACCTTCCTCATCTACGGCGCAGACAAGTGGAAGGCCAGGAAGGACAGGTGGCGCATCCCGGAGGACACCCTCATCTGGCTGGCCATCGTGGGCGGCAGCATCGGCGCCCTTCTTGCGATGTACCTCTTCCGCCACAAGATCAGGGACAGGAAGTTCTCCCTGGGCGTACCGGCTATAATTGCCGTGCAGATAGCCATTTATTACTTCTTCCTGAGATAGATGAGGTACAAGCCCTTCAGTTATTTGGAGCGCTACGGCCTCCGTCTCCAGCGCCTTGTCCTGGACGGCGGGTTCACCTGCCCCAACCGGGACGGCAGGGTGGGTGTGGGCGGCTGCACTTTCTGCGACAACAAGGCCTTCCATCCGGCATATACCCACGGGAAGAGCACCCCCGAACAGATTGATGCGGGAATAGCCTTTCACGCCGGAAGGGGCAGGAAGGCCGATGGATATCTGGCTTATTTCCAGGCGTTTTCCGGCACTTATGCACCGCTGGAGGTGCTGCGTTCAGTCTATGAGGAGGCGCTCTCTCATCCTGCAATAAAAGGCTTAGTCATCGGCACCCGTCCAGACTGTGTCGATGAGGCTAAACTCGATTACATCGCTGGGCTGAAAAGCCAGGGATGGATAGTGGAAATGGAATACGGAATCGAGTCAGTCTATGATGAAACCCTCAGAAGGGTAAACCGGGGGCACACATTCGCCTGCACCATGGATGCTATCGTTCAAACCGCCGGAAGGGGGGTGCCGGTAGGAGGCCATATCATTATCGGCCTCCCCGGAGAAACGAAGGAGATGATCCTTGAGGAGGCGTCAGTCCTCAACGGTCTTCCTCTTTCCTACCTTAAAATTCACCAACTCCAGATACTGAAAGGAACGGCAATGGAAAAGGAGTACAAGGAGGATCCGGGCAGTTTCCTCCGCCTGGGCCCGGAGGAGTACGTAGACCTTCTTGCGGCCTTCCTTGAGAGGCTCCGCCCGGATATCGCCATCGGCCGCATCGTCAGCAGCGTACCGCCTTCCTTCACGGATGCCCCCTGGGGCCTCCTTAAGCAGGATGCGCTATGGAGAATGCTCGACCGGCGCCTGGAAGAGATGAACAGCTGTCAGGGTAATTGCGTATCTTTGCAGTCATGGTAACCATCATCATTATCATCCTCACCGTCGCCGTAAGCATCCTGTGCTTCTATGGCGGTCTGGACCTTGACAAGCTGAAGTTCAGCGCCCACGATGTGTGGCACCGCAGGAAGTGGTGGCAGCTTGTGACCTACGGGTTCGTCCACGGCGGATGGGGACACCTCTTCTTCAATATGCTCACCCTGTACTTCTTCGGCAGGGTAGTGGAGCAGTACTTCGCTGCCGTCTGGGGTGAGCCCCTCGGGCAGATCCTCTATATGCACGACGGCCAGATGCTCTTCGATTCCACCACCACCTGGAACCGCCAGGAATGGAAGGTGGACGAGGTGCTGGGAAGACTGATGGCGGAGGGTTCCGTCAAGCGTACAATCGTTGTCGGCATAGACAACACTCCGGAGAGGCTCCGTGAACTCCTCCCGGGGATGATCCAGTCCTATATGGACGCGGATGACATTGAGGACCCCGCCTACGCCCTCGGGGACAGCTACCTGAAGTTCGTCACCGAGGAGGTGAAGCCTCTCATCGACTCCCTCTACCGGCCGCTCACGGACAGGGAGCACACCTTCATCGCCGGATCCAGCATGGGAGGGCTCATCTCCCTGTATGCCCTCTGCGAGTACCCTGAGGTGTTCGGGGGAGCCGCCTGCCTGTCCTCACATATCTCCATCGCCTATCTCGATGACTTCACCAGGGACAGCGATGCGGCCGCGGATGCCTTCCTCAGGTATGTCTCAGACATGATGCCGGACAGGGAGACCACACGTCTCTATATGGACTACGGGAAAGCGGGCTACGATGCTGCCTACGGGCCGTATCAGGAAAGGATGGATTCACTCTTCCTCTCAAGAGGATGGAACGAGGACCACTACAGGAGCCTCGCCTTCGAGGGACACGACCATAATGAGACCTGCTGGGCTTCCCGCCTCGAAATTCCAATAACGTATCTTCTAGGAGAATAACGGGGTTTACAAACTTGGATTCATCAGCATACCTGATATTTCCGCCCTTGCCTTTCGACCTTCAGGACACGGTAGTATCGGGTAAACATGCGGCATCTTTTCACCCACGTGCAGGTTCACAATTACGCCTGCCGCCTTCATCCTCTCAAAGGTCCTGACCACATCCGTATAGAGGACATCCCATGTTCCGGCATAAAGGTCTGTAGGTGGCAAGCCTCTCATGTCACCATAAAGTGGCGATACCCTATAGTCCTGAATATCAAGGTCTCCGGCCCAGTCGCGGCCGAAGAGGGGAAGGGTGTCCACCATCAGCCAGTTGTCATGCTTCTGGATGGAAGCATCTCCGCCCATCATATCAACCCACGGGGCTATGAGAATAAGATGCGCGGGTACAGGAAGCCCGGCATCCCTGACCTCCTGCGCAAGAGCCAGGCTGAAGCCACCACCGGCCGAGTCTCCTGAAATCACGATGCGCCCCGCATCAAAACGCTCAAGAAGGGACTCATACAGCTGCATCATCGGGGGATGAGCCTCGGTGGCGGTATGAAGTGGCAACAGCGGATAGTTGGGCGCGACGATGCCACAGCCGGATTCCCGGGCCCATTCGGCCATTACCTTCCAGTGATGTTTCGTGAAGTTATGACAGTAAGCCCCACCGTGGATATAAAGAAGGACGGGCTTTGTGTCGTCCTCCGCATCAGCCTCGAAGACCTGCATCCCGCCGACGCGGTATTCACGCAGCGGCCTGGGGAACTTGACATCGGGCATATCGATGGTGCTCTTGTCCGTCATGTCAGCCTTGTCAAAGTCGTATTTGCTCAGGTTCAGAGCCCGGAATCCCAGCGCCTGTCGAACGATAACAGCCATGACAGATCTTCCGTCAAACACCTTTATGCCGACAATGAAAAGAAACAACGCTGCGACTATCCCCGCCAGTGTCCAGAGTAATGTATTTGATTTCATAGCGCTAAGATACTCATTTTCTCGCTATCTTTGTATGCTACGATTGTTAAAATCCAGCATTAATGTATGAGTGATAAGACCACGATAGATAAATACCGCGAGGACCTCACGCAGCATCTCGTGGAGGTCTGCACGGGGAACGGCCTCCTGAAGGGGACCCTCCTGAGCACTCCCGACATAGATGAGGCCTGGGTACGGCTGGCCCCATCGTTCTACGGGGATGCCGTCCGGGAGTTCAACCATTATCCGGAGTTCTGCCTCGGATGCGCTGGCTACCTTGGGATGGCCATTGCCTTCCTCTGGGACAAGGACTGGGCCAAGTACTCTCAGGTCCCTTACGCATTCTTCCTGGGGGAGAGGGGCTTCGATGATATGGACGACCATATAACGGATGAGATCCTCAGGGACCGCAGGCACAGCGTCCCTGCCATGCAGTCAACCGCCGCGGCGGCCTATCATTTCCTCATGAGGGAAAGCCCGGAGCCCGGCACTGGAGAGGCCTACAGGATGTTTCTTGTGAGCGTGGAGGAGTTGTTCAAGATAGGGGCCGCCATAGAGCTCTGCCGCCTGGGATACAAGTTTGAGAAAGTAAACCTTCAATAACTGTCAGGATGCCTTTCAGAAAGAAAAAGAAACCTAATCCCTACAAGGAGGCCAATGAGGCGTTCCTCCAGGTGAAAGCCCAGGAGGAGGGGATAAAAGTGCTGGATAACGGCGTGATGTACCGCGTCCTGGAAGAGGGCCACGGGACCAGGTGTCCTAAGCCCAACGGTATAGTGTACGTCCATTATACCGGCCGCCTCATTGACGGGACCGTCTTCGACACCACAGAAGGGGAGTCCCTGCCCGCGCTCTTTGTCGTGAGGGACCTCATCATAGGCTGGCAGATAGTCCTCACGAGGATGCACGAGGGCGACATATGGGAGGTCTATATACCCGCCAAGTGGGGCTATGGGGGATCCAGGGTAGGGGACATTCCCGCTCACAGCACCCTCCTCTTCACACTGGAACTCGTAAAGATTGAAAGATGAGCACCGGCCTTAAATCTTACCTTTATTCTTTGCCTTGAGAATTCGCTTTGCGATGTCCTTGCCAAGGCTTTGAAATCCATCTCCCATCAGGTTCATAAATGAGCCATACATACCACCGTTCCCACTCAGATTGGTAAATGTAGCAACTCCTGAAGGGGTGATAAGCTTAGCATCAGCATATACATGGCCACTGGTGCTAACGGACCTGACATTGAAAACAATTTGATACTCTTTCCCTTCCGTTTTTGTGCTAAAATATATCCGATGCCCGTAGTCATCGCTTACGTCATTCGCCTAGTTTACACATCTCGCCACTGCATCATGAAACTCAGTTTTCAGTTCCGGGTTAACGTCGCAACGGTCCTCGTAGGATAATCCTCCGAAAGTGGCGTTTTCTACCTCAAATGAAACGCCAATGACAGTGTTATTAGGGACTTTAATTCCATTCCAGTCTACCGTTGTGGACGTAAGTTGTTGACTATTAGTATATTAAACAATTGTCCCCTGGCAATAAAGTCAGGGGATAAACCGTTAATTAGTTGATTACAAGCGAGTTGCGTCCACGGGGGCAATGAAACTACCCTCCATGCTGCTTCTTCCAGTTACGTTCCTTGATATCATCCAGGGGATTATAATTGAGTTTGGTGGCAGAGGGACCGGAATGAGTGGTGATAATCAGGCTCTTGTCCAGGCCAAACAGCCCGCCGATATTGGCTACCGTCATAATGAAAACTACTCCCAGGACGATGTAAACGATGATGGTGAACACAATGCCCGCCGCTGTGGACTGCCGAAGCGCCCCAATGCAAACGAGCAAGGCAACCATGGCCGCCGGAAGGCCCATCAGCAGGTTGGAAACCGGCACACGGGCCACCAGAAGGAGCAGCAGGACATACAACAGGGGCAGGCCGAAAAAGACAACACCGGCCCACAGGTTCAGTTGCCAATAATTAACCATCAGGACAGAGGCAAGGTACGCAAGGCCCATCACTATTACCAGCACACTGAACTGTGTCAGGCGAAGCTTGCCTCCCTTTCCTGCAGGACGGCAGATCAAAGTAACAACGGGAAACAGGATGGCGAGGGCCCATTTGAGCGGGTTGTCCAGGCACAGGGCTCCCTCCCAATACCCGGAAGAAAACACGTACCATCCCCAATAGACCGCCATCACGCCATACAGTACAAGCCCAATGACACGGGTAAATCCCCATTTCAGCTTCATCAGCAGCGCGGCAACGATGCCTGCCGCCAGCATGGCAAGGAGTAGTTCTTGGGAAGCAAGGATATCAGAGGGTGTCATACGATTTAATAAAAATGCAACTACAAAGATACGTTTTTTACACCAATATATCGATGAAACTTAAAAAACTGTATAATTTTCAACTCATTACAACAACAATAGCCCGTTTCGGTACAACTGCGGGTGATGTGACCAAAAAAGTCTCATCACCCGCAAAATTGGCGTGTTTTGCCGGTGATGTGCCAAAAAAAGTCACATCACCCGCAGTTAAATCTTTTACGCACCAAGCGTCGCAACCATAACCGCTTTAATGGTGTGCATGCGGTTTTCGGCCTCGTCGAAGACTATGCTGGCGGGGCTTTCAAACACGTCCTCAGTTACTTCTACGCCATTTAGGCCGAACTTCTGGAACACATCCTCTCCAACCTTGGTCTCACGGTTGTGGTAGGCGGGGAGGCAGTGCATGAACTTGCACTTAGGGTTACCCGTAGCGGCCATAAGTTCGGAATTAACCTGGAAGGGCCTTAAGAGTTCAATGCGTTCTTTCCACACTGAATCCGGTTCTCCCATAGATACCCATACGTCGGTGTAGAGGAAGTCACAGCCCTTAACGCCGGCCTTGGGGTCATCGGTGATGGTGATGCGGGCTCCTGTTTCCTTTGCAATCTCACGGCACTTCTCTACAAGTTCCGGAGCGGGCTGGAGGGCCTTAGGGGCTACAATCCTTACGTCCATTCCCATCTTTGCGCCGCCAACAAGGAGGCTGTTTCCCATATTGAAGCGGGCGTCTCCAAGGTAGGCGTAGGAAACCTGGCTGAGGGGCTTGTCCACGTGCTCACGCATAGTGAGGAAATCGGCCAGGATCTGGGTTGGATGGAACTCATTGGTAAGGCCGTTCCATACGGGGACGCCAGCATACTGCGCAAGTTCTTCAACCGTTTTCTGGGCAAAACCGCGGTACTCAATTCCGTCGTACATACGTCCAAGCACGCGCGCGGTGTCCTTCATGGACTCCTTTATGCCGATCTGGCTGCCGGTAGGGCCAAGGTACGTCACGTGGGCGCCCTGGTCATAGGCGGCGGTTTCAAACGCGCAGCGGGTACGGGTGGAAGTCTTTTCAAAGATAAGGGCTATGTTCTTGCCCTTCAGGCGCGGCTGTTCGCAGCCTGCGTATTTTGCTTTTTTGAGCTGAGCGGCAAGGTCCAGGAGATACTGGATTTCCTTGGGGCTGAAGTCCAGCAGTTTAAGGAAACTGCGGTTTCTGAGATTGTATGCCATAGTTTTATTAAGGAATTATTCTGGTTCCGCAGGCGGGGTTCTCAAGTTCCCCGGCCTCCGTTATTATACACTGTTTTCCGCCGTTTTCCACAAACATAATGGCGGCTCTCACCTTTGGCGCCATGGAGCCTTCTGCAAACTGGCCATCCTCAAGAAGTTCCTTTGCGCGGGCAACCGTGATGGTGTCAAGGGCTTCCTCGCCGGGCTTCCGGAAGTTGATATACACCTTGGGAACGTCCGTGAGGATGTAGAATTCATCGGCCTTCATAGTGACGGCGGCAAGGGCGCTGGCAAGGTCCTTGTCAATCACCGCTTCAATGCCTTTAAGGCCTTCAGGGGTGCGTACGACGGGGATTCCGCCGCCGCCCACGGTAACAATAATTGCGCCTTCGCGGGCAAGTCTTTCCACAACGTCGATGTTATTTATGCCGATGGGCCTTGGGGAAGGCACAACCTTTCTCCAGCCAAGGCCGCGGGGGTCTTCCTTGTACGTTGCGCCATCAAGCGGGCACTCCTTGTAATAGGGGCCCACGAACTTGGTGGGCCTGAGGAAGGCGGGGTCATCGGCCTTAACCTCAACACGCGTGACGATTGAGATAACCTTGCGGCCGGCGGCAACCTTGTCCATCCCGGTCTCGATGAGGTAGGCTATTGAGCCCTGGGTTTCCGCGCCACAGAAGTCCATGGGCATGGCGGGAAGGCCGAACTCCTTGCTTCCGGCCTCCTGCCTCAGGAGTTCATTTCCAACCTGCGGGCCGTTTCCGTGGCCGATAACTATGTTGTAGCCGCGCTCTATGAGGTGCCCCAGTTGCGCGCAGGTGCGGGTCACGTTCTCTGTCTGCTCCTCAAAGGTGCCCTTCTGGCCGGCCCTTAGGAGCGCGTTGCCGCCAAAGGCTATCATTGCAAGTTTTGCCATAGTTTAGTCTCTTCTTAGAGGAAGGGTAGAGCAGCGTAGAAGGCCGCCCATCTTGGATATTTCACGGTAAGGGACAGTTTCAACTGTCATTCCCCACTTCTCTTCAAGGTGCTTTTTGAGGCGAAGGAAATGTTCCTCCACAACCACCACCTCCGGGGAAATGGAGAAGATGTTGGAGTTCATCCAGTACATTTCCTCCGTGGTGAGTTCAAAGGTGTTTTCCGGGCCGAACATATCCACAAGATGGTCCGCGTCCCTGGGGTTGAGGAAGCCTCTCTTGTAGATGATGCACTTGTCTTTCCCAACCGGCATAAAGGTACAGTCAAGGTGAAGGATGCCCTCGTAGGGGTCTGTGTCGCTCTTTCTGAGGTTGAGCGCTATAATGCGTTTCCCGGGGAAGATCATTTTGAGGTAATCCAGCGCCAGGCGGTTTGTGCGGGCCGTTTTCACCTGAGGGTAGTCCTCGAAGGCGTACTGGCCAAGGAAGATTATGTCATTGTACAGCACTACGTCTCCGCCTTCCACGTGAACGGTTTCAGGAAGGTTGTAGATGTCCTTATAATGGATTTGCCTGTAGATGCTGCCGTAGGCGTCAATCTCCTCCTGGCGGTCCGGGATGATGTTTGAGACAATTATTTTGTCGTCAATCACAAACCCCACGTCACGGGCGAACACCTGGTTGCAGTCCGGCACAAGGTCAGGTCTGTACACCGTTACGTCGTATTTTTTGAGGATGCGCTCAAAGGCGTTCATCTCGTCAATTATATCCTTCTCTTCCGGATACACTCCGTGGAGGACGCTCTCGTAGGACTTGCTGTCGAAGGTCTGGTCCAGGGTGGGGGTTCCGCCGTTGGAATAAGGCAGCCCAAGAACTACTTCCCTCAGGCGGGATGTCTCATTTTGTACGTGAAGTTTCATTGTTTCTTCAGTTGAAGTTGTGTAAGATAGATGCCCACAAGGCCGATAGTCAGGCCCACCCACTGCAGCCCGCGGAGGGTTTCCTCGCCAAGGATGAAGGCCAGTACGGCGGTTACAAGGGGCACCACGGCAAGGAACACGCTGGTGCGCGCAACGCCAAGTTTCCCAATTGCATAGGCCCAACTGGTGTAGGCTGTTGCGCTGCAAAGGAGGGCAAGCGCAAGGATGGGATAAATCACCGGCCAGCTGAGGTAGAGGCCAGGCTCAAAACCGCTTATACCCTTGGTGAAAAACATCGGGATGAAGAAGATGCTGCCAAAGAGGAATTGGTACATGACTATCACCGATGGCGAATATTCGTCGCTGAGAGCCTTTGTGAAGGCAATCTGGCTTACCTCAGATATCACCGCGATGAACAGGATGCCTATTCCCAGCCAGAACATAGGCCCAGTCTGGGTTGTTGTGTAGGTTACTATCCAAAGGCCGGCTATGGCTATGAACACTCCAAGGATGTTCAGTCTGGAGAAACTTTCCTTGAAGATGAGCATTCCCACAATCATTGAAAAGATAGGGTTGGTGGCTATGATGAGGGATGTGATTGTGGGAGACTCCGTGAATTTAAGGCCGTAGGTCTCTGCCAGAAAATAAATGAACGGCATGCACAGCGAGAGGAGCAGGTACTTTATGATGTCCTTCCGCTTGATGAGCATTTTCTGCCTTGTCACAAGGTTGATTATCCACAGAAGCACCCCTGCCATCAGCATCCTTATGGGCACAAAGAACTCCACGGGAATCTGCAGAGCCAGAAGGCGGTCGGCCCAGATATATGACATCGCCCACAGGACCACCGTGAGCATTGCGCAAAGGTATGCGGTTACGTTCTTGTTCATAATGTAACAAATATAGCCATTTTTCCTTGAATCTGAAAGAGAAAGTGGCTGAATCTGTTATAACTTGTTATTTGATGATGCGGTTCATGATAAGCGCGATGGCGCCGTCACCGGTGACGTTGCAGGCGGTACCGAAGGAATCCATGGCAATGTAGAGGGTTATCATCATTGCCTGGGCCTGGGCGTCAAAGCCAAGGATGCTTCCAAGCACGCCCAGCGCCGCCATTATGGCCCCGCCGGGAACGCCGGGAGCGGCCACCATAGTGATTCCCAGCATCATAATGAAGCCAAGCATAGTTCCGAAGTCGAAGGGCAGGCCCAGCATAATCATAAGGGCAATGGCGCAGGAGGTAATCTTGAGGGTACTTCCGGAAAGGTGGATGGTGGCGCAGAGAGGCACCACAAAGCCCGCCACCTCCTCCTTCACGCCGTTTTTCTTTGCGCACTCCAGCGTAACTGGAATGGTTGCGGCCGATGAAGCCGTGCCCAGCGCGGTCATATACGCCGGAAGCATTCCGGCCAGCGCCTTGAAGGGGTTCTTCCCGGCCACGATGCCAGCAATGCAGTACTGAAGCACCAGAAGAAGAAGGGTCATCCCGAAGATGACGCCAACCATCACAAGGAACGACTTGAGCACCGGAGCCACCTGCCCGGCCGCAGTCATATCCAGGAAAATGCCAAAGATATAGATGGGCAGCACCGGGATAATCACCTTCTCGATACTCCTAACAATAATCGCCTTTAGTTCTTCAAATCCCTTTCTGAGGGCCTGGGCCCTGGATGAAGCAATGCCAATTCCCAGCATAAATGACAGCACCAGGCAGGTCATGATATCGGCCAGAGGGGGTATTGTGAGGGTAAAATACGCGGGGAACTTCACCTCTCCGGCATCAATCACATCCAGGCTGTCCCGGTCCAGAAGCGACGGGAACCAGGCGCTGGAGAACCCGTAGGCAAAAAGGCCGGAGAGCACGGTGAAGGTATATGCCAGCACCACCGTGATTACAAGCATCTTTCCCGCCTTTGCCCCCACTTCCGCAATTGCCGGCGTAACAAGGCCGATAATAATCAGCGGTATGAAGAAGCGAAGAAGCTGGTCGAAGATGCCGTCGAAGGTGTTCATTGCCCTCACGGCCCAGCCGGGGGCTATGAGCCCGAACCCGACGCCAAACGCTATGGCAATAAGGATCTTTACTATCAGTGGCAGTTTAGGAAACTTCATAAGTTCAGTTTTATCTCTCCACAAAGATACTCATTTTCCTGCAAAGTTGGTGGTGGAAGTTAGTTCTTTGATTACCAGTTATTTACGTAGGTATTTGGGATTACCAGTAATCCCAAATAATCCCGTAAACGCCTGATTATCGGCATATTACCCTCCACCGCTACAAATCGTCGCAGGTGATGGGGGTTTCCGTCGCAGGTGATGGGGTTTTCCGTCGCAGGTCTGCGTTTTGGGCTCCACCTGCGACGCAAATCGGCCATTGGGGACAAAAAGTGTCGCAGGTCCGGCGTTTTTTGCAGACCTGGGACGTTTTGTGCAGCCACCTGCAACGCTCCAGCGGCTATACTATGCCGATAACGGTGAGAAGCAGGTACAGGAAATGGGCGATGATGCCGGCGCAGAGACCTGCGACGGTGTGGGCGCCGATGGCCTTGGAGATGGCTTTGCGGTAGCCAAGGGTGTCCAGCATTGCGGTGTGGGTGGAGAGGAAGCCGCTCCAGCACATGCCGATGGCCGTGAACACGGCAATGGCGTTTCCGTCCAGGATGCCGGCCGCATTGAAGGTTGGAAGAAGGCCGAGGGCCGCACCCACGGCGCCAAGGGCGGTCATGGGGAAGGCTATGAGGCGCATATCGGTAAATCCAAAGAGCCACTCGAATACCCAGTGGATCTTCTGGGCAAGCCAGGGAAGGATGGGTACGCCCTGGCCGGAAGTGCCATTGTAGACACCGCCGTCTCCGGGGCCGAAGGTGATGAGGATCACCATGGTGGTGATGATAAGGACGCCGGGGATGATGGCAAGGCCAAGCTCCACGCCGTTCTTTCCGCCGTCTAGGATGGCGTTGAGGAAGCGCATGAAGATGCTGTCCTTGGGGGCGGCAACATCATCGGCCTTGTCCTCAATGCCCTCAGGGGCATCTTCCACGGCCGGGGAATCCATCTCAGGCCAGGCCTTGAGGCAGCTCCGCTGCATTAGCCTGGTAGAGATGATTGACCCGCAGAACGCCCCCACAAAACCAACCAGCGCCCCGCTTCCGTAACCCAAGGAAATCATGGTGATAAGCACCACGAATCCCATTCCGAATGCCGTCCCGAAGTTTGTGAGGGACACCAGCTGGTACTTCTTGAATAAGGATGCGAATGAGCGGTCCTTGGCAAAGGCAATGATGGCTGGGTTGTCTGAGAGGAACGTCATGAGAGCCCCCAGGGCCGCTGCTCCCGGAAGGTTGAAAAGGGGCTTCATGAGTACCCTCAGGCCCTTTTCCAGCATCTTCACCACGCCAAACTCCGTGAGAAGTTTGGAAAGGGCTCCGGTAAGGACCGTGATGCCCATGAGGTAGAACACCGTGTTAAGCAGCAGGGAATGGGCGGTGTTCATTATGGTGTTCAGGAGATTCCCGCTTCCCATGACGTGCCCCAGCGGCACAAAGACAGCGGCAAAAACGGCAAGGAATATGAGTGCTTCCACAAGGGAGCGGTTCTTGTTTTTCATATAGTTCAGGAACTTACAGGACCCTTACTTCCAGATAATGTTCAATTGTGTAGTGGTAGTTTTCGTCGTAAATGGTAGCGGTTGCATTATGGGAACTTTCATGGCGCCTGGATTCTCCACGGCGGAGGGTATCAGTAATGGGTTTGCCATCGGCCATAAAGGCGCCCCGCACTTCAAAGCTGACGCTGTCCTCCGTGACATCTGTGAGCTCAATGCCCTGATTGGTGTTGAAGCCCGAATCCCGGCTTATTGCCATGGCGCTATCATAGCGCACCAGTCCCTTGGCGGCGGGGAAGAGGAAGGTGCCGGTGTTGTTGTAGTCAAAGCCGGAGTGATGCTCCGTCACTATGAGAAGAGGAGTCTTTTGGGAGGGATCGGCCTGGACGGATTCCGGGATAAGACGCCCGTCTTTCCACTCTCCTTCTATGCTGAGCCCGCATGCGAAGGTATAGACGCCGTGCCCGGTCAGGGGGCCTTCAAAGTGGTCTCCGTTGGCATAGTCACGGATGGCCGAGCCCACCAGTTTACCTTCTTCCCACTCACCCTCTATGCGGTCCTCTCCGTCGGTGAAGTTGCCGTCAAAGTTGTCTTTCACAAGGGTGCCGTGCCCGTGGCGCTTGCCTTCCTTGAAGCTGCCCGTGTAGGTTTCACTTACGGTGGAGCAGTGGAGGCCAACCTCGCTGCTGTCCATCATTGTGCCCTCTCCGTGCTGCAGGTCATTCAGCCACTCTCCTTTGTAGTCCTGGACATATCTGCGGCCGCCTTTACTGCTGCTGTGATAATGCCCGTATCCGCTGCGCTTGCCATTTTCCCACGTGCCGTCGTAATGGGCATAATAACCGTTTATGTTGTAGTCCATGTGGCCGCCGCCGTGGGGGAGGCCATCGGCATTGACATCTCCCTTATACACATCTCCATTGGGGAACTTGATGGTCTTGGGGTCTTTGACACGCTCGGCCTGATGCTCCTCAAAGAGTTCCCGGCAGTCCTTGTCCCCCTGTTCCATCCCCGTTTTCCAGAGCGCCAGGGCACCGTTCACATCCGGGTTTCCGTCCGGCGTCCAGTCTCCTTCATAGAGCATGGTCCCCATTTGGGAGAAAGCCTCGGCATAACCCGCGTCTGCAGCCTCTGTGAATTCCATCCATGCTTCCACGTAGTTCAGTTCCATCTGGTAGTAGATCATTCCCTTCAGATAATGGCCGAATGCCATGTATTCCGACATCTCTTCCGGACTTCCCAGCTCCTCATCCCACTCCATGGCCTTTTCAATCCACTCCATGGCGGAGTCTCTGTCAAATTCTTCGTCATAATAATAGGAGGCCAGGGCCAACGCTGCGGGGATATCCTTTGAATCGGCTGCCTCTTTGAAAAGGGAAACGGCCCGTTCCATATCTTCATCATAGATACGGTAGGCTTCGTCACGGAGTTGCTGGGGTGTCATAATTAAATCAGGGACAGGGCTACTTCCATCATGTTGGTAAAGGTCTTCTGGCGCTGCTCGGAGGTGGTTACCTCGCCGGTGAGGATGTGGTCGCTTACCGTGAGGATGCCGAGGGCCTTGTTACCACTTCTGGCGGCATTCATGTACAGGGCCGCGATTTCCATTTCAACGGCCAGTACACCCATGTTCATCCAGCCCTTGGTGTTGGGGTTCTCACGGTAGAAGAGGTCCGACGACACCACGTTCCCCACCTTGTAGTTGAAGTCCTTCTGCTCGCAGAATTCGGCCGCCTTTCTCAGGAGGTCAAAATCCCCGATGGGAGCAAACATGCCGTCAAGGTTATATTGGTCGGCATAGTTGGAGTCTGTGCAGGCGCCCTGGGCCAGGACAAGGTCCCCAATGTGGAGGTCCTTGTGGATGGAGCCGGCGCTGCCCACGCGGATGATGGTTTTAACTCCGTAGAAGTGGTAGAGTTCGTATGTATAAAGGCCGATTGAAGGCATTCCCATACCGTGGCCCATCATACTTACGCGCTTTCCATTGTAGGTGCCTGTGAAGCCCAGCATACCGCGGACCTCGTTGAAGCAGACGGGGTTCTCAAGGTACTTTTCCGCCATAAACTTTGCGCGGAGGGGGTCTCCGGCCATAATCACGGTTTCAGCAATCTCTCCGTATTTTGCTCCGATGTGCGGAGTGGGGGTGTTCTCTTTACTCATAGTGTTATTGGTTAGTCTAGCATATATGTTCTTAGATCGTCAATGTCTTTCTGCGCCACTCCAATTGAGAGGAGGTAGGCTTCGGCCCGCTGCCTGAAACTCACTGAATTGTCGGAATCGGCCACCCCGAGGGCCTTGCCGCCAAGACTCCAGATTGTGTCGCAGGTGTACTTGTGGGCCCACTGCTTGGTGCGGTTGTAGTCAAATTCAGTCTTTCCGCCGTTGAGGCTCCAGTCCTTGGGGGAGAAGAAAAGGAGTTCGTATTCCTTTGACATCTCGCTTTCCGACACTCCCAGCGTTCCCAGTATCACGGCGGTTATGGTGCCGGTGCGGTCACGGCCAAGCGAGCAGTGGAAGTAAAGTGGCTTCTCTTCACGGAGACACCTTACGATGAATTCGAAACTGTTCTTCACCTTGTCCGGGTAATCCCTTATCATAGTGCCGTAGGCCTTCTTGATGCTGGGATTGTAGAAGAGGATGTCGGACCCGAGGGTGGATGAGGTTGAGGCGTCGTCGCCGGCTTCACGGAGGTCAAGTTCGGCAAGGATGCCCTCGGCCAGCATCTTCTTCTTTCCGTCGGAACTGAGATACCCTCCGTTGAGGAGGCCGCCGCGGTAGAGTTTACGGAATTTCACGGTCTTTCCGTCTGTTGTCTTCCAGCCGCCAAGGTCACGGGCGTTGCGGATTTTACCTGCATAATATACAAGGTGCAGCATCCCCTTTGTCTTAAAGCTGCCAAGTCCAACCAGGGTTTCATTTTCATCGGCAGTCTTTACTTCATAACTGTAGGACATATTGGGGACAAGGTTGGTGACTTTGTAAGAGGTGGAGCCGGCCTTGACGGAGTACTGGGCGCTCCAGCCGGACTCCTCCTCTTTGAGGGTCAGGACAAGGGGAGTGCCTTCCGGAGAGGATTCCCAGCAAAGCTCCAGTTCATTGGGCTTATCCAGTTCTCCCGGGGCGCCATACGCTCCCCAGGGGTCGTCGAAGATATGTGTGTAGGAGTAATCCCTCTCCTTGTATGAAACGCTGGTTAGGAACTGCTCAATTATCTCACTGTGTACCTGGAAAGGTTCTGCAATGATGACAGGTTCCGGTGTGGTATTTCCGCCGCCTTCACCGCCCTCGTTGCCGTCGTCCGTGGTGTCTCCTCCATCATCCGGAGGAGTTGTCTCCTCCTGCTCCTCAGGCTCTTCGTCCTTCGGGGCCTCCGGTTTTACGCAACCGGCCATCAGGAGCAGGATTACGGGTATAAAAAGGTGCCTTATTCTCATAAGAATTACGGGTTAGTAAAGACAAAGATACAAAAAGCCGGAAAAAAAGTTTTATTTTTGTAGAAACTAACCAAAAAACTTATCGCCATATGAAAAGGTTTTTCAGCATTTTCATTATCCTATCTGTCTTATTGTCAACTTCTTGCGTGAAAAACGCGCAGGAAGAGAAGAAGGAAGAAGGCACGGAGCAGGAGCAGCCGGAGGGTACCGATCCCAAGGACGACGAAACCGGAAAGCCCGATGACCCGGAGCCCACAGGCCCCGTCCATTCCCCTGAAGGCAATATCGAGAATGACATAACATACGCCTATGTAAACCACGGAGATTATGAGAAGTTCGGCGCAAAGTCTTTCTTCAATGACCCTGTGGTGAAGGCCACCGCAGACCTTTACAAATGGAAGGCCGATGACCCCAAGGAAATTGCCGTAACCTGGGAGGGAGACGCTCCGGAGTATGTGGTATCCATCTCCACCCCGGAAGGGCTCTGGTATGAAGAAACGGTAACGGAAAACAAATACTCCTTCACCAACCTCATCCCCGGCGTCACTTACACTTACAGCGTAACAGCATCCGGAGCCCCGGTGAAGGACGGCAGTTTCACCCCTACCGGCAAGGTGCGTATGGTTAACATCCCCTGCAGTTGGAACTACCGTGACCACGGCGGCTGGACGGGCCTTGGCGGAAAGCCCATCAAATACGGCTGGATATACCGCGGCGGCTGCCTCTGCGGCGTCTTTACCGGCACTGACGGCACCGACGACCCTTACTCCAAGGAGTTCTATGACGTCCCCGATTCTATGAGCACCGCCATAAGGCGTATCGGCATAAAGGCCGAACTTGACCTCAGGGATTATCCCAAACAGACCGGCGTGTGGGGAGACGAGCACAGCGCCCACGGAATCTCCCTTATGGAAAGCCGTTTTGAAGGGGTTGAGTTTATGCAGATTATGACTGACTACGGCCTTTACTATCCCTTCAAGCGTTCTTCCTTTGTCCAGGATATGGCCTGGATCATCTATGAGGTGCGTAAAGGTAACCCCGTGGCCTACCACTGCCGCTCCGGCGCAGACCGTACCGGCGGTCTGGGCCTTCTCATAGGCGGCCTCCTCGGTATGAGCGATAGCGACCTCCAGAAGGACTATGAACTCACAACTCTCTCCACTGAAAAGAAGGAGAAGAAGACCAAGTTCGCAACCCAGATAAGCGCGGAATATCAGTTCCTCTCCGTGAAGAAGGGAATCTTCACCGTGGAAGGAGACACTTTCCAGGAGAAGTGCTACCGCTACCTTAACCAGCAGTTTGATGACGTAAGGATCAATGCCGATGACCTTGACTGGTTCATTGAGTTTATGCTTGGAACTGACAATTACACCCATCCTTCCTGGGCTCAGAACTATGAGTCAAATACCCTTGAGGACGTATTTGGAAAGAAGGACGGCAGCGCCGCGGACACAAAGCCTGCAAATTAAAGTTCCATCTCCTCCGCAAAGAAAGAGGCCATACGGTCCTGAATCTCAAAGAAAAGGGGCGTGAAGTTCCCGTCAGGGCCTATATGGAGGCGGTGCCCGGCATACTCGACCGGATGATGCTCACTGCGTAAACCAAGTTCCAGGGCCCTTTTGTGGATGGCCCCTGTACCATACATCTTTTTAATGAACATCCAGGAGGGCGGCCATAAGGCCCCCTCCTTTTTTGTGAAGGGATAGCCCTCCCCGTACGGCATCACGGGGTCTTTCACGGACTGATAGGAAAGGATGGCGGTGCGGGAATTCTCCAGGGCCGATAAACTGTGCAGGGACCCCCAGAGGCTGCAGACTGCCTTTATCTGAGGCGCCCCTGGTTTCAGGGCCAGGACCATCACGGTGCTGGCTCCGGCACTGGTTCCCGCGCCAAACACATTGCCGGGGTCTATCCTGAGGTCCTCCCGTGAAAGGAGATACCGCAGGGCTGCTTCCGCATCCTCAACGGCATATTCTTCGGCCCTTTCAATGTCCTTTTTCTTGATATTGAATCCCAGGCGGTAATTGATGGATGCGGCTACGTAGCCAAGGGATGCAAAGTGCCGGCACCAGGCGCTCTGGCCCTTCTCTTCCTTGTTCCCAAAGAAGAAAGAGCCGCCGTGGAGCATCAGAAGGAGCGGCCTGGAAGCCACGGAATCTCCTTCCGGAATGTAGATATCCATGTCCAGGGACAGCTGCCGCTGTTTCCCCAGTTTTGAGATCATTATCCCAACCGGGAGCCCGGTTTCTTCGTCGGCGCTGGCCCAGAAACCACGGGCCTCAGAGTACACGACATCCCTTTCCACCCGCACCTCATACTTTGGCGTGGTGAAAGGCAGGGCGGCCACAATGCCTGCCATTATGCCGGTTACTCCCATATCGCAAAGATAGCAAACCAATTTGCATATAACAATAATTCTTCTGACCTTTGTTAAGACAAATAGTTCCTATGAAAAATCTTTTTCCTGCTTTTGCGGCCTTTTTAATAGTTCTTTCCGCTATCTCATGCCAGTCAGACGGCAGGGGGAATGATTCCTGGCGCAGCCTTATTGAAGAGAGTGACCGCCTTGCCGCCGGGCAGGACTGGGAACAGGCCACGGAATATGCCCTGAAGGCTTTATCGGCCCCGGACCTTACGGACGGAGGAAAGTCCCTCTGCCTCAGCCGCCTTGCCGCCCTTGATATAATCACCTGGCGTGACGCGCAAGGGTGGGAGCACGCCCTGGAGGCGGAGCGTCTGGCAAGGGCCGCGGGTACGGATACCCTCATTGCGGCCGCCCTTCTCCAGAAAGCCCGCCTTGAGCTTTGCGGCGCCATAACGGAGGGCGAGGCCCAGGATGAAGAAGCCCTTAAGACACTTCAGGAGGCGATCGGATTTGCCTCCGGCAGTCCTTCCCTCAAGGCCGATATCCTCCTCCAGACCAGCCAGGCCTATATCGGCCTCAACCGTTTCAGTAACCCCATAGACAAGGAGATTTACGCCAAGGCCGGGGAGGCCATTGACGAGGCCGTGGCCTCTTCCAAGGACCCGGCGTTCCCGTCCAGGGCCCTCCCTTACTGGATGCGCTGGTACCGTCAGGGCGGCAACTGGAAGGACGGCATCGAGTGCTGCAAAAAGGTCCTGGAGGGCCTCAGCGATGAGGATTACCTTATGCAGAGCCAGTGCTGGAACAACCTTGTGATGCTCTATGCGCAGGCCGGGGATGTGGACAGTTCGGCATCGGCCCATCAGCAGTATGTCTACGCCATAGAGCATTATATGCAGAAAAAGGCCGATTCCCGCCTCCAGGAGATGGAAACCCGCTATGAGATCTCCCTCAAGGAGGTGAGGATTGCACGTATGAACATAGTGCTGGTGGCACTCATCGTCCTTGCCGTGGCCCTTATAATTATGATAGCCATCTCCCAGGTGTACATTCGCCGCATCGTTGCATCGGACCGCGCAAAGGAGCAGCTCCTGAGGCTTATTTCCAAGGATCTCGCAAGTCCCAAGGCAGGTGAGCCGGCAGTTCCGGACAGGGATACCATCCGCGCCCGCTGCAGCGAACTTCTTGGAGAGGAGGACGGCATCATGGCCGATGATATAGCCTCCTACATCAATAACCTCGCAGAGGAACGCTCCCGCCGCGTGAAGGAACTGGGCCTTACCGCACGGGAAATTGAGGTGATACGCCTCAGCGCCGAAGGCCTTTCCGCCGCGGGCATCGCTGACCGCCTCCACGTGAGCGTCTACACCATAAAGAACCATAAGCAGAACATCTACACCAAGATGGACGTCCGCAGTAACGCTGAGATGCTCCGTATTGCAAATGAACTGGGGATAGTGTAAAATAGTGCTTTTGTACT
Organism: Bacteroidales bacterium; assembly: GCA_017451395.1. Classification (GTDB taxonomy): domain Bacteria; phylum Bacteroidota; class Bacteroidia; order Bacteroidales; family UBA932; genus Cryptobacteroides. The sequence continues at coordinate 20,914 of JAFSPR010000054.1, forward strand.
ATAAAATTTAGGTCCTTTTTGCCGATATTCGCCAATCGAAGGATTTAACACTATAACCAACAATATGATTAAGAAATTCTTTAAAGCCCTTGCGGCTATTGCGATGCTCGCCTTATCGGCCTGTACGCAGGAAGAAATTAACCAGTTCCTGAACTCCGTCAATTCCATCAAACTGGATCAGACCCAGGTGGAAATGACCGTTGGAGAAACCCTTCACCTTTTTGCTACCGTAGATCCTTTTAAAGGAGACACTAAAGTCGTTTCCTGGACCAGTTCTTCTCCCGATGTGGCAAGTGTGAAAGGAACTGAAATCCCAGACGTTACCGGAATCAATATGCCGGCCGGTGAGGTAACCGCCCTCAAGGAGGGTGAGACCACCATCACCGCCAAGGCTGGCGACAAATCGGCCACTTGCAAGATTATCGTGAAGAAGAAGGCCGATGACGGCGGCGGAAACACTGGCGCTGTGACAGAACTCAAGTTGGACAAGGCAGAAGTCCATATGTCTCCTGGTCAGGTTTGGCAACTCAACGCTACCGTCAAACCCGAAGGGGCCAGCATAAGCTGGAGCAGCAACAAGACTGATGTGGCCACCGTAGACCGGGAAGGAAAGGTAACGGCTGTAGCTCTTGGTGACGCTTTCATTACGGCTTCCGCCGGTGAAAAATCGGCCCAATGCCTTGTCAAGGTGGAGAAAGAAGTGGCCATTGAGGGCATTTCCCTGAATAAATCATCCCTGACGCTGAAAGAGGGAGAGACGTTCCAATTGGTAGCTACCATTCTCCCTGAGACCGCCACGCCCCAGACCATAGAATGGATATCATCAATTCCCGCCGTGGCAACCGTTAATGAGAACGGTCTTGTGACTGCCGTAAGGAAGGGTGGTCCGGCTACTATCTGGGCAGTTATCGGGAGAGGCTCCGGCCATGAAATTAATGCAAAATGTGATGTGACTGTCACAAGCGACGCCCCCTCTGTGGAAAGCATAACCGTTACTCCTGCCGCGGTTACCATTAAAGCTACGGAGGAAACTATCCTGACGGCCACCGTTACTCCCGCCGGCACCGGCGCGGAAATTAAGTGGCGCAGCGACAACACCGCCATTGCAAAGGTTGAAAAGATATCCGACACCCAGGCCAAGGTAACGGGCGTCGGTGAAGGCACCGTGAAGGTCATTGCAAGCGTAGGAGACGTACTTGACTACAGTGAGGTGACGGTGGAAAAGAAGGGCTCCGGCGGTGGAGAAGGAGGAGGCGGAGTAGAGATGATATCTCTGAATAAGACGGAACTTCAGCTTGGTTTCTATGAGACCTTCCAGCTGGTTGCTACGCTCAGGCCGGAAGATGCTTCGGCTCAGATTTCCTGGACCAGCTCAAATGAAGATGTGGTCCTTGTCTCCAATGGCAGCACGCCTGCCGGAGACGGCAGCATCAAGCCTGCCGGCACCGTGATTGCCAAGAATAAGGAAGGCCAGTCCATTGTAACCGCTACTGTTGGAAGTCTTTCTGCATCTTGCACCGTTACAGTCACCTCTGGAAGTATCGTCCCCGTACAGTCCATTTCACTTAACAAGACAGAACTGACTCTCCAGGTTGGACAGCAGTTTGAGCTTATTGCTACTATCCTGCCGGGAAACGCAACAAACAAACAGGTATCATGGGCAAGTTCGGCCCGTTCCTATCAACTGTCTTTGGCCGATAACGGCTTAAGTTGCGTGATTGGTGCTTTGGCCGAATGCGAGGCAACGATCACTGTCAGAAGCGCGGACAATCCTGCTCAATTGTATGCCACCTGCAGGGTCACTGTGACAGGAG
>JAFSPR010000055.1 GCA_017451395.1 Bacteroidales bacterium
ATAAGGACATACTTACGGCAGAGGACGTTCAGGAACTTCAGCCCCTCTATGCGGCCGTGATTGCCGCAATCAAGGAGGTTTATGACCCTGAAATTCCGGTGAATATCTACGACCTTGGTCTCATTTATGAACTTACCATAACTAAGGCCCGGGAGGAATCCATCCTTATGACCTTCACCGCCCCCAACTGCCCTATGGCCGATGAGGTTCTGCGTGAAGTGCAGGAGGGCGTTCAGGCCGTTCCGGGAGTGCAGAAATGCACTATTGAACTCACTTTCGAGCCCGCCTGGGACCGCAGTATGCTCTCCGACGAAGCCCGCGTGGAACTGGGCCTTGACTATGAAGAAGACACTTACAGTAAATTAGATGGAGAGAGTTAACGTATATCTTGGGCTGGGATCCAATCTTGGAGACCGTGAATTGAATCTCCTGAAGGCGGTAAACCTCCTGGATGAGGCCTTCGGCACCCATCCGGAGCGCATTTCGCGCATTGTGGAAACCCCTTCCTGGGGCTTTGACGGCCCGGCTTTCCTTAACTTCTGCGTGCTCTACAGGCTGCCCCGGACAGGTAACCCAGAGGACCACGCGATGGAGATTCTCAGAAAGGTCAAGGAAGTGGAGGAAAAACTTGGCCGAGACCTCTCAGAGCCTCTTTTTGATGCCGATGGAAACCGTATCTACCACAATAGGATAATAGACATTGACATCCTCTGCTACGGCGCTTTTACCATAAAGAACAAGGATCTGGTTGTTCCCCACCCGCTTATTGCAGAGCGTGATTTTGCAAAAAAACCGCTTCTGGAAATTTCCAAACCGGAAATCCGCGAAGCCTTTCCTGAAATTTTTGAATAGTATTAATAATATGACACAGGACGAACTTTTCAAGGTGCTTGTAGCCCATTGCAAGGAGTACGGATTCATTTTCCCCTCCTCTGAAATTTATGACGGTCTGGCAGCAGTTTATGACTATGGCCAGATGGGCGTACAACTCAAAAACAACATCAAGAACTACTGGTGGGAGGCTATGACCCGCCTCAATGAGAACATCGTTGGCATTGACAGCGCCATCTTCATGCACCCCCGTATCTGGGAGGCATCGGGCCACGTAGGCGCCTTCAACGACCCTCTTATTGACAATAAGGACTCCAAAAAACGCTACAGGGCCGATGTCCTCATAGAGGATTACCTTGGCAAGATCGAGGAGAAAATAGAGAAGGAAGTGGCCAAGGGCCGCAAGAAATTCGGAGACTCTTTCAACGAGGAACAGTTCCGCGCAACCAACCCCAACGTGCTCCGCGAGAAAGCAAAATGGGATGAGATCCACAACCGCTATGTTGCCGCAGAAAAAGCCAACGATTTTGCTGAATATCGGCAAATAATTATCGATTGTAATATAGTCTGCCCTATTTCCGGCACTTGCAACTGGACGGAGGTCCGTCAGTTCAACCTTATGTTCTCCACCTCTATGGGTTCCACCGCAGACGGCGCAAACCTTATCTATCTGCGTCCTGAAACCGCCCAGGGTATCTTTGTGAACTACCTCAATGTCCAGAAGACCGGCCGTATGAAGATTCCCTTCGGTATCGCCCAGATCGGCAAGGCCTTCCGTAATGAGATTGTGGCCCGTCAGTTCATCTTCCGCATGAGGGAGTTCGAGCAGATGGAAATGCAGTTCTTCATCAAGCCCGGAACAGAACTTGACTGGTTCAAGAAGTGGAAGGAAACCCGTATGAAATGGCACGTGAACCTTGGTATGGGCGCAGAGAACTACCGTTTCCACGACCACGAGAAACTGGCTCACTATGCCAATGCGGCAACGGATATCGAGTTCAACTTCCCCTTCGGATTCAA
>JAFSPR010000002.1 GCA_017451395.1 Bacteroidales bacterium
GAATCCAACGGTTCGTCTTCCATGGCCTCCGTATGCGGCGGCTGCCTCGCCCTCATGGACGCAGGCGTGAAGATCAAGAAGCCCGTGGCAGGTGTTGCAATGGGTCATATCACCGACGCAGAGCGCCCCAACGACCGCTACGCAATCCTCACCGATATCCTTGGTGACGAAGATCACCTTGGCGATATGGACTTCAAGGTGACCGGCACCAAGGACGGCATCACCGCCACCCAGATGGACATCAAGGTGGACGGCCTGTCCTACGACGTCCTTGAGAAAGCCCTGGAGCAGGCCCGTCAGGGACGCATCCACATTATGGGAGAGATGCTCAAGACCATCCCCGAGCCCCGCGAGGACTTCAAGCCCTTCGTTCCCCGTATGGTCCAGATCGAGATTCCCGCAGAGTTCATCGGCGCCGTTATCGGCAAGGGCGGAGAAACCATCCAGGGTATGCAGAAGGAATTCGGCACAACCATCACCATCGACGAAGTTGACAACGGTGACGGCACCACCAAGGGTGTTGTGGATATCTTCGGCACCGACAAGGCTGCAATGGATGCAACCCTTGAGCGCATCAAGGGCATCTGCGCAGTTCCCGAGGCCGGCCAGGTTTACCACGGAAAGGTGGTGAGCATCCTTGAGTTCGGCGCTTTCATCGAGATCCTCCCCGGTAAGGAAGGCCTCCTCCACGTGAGTGAGATTGCCTGGACCAAGACCGACAAGGTTGAGGATGTCCTGAAGGTTGGCGACGAAGTAGACGTGAAACTCCTTGAGATTGACGCCAAGACCGGCAAGATGCGCCTTTCGATGCGCGCCCTCCAGGAAAAGCCCGAAGGCTATGTGGAGCCCGCAAAGCGTGAGCGCGGACCCCGCCGCGAAGGAGACCGCAAAGACGGCAACCGTGGCCCTCGCCGCGAAGGTGGAGACCGTGGTCCCCGCAGGGACGGCGACCGCCGCGAAAAGCGCAATGACGGCCCCCGCAAGCCCCGCTTCCAGGACGATGAGCCCAAAAATTCAGAACCTGACGTGTTCTAAATCTTAATCAATTAGTTAAAAAAGACATCCGGCGGATGTCTTTTTTTATTATCTTTGTGGATATGGAAATGCCCCGGAACCAAAGCATTCTCATAGACACTGATGCTGTTGTGAGAAAAGTGAACCACGGCAAACTGTTGCCGCGGCCAGTTATGAGCTTCCTCCGAAAGTTCATCCACGAGGAAGATTTCAACCGCAATTTCCGTAAGGGAAAGGTGGGCGCAGACTTCGTGGACTGCTTCTTCGAGGACCTGGACGTAACGGTTGACATCATCGGCAAGGAGAATATTCCCGAAGAAGGCCTTTTCACCTTTGCATCCAACCATCCTCTTGGCGGGGCCGATGCCGGAGTTGAGCTTGGATTCCTGGCAAGGAAGTATGATGACAAGGTTATCACCCCCGCCAACAGTTTCCTCCTCAACCTCAAGCAACTTGCCAATTACCTCATCCCCGTGAACAAGATGGGCGCGCAGTCAAGGGAACTTGCGGGGCTTCTCCGCGACGCCTTCCACAGTGACCGCCAGGTACTGTTTTTCCCCGCCGGAGTATGCTCCAGGAAGGTTGACGGCATTATCCAGGACCTTGAATGGAAGAAAACCTTCATCACCAAAAGCCGTGAGACCAAAAGGGACGTCATCCCAGTATGGTTTTCCGGCCAGAATTCAAAACGCTTCTACCGCATTGCGGCTTTCCGCAAGTTTTTCAAGATAAAACTGAACCTTGAGATGTTCACCCTCCCGGACGAACTATTCGGCTACCGCGGGCAGCATTTCAAGATGGTGATCGGAAAACCTATCCCCTGGCAAACCTTTACCTCCGAGAAATCGGACACCCAGTGGGCGCAATACGTCAGGGAGCAAGTGTACGCGCTAAAACAAGACTAAACCACAATGGAACCAATCATTGATCCTGTAGACATCGGCCTCCTCAAAGAGGAGTTCAGCCGCGCTCCGGAGCTCACTGAAGCATCCCGCGGCAACATTAAGGTCTACTGCATAGATTCCTCCTTCCCCAATATTCTAAGGGAAGTGGGCCGATTAAGGGAGATCGCCTTCCGGAAAGGCGGCGCCGGCACCGGCCTGGCCTGTGACCTGGAGCCCTTTGACACAGACCCTTCATTCAAGGTGAAGCAACTGGTCATCTGGGATGCGGAGGACGAGTGTATCTGCGGCGGCTACCGCATTGTATACGGTTATGACATGAAAGTGGACAGTGAAGGCCAGCCACTCATTCCGGCGTCTCATCTTTTCCGTTTCTCGGAGAAATTCATGAAGGAGGATATGCCCCATACAATGGAACTGAGCCGTTCATACATAGTGGAGGACCGACAGAGGAACAGTTCTGCCAGAAAGAGCATCTTCATCCTGGACTGCCTGTTCAAGGGCATCTGCGTTGTGGCAAGGGACGGAAAGATGACCGATGTATTCGGGAAGGTCACCTTCTACAGGGATTACCCTGCCAAGGCATTCTCGCTGGTCACTTCCTTCATGAAGAAGCACTGCTACAAGGGAGATGATATTGTCCCCAAGGTCCCTTATGTGGCCGCTCCCGCAAGGGAGGCAGGGAAACTGTTCTCCGCCAAGGAGTTCCGTGCAAACTTCCGCGCCCTCACATCCTTCTTCATTCAGAGGAAGATGTACTTACCTCCCATCCTCAAGTCATACATGAACCTCACCACCACCATGCGCTACTACGGCGCTATGGTCAACGAAGAATTCGGAGGAGTTACAGAGATGGGTATAATGGTGCATCTCCCCGATCTTGACAAGGAGCGCTGGGCTCTTTACTTCAAATAGCCTATGGATCTTCTCTCCACCCTGGCAAGGTTATTCCTCAGATACAGGGTAAGGGCAATAAAAAAGTACGCCGATGAGGGTGACGCCATCCAGCGCCGCACTCTTAAGATGCTTGTGCGTGAAGCCCGTAACACTCAGTGGGGCCGTGAGCACGGCTACGGAGAGATAGAATCCTACGAGGACTTTGCCGCAAGGGTCCCTATCGGCAATTATTCATCCCACAAGCCTTACATAACCCGGATGATGGAAGGCACCCCTGACGTGCTCTGGAAGGGCCTCATAACGCGTTACGCCACTTCTTCCGGCACCACATCGGATGTAGTGAAGTTCATCCCCGTCTCAAAGCACGGGCTCAACCACAGCCACCTTCGGGGCGGTCGCGACGTAACGGCTACCTATCTGGACCAGAACAGGGAGTCACACGTCGGCAGCGGGTACTCGATGATACTCTCCGGCGGATTCAATCCCAAATTCTCCACGGGGAAGATCAAGGTCGGGGACATATCGGCCATAATGGCTGCTGCAGCGCCTTCCTTTTACAGGAAACTGCTGCACCTGGTGCCGCCTCTCAGGGTGGCGCAGATGGAGGACATCCACGCGAAATACGACGCAATCACGGATTTTATCCTCCGGAAAAACCTTGTGGCGTTCAGCGGCCAGCCCACCTGGAACATTATGGTACTGGAGATGGCCATGCAGAAGGCGGGAGTAAAATCGGCCGAAGAACTTTGGCCGAATATGGAACTCTTTGCCCACGGAGGGATGTCGCTGGTGCCGTATCGGCATAAACTGGAAGCCCTTTTCCCCTCCGGGAAACTGCATCTCATAGAGAATTACAACGCCTCCGAAGGCTTTTTCGGCATCCAGACGGATATGCAGGACCCCGCAATGACACTGATGCTGGACTACGGGAATTTCTATGAATTTGTGCCGATGAAAGTGTACGGCAAGCCGGAGCAATACGCAGTTCCGGTGTGGGAGACGGAAATCGGCACGGACTATGCCATCCTGGTTTCCACGTCCTCCGGCCTCTGGAGATACGATATGGGAGACGTGGTACGCTTTACCGGCAGGAAACCATACCGTTTTGTGATAGTGGGAAGGACGCACCAGAATATCAGCCTCTGGGGCGAGGACCTCTCCGTGCAGCAGGCGGAAAAGGCAATGGAAGCCGCCTGTAAAAAGTGCGGGGCAAAGGTGAAGGAATTCACCGTGGCGCCGGTTTTCCTTCAGGACAAGACCAGCGGCGGCTATCATCAGTGGCTGGTGGAATTCACTGAGGAGCCGGCCGATATAGAGGCTTTTGCCGATACCCTGGACACTCTCCTCCAGGAAGAAGACTTTGACTACGAGCATTTCCGCCATAGAACCGGCGGCGGGCGCCTTGAGATGATAAAGGCGCGCCCCGGCCTCTTCTACGACTGGCTTGACTCAAAGGGAAAACTCGGCGGGCAGCACAAGATTCCGCGCCTTTCATCCACCCGTAAATACATTGACGAACTTCTCAAACTGAATATATGAAAAAAGCCATCCTTACAGTCATCGCCGCACTCTGCGTTCTGAGCCTCGGCGCCCAGGAATACGGAGTGGTGAACATCTCCGTCTGCAATCTTCGCAGCACCCCCGATTTTGATGCCGAAATGGTGTCCCAGGCCCTTCTGGGAACCCCGGTACATATTATCGGCAACAGCGACTCCAAGCCTTACCCCTGGCCGGAGATTGATACCCCCGACGATTATTCAGGCTGGGTGCATTACGCCGCCATAACGCGTATGTCCTTTGATGAGTACCACGCCTGGAATGCGGCCCCAAAGGCCGTTGTGACGGCGCTTACGGGTGTTGTATACGCAAAATCCTCCACCCGCAGCGAAACAGTCTCCGACGTTGTGGCAGGTGACAGGCTCAAACTCCTCAAGAAGCGCGGCGCCTGGCTGAAGGTTGAGTTCCCTGACGGCCGTCAGGGATGGATTCAGCGTAAGGTTGCTATGGTTGAAAGGGAATGGAGGATGACTCTGGACAGGAGCCCGGAAGCAATCCTTGCAACTGCAAAGAGTATGCTGGGATTCCCCTATATCTGGGCGGGAATGTCCCCCAAGGGAATGGACTGCAGCGGTTATGTGAGGACCGTCCTATTTATGCACGACATTATAATTCCGCGTGATGCCGGCCCACAGAGCAAAGTTGGGGAGATGATTGAAGACAGGGATGCCCTCCAGCCCGGAGACCTTGTGTTCTTTGGTTCAAGGAGAGAGAACGGCAGGCCGCGCGTATCTCACGTTGGATTCTACCTTGGAGACGAAAAATTCATCCACTCGCTTGGCTATGTGAAGATTGGAAGTTTCAATCCCAGGGATCCGGAGTATGACTCCTACAATACGGACCGCTATCTCTTTGGCGGCCGCATACTCCCTTACGTGGACCAGATGCCGGATATTACAACCACTCTCACCACTCCCTTCTATGCAGAATAGGCGAGATTTCCTGAAAACCGCCGCCCTGGCTGCTGCCGGGGCATCCATCATCGGCTGCAAGGGTTTCACGCCAAGGCGTTCAGGAGGCCCCCTCAGAATGAAGTTCTTCCCGTACGAACTTCAACTGAGGCACACCTTCACGGTGGCTTCCTACAGCCGAACGGTCACCCCTGATGTCCAGGTGGAATTATCCTGGGAGGGCGTTACCGGATACGGAGAGGCATCCATGCCGCCTTACCTTGGCCAGAGCGTGGAATCCGTGTGCAGGTTCCTTGACAAGGTGGACCTCAGCCAGTTCACTGACCCATTCAGGATTGAAGACATCCTTTCATATGTAGACAGCCTCTCACCCGGTGATTCCGCCGCCAAGGCAGCCGTGGACATAGCGCTTCACGATCTTGTGGGAAAACTCCTCGGAGAGCCCTGGTACCGCATCTGGGGCCTTGACCCCGGAAAGGCGCCTTCCACAACGTTCACCATCGGCATTGATACTGAAGAGGTTGTGCGGGAAAAGACGCTGGAAGCTGCCGGCAAGTTCAATATCCTTAAGGTCAAGGTTGGCCTTGACACCGACGAGGAAATGATCCGCGCCATCCGCTCAGTCACGGACGTTCCCCTTGCCGTAGACGCCAATCAGGGCTGGAAAGACCGTGAGAAGGCCCTTGAAGAGATTTTCTGGCTCAGGGAGCAGGGCGTAGTAATGGTGGAGCAGCCTATGGCCAAGGAGCGCCTGGAAGACAACGCCTGGCTCACGGAGCGCAGTCCCCTCCCCATCTTTGCCGATGAAAGCATCCAGCGCCTTGCCGATATACCCTCCATCCAGGGGGCCTACTCCGGCATC
>JAFSPR010000056.1 GCA_017451395.1 Bacteroidales bacterium
CCGGCCTTATGCGCAAATTCTGCGATGCGGAGGTTGAAGCCAGGATAGTCAATAAGGATAACGGCATCCGGTTTCCAGGCCGATATATCATCCTTACAGAACTGAATCTTCTTCATCAGGGAGCGGGCGCTGAGGAGAATCTCCACAAAGCCAAGGACCGCGCCTTCACGGTAGTCCTTCACAAGGCCCTCACCGCCCTGGTGCTCCTTGTACACGGCATCCATAAGGCCGCCTCCCCAGAAGCGGATATCGGCATTAGGGTCCTTTGCATAAAGACCCTTCATCAGGTTGGACCCGTGAAGGTCTCCCGATGCCTCACCCGCAATTAAATAATACCTCATTTCGTGCGCCTGCGATATTCCTCCATATCCGTCATGAAGATATTGATGGGGGCAATGGTTACCCAGCCCTGCTCCAGGAGGAGGTGGTCTGCGGTATCGGCATCATTGTCATCGTTGATGAAGGTGCCTCTCATGAACACGGCCTTCTCTCCGTCCTCCAAGTTTACGCGGTAGTGCTGCCAGAGGAAGGAGTCGTTGAGGGCGCCGAGGCTGCTTTCGTCCCAGGCCTCGAACTCCTTTTCCCAGTGGCCGAAGCCCTGGCGGGCATACTTCACACCCTTGATATCCTCAAGCGGAACGGCCGGGAAGTTGATGTTGTAGACAAGTCCGGGACGGTTCTCCGGCCAGTCTTCAAGCACCTTTCTCATAATTTCCGGGAGCATTGCCTGCACGGCGCTGAAATCTGCGTCCGGGCGGAAATCGCAGAGGGACACACCTATTGCCTTGATGCCGTTGATGGCGGCTTCCTCCGCAGCGCCCAGGGTGGCGCTGTAATTTGCTGCCGTAGAGGCGTTTGTGCCGTGGTTGATACCTGTAACAACAAGATCCGGGTCACGGTGATCATACTTGAATTCCAGGCCGAATTTCACGCACGATGCCGGAGTGGCGTCAAGATATGTCCACTTCCCCGGGCCCTCCTCCGGAAGGTCCTTGTATGCGAGTTGCTTCACGCCAAGGGAAACGGCGCAGGACATTGCGCTCTGATGGAACTTGGGAGCCACAACCTGGACTTCCCCGAAACCGGACATTATCTGGGCCAAAACGTGCAGGCCGCGCGCCTTGTAGCCGTCATCGTTGCAAAGAAGAATTTTCATACGGCAAAGATAGCAATATTTGATCAAAAAACATTCTTGATGCTCATAACGCTACACTTGCCATACCGTCTCGGGAGCGCAGCGGGCAGCCGATAACACGAAAACGGCCGTTTTTGTGTAGTTCGCTGCCCATTTGGTCAATGATTAACACGAAAATGGCGTTTTTTGTGTAACTCGCTGCCCTCTGGTGCTGGACCAGGTCCAAACAAAAAAACAGGCTGCCTGAGCAGCCTGCTTTTTTGTACTGGGTAGGAGAATCGAACTCCTATTGCGAGATTGAGAATCTCGAGTACTAACCGTTATACGAACCCAGCATGCGTTGGGAGTGCAAAGGTACGTAAAAAATCCGAATCTCCAAATTTTTATTTCAAAAACACGAAAAAAACTGCAAGAACCAGGCAGATAAATGCCGCAAAGTGGTTCCATTGGATGGGCTGGCCCTTGAAGAGGAAGGTGACAATGATGGTGAAGATGGTTAGGGAGATAACCTCCTGGATCACTTTAAGTTGAAGCAGGTTGAACGGGCCGCCGTTCCCAAGGAAGCCGATCCTGTTGGCGGGGACGGTGAGGCAGTACTCGAAGAAGGCTATTCCCCAGGAGAACAGGATGATGAGGATGAGAGGCCATCCGGTGGAAATCTTCATCTCCTGAAGTTTGAGGTGACCGTACCACGCAAACGTCATGAAAACGTTTGAAAACACCAACATCAAAACAGTCCAAAACCCTTTCATAATTGAGGCTATTGTTTAAAGCGTGCAAAATTAATATATTTGTGTGATAAATTGAGCCTAAAAACCAAATAATATGACACTCATTAAATCCATTTCCGGTATTCGCGGAACAATTGGCGGAGAACCCGGCGGTTCTCTCACCCCCATCGACGTAGTGAAATTCACGGCCGCATATGCAGCCACACTGCCTCAGCGCAAGCCGCAGCCCAACGGCGAGCGTTACAAGATTGTTGTTGGTAAGGATGCCCGTATGTCTGGCGATATGGTGGAGCAGCTTGTGGTAGGAACCCTCATCGGCTGCGGAATAGATGTGGTAAAGTGCGGATTCGCATCCACTCCCACCACGGAAATGGCCGTGCTGTTTGCCAAGGCCGATGGCGGAATCATCCTCACCGCCAGCCACAACCCCAAGCCGTGGAACGCCCTCAAACTCCTCAATGACAAGGGAGAATTCCTTACCGCCATCGAGGGCCAGGCCGTCCTTGACCTTGCGGAGAAGGAGGACTTCAACTTTGCAGAGGTTGATAACCTTGGCCAGATAGAGGAAGAGGACTTCACGGACAAGCACCTTGACGCAGTCCTTGCCCTTCCCGC
>JAFSPR010000057.1 GCA_017451395.1 Bacteroidales bacterium
ATGCATCCAACAAGAATGTCCGTTGGGAAAGTACGAATACAGGTGTCGCAACCGTGAACAACGGCAATGTGACAGCCGTTAAAGCCGGTTCTGCGGCAATCAAGGTCATCACTGAGGATGGAAACAAAACCGCCGAATGTTCGGTTACCGTCAATGCAAAAGTTTATCCGGTAACATCAGTCAGCCTTGACAAGACTTCCCTCACTCTGACGGAAGGTGACGCCTCTCAACTTACGGCAACGGTGCTGCCGGAAAACGCTTCGAATAAGCGAGTGAAGTGGTCGTCGGATAACTCAGGAGTGGCTTCGGTTGATCAGAACGGATTCGTCTCTGGGGTTTCACATGGAACTACTACAATTAAAGTTAAGACAGAAGATGATGGAAAGATGGCCGAATGCTCAGTTACAGTGGAGTCGAAAATAATACATGTAACGTCTGTCTCTTTGAGTCAAACCTCAGTCACGAGGACAGAGGGATTTATTGCAATACTTAGAGCTTTGATTGAACCTGAAAATGCTACTAATAAGAATGTTTATTGGTCCTCATTGGATGAATCTATTGCAACTGTCAATCAAGATGGTATGGTCTCTGCTATTTCCCCTGGAACCACGTCTATTCGGGTTACGACTGAAGATGGTGGAAAGATTGCAGATTGTGTGTTTACGGTGAATCCGAAGACATATCCAGTTACATCGGTATCTCTCAATCAGTCCAGTATGACTCTAACAGAAGGGGATACCTCGCGCTTAATCGCCACTGTTTGTCCGGATAATGCAACTAATAAGACTTTAAATTGGACTTCGTCAGACACTGCAGTGGCAACAGTTGTTGATGGCCTTGTTGTTGCTATTAAACAAGGAACAGCAATAATTACAGCGACCTCAAATGATGATAACAGGTTTAGTGCTTCGTGCTCTCTCCTTGTAAGAGAGCCCTTTGAATTTGGCGCAGTTGACCTTGGACTTCCATCTGGGCTAAAATGGGCAAATGCAAATGTTGGCGCTGAATCTATAGAGGAATCAGGTGATTATTATGCTTGGGGGGAGATAGAAACGAAAGCGGATTATAGTTGGGATACTTATAAGTGGGCAAAAGGCTATTACAATTACCTTACAAAGTATTGTCCTGCAACCTATCAACACTGGTGGGAGAACAATGGAACAGCAGATTGTAAGACTGTATTGGACCTTGATGATGACGTTGCGAGAGTCAAACTAGGTGGAGGATGGAGAATCCCAACATATAAGGAATGGCAGGAATTGAAAACGCAATGTACTTGGGTTGGGGCAACAGTTAACGGAGTTAAAGGGAAAAAAGTAATAGGACCTAATGGAAATAGTATTTTTCTCCCCGCTGCTGGGCGGAGACTGGATAAAGGATTATATTTGGTAGGAGAATATTTTTGGACGGGGTGTTATTGGTCATCAACGTTACATGTTTTAGGTCCTGATCATGCTGAGGCTATTGAGTTCTCGATTAGTGGTCAGCCAAGCTTTGATTATGTGTCTCGTGAATACGGTCAATCCATTCGGGCTGTAACATATTAACTCATTAAGATAAGAATAGAATATATGAAAACAATTGTTGTTATTGGGGCACCTAATACCGGTAAGACCAGTGTTATTTATGAAACTGTTAAATGGCTTTGGAAACAAGATCCAAGTTTTGAAAGGAAAGATGTGCTTTCTGATCCTGAATACTTCGCTGAGATCAAGTCAGGAGCAAAAGCACCAGATCTAAGAACTGTTTTTGATGTAAAAGGCACAAAAGTATTCTTTTGTTCAGCTACTGATGATGTGCCTTGTATTGAACGTTTAAATAAATGCTTACTTGATTTGGATAAGAAAAACTATTTCCCCGACATTCTAGTCACCAGTTGCAGGCGATTTGACGACCCTGTCCCGCATGACAAAATGTTGCAAGAAATGAGGTGGGAATCGAAAGGATTCGAGCTCTTTGATTCTAAGGGGCAGAGGATGATTCAAATTCCGACTCTGGCGGTTAAACATGAAGGAGCAAAGAGTGATGTAATCGCATGGTATAATGTGTTAATTGCGAATCAACTTATTCATCTGTTAGGCTCATTGTTGTCTCTGGAGGATTGATTACCTCAGATGTTATTCTTGCATTCTCTTTTCTTCAAACAATTAATCAGCGATTTGTTTTTTATTTGCATACATCAATGGCCTTAGAACATACTGCGATGGGTGTTGGAGGGTAGTAGAATTGCGAAATAATAGTCATGATTTTTCCAGGCTTCGATGCCGGCGCGGAGCTCCTTAATGGAGGCGGGGAAATGCTGGTACAATATGCTCCCGAGAGCGCACCTGTTTCTTCAATATCACTGAATCTGGAATCGCTTTCCTTGCTTGAAGGCGAAAGCGCAACCCTGGCGGCTACAATATTACCAGAAGATGCATACAATAAGAATGTCTGTTGGACATCAGACAATCCAAATGTCGCTGCTGTTGACTCCAAAGGTAAGATAACTGGTGTTACTGCTGGATCTACAACAATCTGGGCGACAACTGAACAAGAATCAAAAAAGGCATCGTGTTCAGTAACAGTAGAGTCGAAGATATACCCGGTTGCCGATGTGAGTCTTGACAAGTCAAGTATAACTCTGACAGAAGGAGGGACAGCTCAATTAACCGCTACGGTGCTGCCGGAAAATGCCTCCAACAAGAATCTCCGTTGGGAAAGCACCAATACAGGCGTTGCTACCGTGAGCAACGGCAAGGTGACAGCCGTTAAAAAAGGATCCGCAAAAATCAGAGTAATAACAGAGGACGGCAATAAGACGGCCGAATGCGATGTAACAGTAAAGCTTAAGACTGTAAACGGAGGTTTTGAAGGAATAGGCGAAGAGGAATGGTAACCTCAGAAACTCACCCCCACACTCACGATGCCGGAGGGCGTGCGGAAGGCGGTGAGGGAGGCGCCAAGGCCGACCCTGAAGCGGCCGGGGGTCCAAAGGACTCCGGCGTCAAGAAGGAGGCCGCGGGCCGAAAGGTCTGAGACGCGGGCCCAATTGCCGTCACTGTCTTCCCAAAGGACGCTCTGCTGCCCGTAGCCCAAACCGGCATAGGCGCTGAAGTGCTTGTTAATGGCATAAACCGGCCCGGCGGCCAGTGAAAGCCTGTGGCTTCGGCTGTTTCCGGAAGCCCAGAACCGGCCGAATTCACATGTGCCGTCACTAAGGCATTCGTAGGCAAAATCACCGGCGCTGAAATTACTCCTGGCGCTTATGTAGCCTCCGAATTTACCTCTCCCAACCGTAAGCATCAGGCCGAACGAAGGGACGGTCCAGAAATCGGCCTGAAGAAGAAGTGCCCCATTCCAAGAAGGCTTCCGTACCACCGAGGTGTCGGTAATTACACGTATGGGTACCAAGCCGGCATTTATGTCCGAACGGACGCCTGTCATTTTTGGAAGGGCCGCCCATTTTACGGCCTCTATTGCCCTTATTGTGTCGCGCTGAAGGGAAAGCGCTTTGACCTCAACCGGTTGCGGCGCTTCCTTAACAACGGGCTTAGGAAGCCTCAACGCCTTACGGATAAGCCCGATCTCACTCTCGATGTTGCGAAGGTGCACGGCGTCGGTGCGGCCATCTCCAACTTTGGCGCGGATTTCCCTCGTCCGTTTCCTGACCTCTGGTTCTCCCGGGGGAAGAGATGCCAGGTAAGTTTCGGCCCAGGAAATGTAGGTTCTTGCAATGTCGGGATCCTGCGTGGCCGATTTTTGTGCCTGCTGAACCAGTTCCTTGACTTTCCTCCACCTGTTGACGAAGATTTTTTCCACGTCCCTCCACGCGATATACCTCAGGACTCCCTCCGGGGTGACGAGGGTAAGCGTACTGTTTCTGATATCACTGCGATATGTCTTCCACAAAGGCCCCTTGACCCATTCGGCCGCCGGAAGTATGTCTGAGACCGATAGTTTTTCAAGGAGGCCGTCAACGGCCTTGTTGTCGGCCACCGAAGGCCTCACATCACGTCCTTCGGCCCAAAGATAGTCTGCGCTGGAGCGGATGCTTTCCACCGTCTGGGCTCCTGCGGTCACAGAGAGAACAAGCAGCAGGATGAAAATGGATAACCGGCCTTTCATCTCCTGTAAAAGGTCTGAAAACGGGTCACAATCTCCTCCAGGCGCTCCTGCTGAATTGTGGTCATGGAGCCGGAAGCGCCTTGAAGCCTTTCCTCAAGGATTTGATGCGCGCTGAGAATGGCGTCATCCACTTTACGGGAGCGGGAACTGAGGCATACGTTGCAAAGCTCCTCCAGGGCATCCAGGATGCTGTCCCAATGCCTCACTTCGTCATCCATTGCACGAAGGAGAAGTTCGTCGGAGTTGCCTATAAGTTCAAGGACGGATACAGACTCCGCAAAAACCCTTCCGTCTTTTGTGGAAAGGTAAAAGACTCCGCCCCGGCTAAGGAGAGCCACGTCATCATCCAGAAATTCGGCCGAATCCCATTCCGGTTTAAGGCATACATTCCCGTTGTCATCTATGATACCGGCTTTCCCACCAAGGTGAACTATTGAACGCTGATTGAAACAGTAGAGGGTGTCATCATAACGGGCAGGTGCGGCAAGGGATGGCATGTAACCCCTTTCGGCCTCACATGCAGCAAGGCCGAAGAAAAGGACTGCGCCGGCCAGATATGATTTGGAACTTTTCATGGATTATAAAAATACGTAAAATTCGCTACATTTGCAAAGTCAAACAAACATGTGATGATTCAGTCCTCCGGCTTTTTCTATTCCATGCAGCCCCTGCCCAGCGATGAGGCAAGGGAAAACCTTGAGATTCTGTACGAGTCTCCGGATGGTGACTGCATTCTGCTCAAAGGGCACAGAAACGACCGCATGGTTGTGTATAAGGCCCTCAAAAATGCCTATAAGGACGATCCCGTTCATCAGCGGATGCTCCGGCGCGAATATGAGATTGGGGTATCCCTCAAACACCCTGTCATCTGCGAAGTCCTTTCCTGGGTTACCCTTCCGGATTACGGCGACAGTATTGAAATGGAATGGATAGACGGCTGCACTCTGGACCAGTGGATAAAGACGCACTCCGGCCATAAAGGGCAGCTTCGGAGAATATTCATGCAGATTTGCGACGCCCTTTCCTACATGCACCAGAAAAGGGTTTTCCACAAAGACCTCAAGCCGGCCAATATCCTCATTACCACGTCCGGAGACTATGTCAAACTTATAGACTTCGGCCTTTCCGACACCGAATCCATCCTTACCGGTAAGGACCCCGCGGGAACGTGGCGCTACGCGGCTCCGGAGATTCTTGCAGGAGAGCGGGCCGACGAATCCTGTGACATTTACTCGCTGGGAATTATCATAAAAGAGTGTTCCGGGCGTTCTTTCAGCGGTATTGCAAGAAGGTGTACGGCTCACGACAAATCTAAACGGTATGCATCGGCCTCGGATGTAAAAAAGGCATTTATCAACAACGGGAAACGGTGGATATGGGCTGTAGTGTCGGCCATCGCCATTTTTGTTACAGGCGCAGGAATACTGTATTATTCAAACAGGGAGAATTCCGTTGAGAGGCTGTTCATGGATGCGGCCGAACAAGTAAGGGAGGCGGCTAATCCTTCCGTATAACTATTATTCCGCCGTCGCGCCCGGCAATGTATGAAGGCGTTTTTTCTCCGTTTCGGAGTATCCACGGAAGAACAAGCGGAAAACCCTTTATTATGGAATTGGCCTCAAAGACATCCCCTTCCTGCAGTTTTGAGCGGACCGAATTCAACACAATGAAACGGTTACTGCCCTGATACTCCAAAGAGACAATACGGTCCGGGCGCCAGCCTATCTGGAAACGGTTTCCGGGTTGAAGGGTGTCGGCATCCAGGCGTTCGGCATTAAAATAGCTTGAGGAGGAGAATGAGGATTCCCGGAGACTGGAACAAAACGCACGGTAATCCTTGTATCCCACAAACTGGGAAAGCGCATCCAGCGTGCTGCGCCTTGGCGTAACAACCATGCCCACGTATCCCCAGAGCCGTTTTAGTGTAGACGGCGAGATTCTCTCTTCCATCTCTTCGGACAAGGCGGTAAAGTCCGAAGTCGTGGAAAGTCTTCTGTCAAATTTAATTTCTACGGCCCGTTTCAGAAAGCCGAATTCAAGTTGTTCGTCAGCCATTATTTATATAGGATTTGCGTATTTGAGTCAACGTCCACCGATTCCATTATGATGCCTTTTTTGAGCCATATTGTCTCCAGCAGGGGATTGTCATGGATGCCAAGATGCAGAAGGTTCCAGTTGGCGGAAAGATCCAGTTCCCTCAAATTGGATTCATGAATGAATACAACCGTAAGCCTGCCATTGTGGGAAAAGTCCATTGTTTCCAGCTTTACCTGGTAACATTCAAAATTGGAGAGTTTGGGGCAACGCGAAACATCTACTGTCTTAAGGTTATCGGATTGCAGTAAATAAAGGTAATAGAGTTCCGGATTGTCGATGATTATCTGCTTTAAATGAGGGTCCCGGCCCCCGGAGAAAAATCCAAGTTTCTTATTGGCCGACAAATCTATGGTTTCAAGCCAGTTGTTCCCCATTGAAAGGGATTTAAGGTTGACAAGGGTTTCCAGACCGCGGAGAGACTCCAGGTAAATATCCGAAAGGTTAACCTCCGTAATGTCCTGCAACTCGGACTGGGACATGGCGCCATCTGCGTTTGTGTCAAAATTTGCAAGAAGATACTCAAGGAGACCGGGGTCAAATTCCTGTTGAGGGGTATTGAAAACCCGGGCAGGTGATTCGAAGGTTTCGTATCCGTTCCCGCAAAAAACGCTGAAACTGTATTGGGTTCCAGGCGTAAGATTATCCCAGAAATACTCCAAAGACCCGCCCGCCGGGGAGACAGGAATCCTGGTCCCGTTATTGCCGGCATCATAAAGGATAAAACCGGCTTCCGTAAGATAGGATGTTTCTGTGAGAGCGGCACTGAGTGTAGCGGAATATGGAGTGGCAACTACGTCAATCTGTGCAATTTCCGGGCGTGGAACTTTGGGGGTGTCAAATGTCTTGGAGGCCGAAAAAACCGTAGACTCGTTTCTGGTGAAATAAGCCTTGAAAACATATTCGGTGGCGGGTTCAAGGCCGCCGAATTCAAAAGTGAACTCCCCATCGGAAGGGGTGCATTCGGCCTTTTGGCTTTCCGGGGCATTTGCCGGGCCGTAAATAAAACCGCAGGAAAAATCATTGTGGCTGGCCTTGAAAACGGCTTTTAGTTCGGCCGAAAAATAACTTGCGGTCACGGATGTTTCAACCTCAACGGAAAAAGGAATCTCCAGGGTGGTGAAAGAAAAATCCTCACTCTGGGAATTCTCCAACCCGTTTGAGAGTACGATGCTATAGTGGTAATGTGTCTCGGGTTTAAGGCCTTTGATGACAAAGACGGCCTCGGAGCCACTGACAGTTGGAGACCACTGTGATTTGGCGGTGTCGTTGCCGGCCTCCCATAGGAGCAAACTGCAACTGTCAAGAAATTCGGCACCTGTAAAACCGGCATTTATGGTGGCCCCGTCTGCCGTTGTGGCGACAACCTTTGTCCAGGCAAATTCCGGCATTGGTAACTTGGCGGTTGTGAGAAGACGGGTCCCGGATAGGAGTTCCTGTTTACCGTTACTTAGGAAAGCGGCATATTGATAACTTGTAGCCGGGGTAAGGCCCTGGAACGAGGTCTCTATTTTGCCTCCCGACGGGATGCTCTCCTGGCGAAGCCTCTTCTCACCTTCCCTCCACAGGTAAAATCCGGCCGAAGTCAGATTATCGGCGTTTTCAAGCGTAGCTTCAAGATGTGCGGAATCATAACCGGCTTCGCCCGTAAGCGTTTTCACGCCGGGCTGCATCAGTGTCTGCGGGGGCTCTGCGGTGCAGGACGCAAACATAGCCGCCGCCAACACTACAATGAACTCTAGTTTAGACATTCCGTTTACTTGCTATGCAAATATAAGTTCATTTAAGGTTTATTCAAAGTCCAAAACAGGTTCATATTCTTCCTGGCGCGCAAAACTTTGACACACACGCACTTACGCAAACTCGGGTGCACCTGCAGGTGCACCCGTGGTTTATCAAGTGGCTGAATTACAGCCGGTTACGCGCCAGGGCTTTAGAAGCTCAGGACCACTCCGGTGCCGTACTGGCCGGCTCCAAAGCGGAGGGATGAGATTGTAGACGTATTACGACTATTATAGTCTTTCGCCACCCATTTGAGACGTTGGGTACCAGTAATCCAAAGAGGAATGCCTATGCTAAATAGATGTGCTCCAACATAGATAAAACTACCCCCTATGCCTATTAATGCCATTCCGGCAGATTTTTTGGGCTTTATTCCTGATGTGGGATCTATATCTTCGATGTTGTAAAATATATTCCCGTTGATTAATCCTGCAGTGCCAAGAATAGCTAAAGCGCCTCCTGCAATTGTCAAGCCTCTTCCCACATTAATTTGGCTGCAGGATCCAACGTAAGTATCGTAATAGATAGATTCCCCAACAGCAAAAAGGATATCTTCATCAGTCAACCGTTCACCGACTTCGTCACGTAGTCTTCCCCCAGAGAACGTCATAGATTGAGGTATATATTGCGCAAAAGCGCTCCCACTCGTAAGAAGGATAAGGAGCGCTATATGGATTAACTTTTTCATCAGTCTCCCACCACCCACACAAGGACGTGGCGGTCGAAGGTCATGTATTCAAGGTTGAATTCCTGCTCGTCGTCGTCTTTGTCCACGAAGGTGGCTTCAAGCTCACCTTCTCCGCGGTAACGGAAGCGGTCTACCTCAATCTGCTCTGCGAAATCTACGCTGTAGAGGCTCAGGAGCTTGAAGATGGCTTCCTTGGCGCACCAGTAGATGGCGAGCTGCTCATTGCGCTTCTCATCGGGGAGATCATCAATCTCATCCTCGCTGAGGGCCTTTTTCTCCACGGCGGAGAAATCACGGTCCAGGGACTCTACGTCTATGCCGCAGTCCTGGTCTTCGTGGAGGATTACCGCCACATACTTCTCAGTATGGGTTATGGAGATGTTGGTGGGGTTGTTCTCAAGGTAAGGCTTACCGTTGTCGTGGTGGCTCAGGTATACCTTTTCATCAAAAAGCGTGTTGAGGAGGGCCCTTACCGCAAGGCGCTGCTTGCGGAGGGATTCGCTCTTTATGAACGAGATTTCTTCCATCTCGTCGGTGGGGGTGGCTGCAAGTTTTACCAGCTCATCCTCGGTTTCTGTAATCTGCCACACGCCGATGGTGGCTTCGTTTTCAAGTTCCTTCTTTAAATAAAGTGCCATTACAAAGTGTTCTGAACAACAATAGGAAGCGCCCGATACTCTTTTTGGGGAGGGTATCAGGTTTCTCAGTTAAATGTGGTGGACAATCGTGGGGAAGGATCGTCTGAACCGACGACCTTCAACTGGCTGGATGTGACCGGACTGGGAGGCTCCATACTAATTGTTACAAATTCATCCGCAAAGATAATCATTTTTATGAATTCAAACACTTTTTGCGCGGAAATTAGTATCTTTGTGGCTGCAATTGAAACAATGTAAATAGAAAATATCATGAAATTTCTCACTGACGAAAAACTCCTTATTGTTGGCGCAGCAGGTATGATCGGCTCAAATATGGCCCAGACCGCTGCCTGCCTTGGTCTTTCTTCAAACATCTGCCTCTACGATATCTTTGAGCCCGGCCTCAAGGGTGTCCTGGCAGAAATGGACCACTGCGCATTCGAGGGCGTGAACTTCACCGCCACCATCGATCCCGCAGAGGCCTTCAAGGATGCAAAATACATCATCTCCAGCGGCGGCGCACCCCGCAAGGAAGGCATGACCCGTGAGGACCTCCTCAAGGGCAACTGCCAGATTGCCGCAGAGTTTGGCGACAACATCAAGAAGTACTGCCCTGACGCCAAGTTCGTGGTGGTTATCTTTAATCCGGCCGATGTTACTGCTCTCACAGCACTCATCCACTCCGGTCTTAAGCCCTCACAGCTCACTTCCCTTGCAGCCCTTGACAGCACCCGTCTGCAGGAGGCCCTTGCACAGGAATTCGGCGTACCTCAGTACAAGGTTACCGGCGCCCACACCTATGGTGGTCACGGTGAGGCAATGGCAGTGTTCGCAAGCCAGGTGAAGATTGACGGGAAGCCCCTGTCTGAACTTCCTCTATCGGCCGAAAGATTTGCCGAAATCAAGCACAACACCATCCAGGGCGGTTCCAACATCATCAAACTCCGTGGCCGCAGTTCCTTCCAGAGCCCTGCATACCAGGCAGTTAAGATGATCGAGGCCGCAATGGGCGGAGACAAGTTCTACTGGCCCGCCGGCACCTATGTTAACGAAGGCAAGTACAAGAACGTGATGATGGCAATGCCTACCGTAATTGACGCCACAGGCTGCCACTTCACCGCACCTCAGGGTACTGCAGAGGAAATGGCCGCGCTTGACGCCTCCTATGAGCACCTTGTGAAGATGAGGGATGAGATTGTTTCCCTCGGCATCGTTCCCGCCGTAGCAGACTGGAAGAAAGACAACGCTAATCTTTAAGCAGGATGAAAAAGATCATCGTTCTGGCTATCGCAGCCGTCGCGTTCATTGCTTCCGGCATTACGGCAAACGCACAGTATCGGCCCAGCACCCTCAGCCAGCACCGCGCAGGCCTTGAGGATGAGAACGGTCACACCCTTACCGACCAGGAAGTTTTCCAACTCATTGGTGAGGATGTCTACAACCAGACCTATGCAGGAGCATGCAAGCAGTACAAAACCGGTAAGATCCTCACAATCGTGGGTGCTGCAACCGCAGGCGTCGGCCTGGTTGGTACCATCGCAGGTTCTGTCGCTACTGTTTATGCCATCGAGAACGGCCACGTTACCTATGAGACACAGAACGGCCAGAAAGTAGTCAAGGGTTATGACGACAAGGCTGCTCTTGCCGTACTGGGCTTTGCCACCGGCATCAGCCTCCTTGCAGCAGGTGACATCTGCCTCAGCGCTGGTATTCCGCTACAGATCATCGGCAAAAAGCGCCTGGACTGGATTGCTGATGAGTATAATCACAGCAACTACAGCGCAAACATCCGCTTTGGCGCCGGCCAGTACGGCACCGGCGTGGTTCTGAGTTTCTAGGCCCCTGGCGCATAAACGGCTGAGATTCAGCCACTTGATAAAAGTCGGGTGCACCTGCAGGTGCACCCGTGTTTGTATAATCGGCACAGAATCAGCGCATTACGCGCCAGCGGCTACCGCAGCGGCTCAAGCGCCACGGTGCCGGGGATGTTGTCCACCGGGGGCTCCCCGTGAAGGTAGATTATGCGCTGATTGGGGCTGCCACGGAAAAGGAGGTCCGTGTCCCTCTGCTCCAGGATGAACGGGCCGTCCACAAGGACGTCCAGGTAAGGGAGCATTGCGGCCATCGTGGGATCGGCCTCAACTTCCTCAAGCGTGAATCCGGTCCAGCACCAGATGGTCTTTCCGGTTTCTTCCTTGATGCGGCGGGCAAGTTCCGTGAACGCCGGCGCCTGGTACATGGGATCCCCTCCGGAGAAGGTTACGTTGGACATTGAATCGGCCTTTACAATTTCCAAAAGTTCCTCAACGTCCATCCACTTTCCAGCATTGAAATCCCAGCTCTGGGGATTGTGGCACCCTTTGCAGCCATGCTTGCAGCCGGCGCAGTAAATGGCCGTCCGGAATCCGGGGCCGTCGGCCATGGTCTGATGCAATATGTCAAGTACCCTGATTTTCACCGTAATTGCTAAATGATTGATTTATAGCCTTTTGTTAAATTTGCTCCAGGCTAAAAGGCCCGGAGCAAAATTCACAATTGCCTGTATTTCAATAGTTTAAGTAAAACGGCTACCTTATTTGTGGATCACCCTGTCGTGGAGTTCGGCCAGTTTGCCGGCATTCCAGCGGTCTGTGGTACCTACAAGGTAACCGGTAATGCGCTGGAGGGTGTCAATGTGGTGACCGTGGCAGTGGGGGCACTCATGGAGGTCCTTCTCTGCGTTCTCATAGCCGCAGTCCAGGCAGCGGTTGCGGTTGTGGTTTACGGAGCCATAGCCGATGTCGTACTTGTCCATGAGGTCCACGATCTGCATGATTGCCTCCGGGTTGTGGGTGGCGTCTCCGTCAATTTCCACATAGAAGATGTGGCCTGCGTTTTCGTACTTGTGATAAGGGCCCTCGATCTTTGCCTTGTGCTCAGGTGTGCAGTGATAGTACACGGGAACGTGGCTGGAGTTGGTATAGTAGTCTTTGTCCGTGATGCCGGGGATGATACCGAAGGTCTTCTTGTCCCTCTTGGTGAACTTTCCGGAAAGGCCCTCTGCGGGAGTTGCAAGGAAGGTGAAGTTGTGCTGATAGATCTCTGCGAAACCGTTGATCTTCTCTGCCATGTGGGAGACAATCCTAAGGCCAAGTTCCTGGGCCTCCGGGCTTTCTCCGTGATGCTTGCCGATAAGTGCGATGAGGCATTCGGCAAGGCCGATAAAGCCGATTGAAAGGGTACCCTGGTTGATAACCTTCTCAATGGTGTCCTCACTGTCAAGTTTCTCTGAGCCCAGCCACAGGCCGTTCATAAGGAGCGGGAACTGCTTCTTGAGGGCGGTCTTCTGGAAGTCGAAGCGCTCGTTGAGCTGGCGGGCGGCTATTTCAAGGGCCCAGTCAAGTTTCTGGAAGAACTTCTGGATGCGGGCTTCCTTCTCAGGCTCCTCCCTCATTGCCTCGATGGCAAGTTTCACTATATTGATGGTAGTGAAGGAAAGGTTGCCGCGGCCGATGGAAGTCTTGGGGCCGAACTTGTTGCCGTACACGCGGGTGCGGCAGCCCATGGTTGCCACCTCATGCTCGAAGCGGCGGGGATCATCGGCCTTCCAGGCGTCGTCCTGATTGTAGGTGGCGTCAAGGTTGAGGAAGTTGGGGAAGAAACGGCGGGCCGATACCTTGCAGGCGAACCTGTAGAGGTCATAGTTGGGATCTTCCGGGAGGTAACTCACGCCCTTCTTCTTTTTCCAGATCTGGATGGGGAAGATGGCAGTGCTTCCGTTACCTACGCCTTCATAGGTGGTGTTGAGGATTTCACGGATGATGCAGCGGCCTTCTGCCGATGTATCCGTGCCGTAGTTGATGGAGGAGAATACAACCTGGTTACCGCCGCGGCTGTGGATTGTGTTCATATTGTGAACGAACGCCTCCATTGCCTGGTGTACGCGGCCGACAGTCTGGTTGATGGCGTGCTGCATTGCCCTCTCCTTGCCCTGAAGGCCCACGAGATCCCTCTTGAGGTAGTCGTCAATCCTGGCGGGCTTGAGCTCGCTGTAATCCTTATTCTCCATATCGGAGATCTTGTCGATCTCTTCCTCATAGGTCTTGCGGACGTAAGGGGCAAGATAGAAGTCGAAGGCGGGAATGGCCTGACCTCCGTGCATCTCGTTCTGGACGGTTTCCATGGAGATGCATGCAAGGACCGAAGCGGTTTCAATGCGCTTTGCAGGACGGGACTCACCGTGACCGGCCTTGAGACCGTGCTCAAGGATCACATCCAGGGGGTGCTGGATGCAGGTGAGGGACTTGGTGGGATAGTAATCCTTATCGTGGATGTGGATGTAGTTACCTGCAACGGCCTCACGGACGGGGTCTGAGAGAAGGCACTCGTCAACGTAACTCTTGGTGGCCTCCGAGGCGAACTTCATCATCATGCCCGCCGGGGTATCGGCATTCATATTGGCGTTCTCACGGGTTATGTCGTTAACCTGGGCGTCAATGATGGTCTGGAAGATCTCATTGGTCTTGGCCTTACGGGCAAGGTTACGTTTGTTGCGGTAGCGGATATACTCCTGGGCAACCTCCTGGCGGGGGCTGTTCATCAGGTGGCTCTCTACCACGTCCTGGATTTCCTCAACGGTCATCTCCTCCTTTGGCAGAAGGGAGATATCGTGGGCAATCTGGGCGGCCAGCACAATATCTTCACCGTTCTCCGTTACATCCATTGCCTTGAGGATGGCGGCAACAATCTTCTGGTTGTTAAATTCGACGCGACGTCCATCGCGCTTTAGTACACGTTTTACCATATTGCGTTTATATTTCTGTGATCTGTTGGTTAGGTCGGACTGGAGACAAAGTTATATCAAGGTTTTTGTATTTACAACGATTTTTCTGAAAAAAGTTATCAACAATGCACAAAATTGCCTGTTAATTTGTTGATTAACAGGCAATTATAAAAGTTTCTAATTTAGAATTATTCTAAACAATAACTTTTGTGTTTCTTGCAAACTAAAGTTATCAACACCCTAGTCCCTAAGCCAGGATTCAGGATTCTGGGGGGTGGTGTCCTGCCAGAGTTCAAAGTGGAAAAGGTCTTCTCCGCCGATGGTGTCCACGATGCCCACAACCTGGCCGGTCTTGACCTTGTCTCCGGGCTTCACGGCTACGGTTGCAAGTTTGGAATAGAGGGTGTAATACGCGCCGTGGTTCACCAGCACGCACTGGTTGTAGCCGGGCAGCACCACTATCTGAGTGACGGTGCCGTTGAAGACGGCCTTGGCCTGGGTGCCGCGCTTTACGGCAAGTGTTACGCCGTTATTCTGCGGGAGGTCCACGTTCTGGTACACCGGGTGCTTATGCTTACCAAAGCGCTCTACAATTGCGCCCTCCACCGGCCATGGTAACCGGCCCTTGTTGGAGGCGAATTCATTGGAAAGTTTGGTATCGATTGCCGTGGAAGTCTTCTTGCTGGATTTTGCCGATCCGCCGCCCTTTTTCTTCTGGCTTTCCTTGCGGATTAAATCGGCAATCTTCTTATTGAGGTCCTCCTTCTGCCTGTTCTTGGCCGATAACTGCTGCTGGTACTTCTTGCGGTCGGAGCCCAGTTTCTGGACAAGGCGGTTACTCTCATCCTCCTCCCCGCGAAGTTTGGTGCGCTCACTGGCAATCTGCTTACGCGTTGCGGCTTCTGCGGCCCTGAGGCCTTCCAGACGCTCCTTTTCCACTTCCAGCGCGGCCGATGTCTCACGTATGCGCGTAGCCTGCGCGCCCATCTCCGATGCAAGGGAGCGAAGGTACCCAAACCGCCTGAAGCCCTGGCCGATAGACTCCGATGCCAGAACGTACATATACCACATACGGCTGTCGCGGTTCTTGTAGGTGCTCCTCACAAGACGGGAATAATACTTTGAAAGGGTGTCGTGACGGGCCTGGAGTTTATCTATGTCCTTCCGGCAGGTGCGGATGGAATCGTCCAGGATGCGGAGAGTCTGGTCCGATGCCGCAATGAGTTTTTCCCGCGCCTGGATCTTGCTCCTGACAAGCGTAAGGTTTGTGAGTTCTTTCTCCCGGGCCGATGAATTCTCCTTGAGCTGGCGGTTCAGTATGGCAATCTCCTTCTCCAACTGCGCCCTCTGGCTCTCCAGTTTCTTCATGGAACTGGATTTCTGGGCCGGGAGAGGCAGGGCCAGGGCAAGCGCCATTATTATTATAAGGAGCCTTCTCATTGTTCCAGACGTTTTGCCATATTAAGGTATACCTGTGCCGAGTCTTTCTCTCCAAGGATCTCAAGCACCTTTGCGTAATGCCTGAGGATCACGGGGCTGTCCTTGCCGCCGTAGAGCATAGCGTGCTTGAAGAAGGGCTTCGCCTCAAGGTCCTTTCCCTGGAGGTGGAGGATCCAGGCAAAGGTGTCAAGATAGGTGGCATTATCCGGCTCTGCCTCAATTGTTTTCTTGGACATAGTGTACGCCTTTTTCAGTTTCCTGCCTTCCTCCGAGAGGTAGTAGGCGTAATTATTGAGAACCGGAGCGTACCCGGGGTCTATCTTCAGGGCCTTGTCGTATGCCTTGTAGGCCTCCTTGGAATTGCCTTTGGAGTGATATGCGTCCCCAAGTTGGGACCAGGATGCAATAAGGACCTTATTGTCCTTTGGATAATTCTTTATAAGGTAACGGCAGTTGCCGATTATAGCGTCGTAGTCCTCCAGCTGATAGTTTGCCATATTGGCGTAATCCATAAAGCCAAGTTCTGAGAAGCGGTTGAAGGCGTCAAGGGAAGCGTCCCTCATTGCCTCCCACTTCTGCTGCAGGGACAGCACCTGGATGTATGTAGCCGTAACGGGGATGCTCTCCGGGAAGGCAAGGGCCGCAAGGCGGAAGTAATTCTCCCCCTCATCACGTCTTCCGGTGGAGAAGAAGTAGGAGCCAACCGTGGTGTAGAGGGTGGAATCGGCCTGGGAATGCTCCACGGCAAGGACGGCAAGGGAGTCGAAACTGGGTCTGTGGGCCTGGAGCACC
The DNA here is from genome assembly GCA_017451395.1 of Bacteroidales bacterium. GTDB lineage: Bacteria > Bacteroidota > Bacteroidia > Bacteroidales > UBA932 > Cryptobacteroides. Next base: position 16,304 of record JAFSPR010000057.1, read on the forward strand.
TTGGGGTCAATGCTTCTTGTAATATTGCCGATATACATACTCTTGGACTGTGCGGGGATGTCCGGCGACGTGAAGAAGGGACGGAGCGTCCTGAAATACTCCGGATACTGCCTCTGATGCCTGTATACCTCGCTCATACCCATTGTAGCGGGGATGTAGGAACTGTCAAGTTCCAGGGCCTCGGTGAAGCGGGCGCGGGCAAGGGAGTCCTTGAAATCGGCCAGATATGCATCCCCCAGCATGGAGAGGATATGCGGCGACGAATAATCCTTGTTGAAGGTTTCCAGGGCCTCTACGGCAAGGTCGGGGCGGCCCATAGCCTGGTAGATGTCGTGGCGGGTGGTGGCAACTTCCTCCGACATCCCCCTCTGGCGCTCTATCTCCTCCAGGGCCAGAAGCGCCTTGTCAAAGTCCTTTTCCGTGAGATATACCTCTAAAAGTTCATAGGGGAGGGACTGATTCTCCGGGAAATCCTTCACGAGGGATTCATAGAGGGCTTTTCCATCGGCCTTATTCCCCTGCGCAAGATAAAGGCGGGCAAGGGTGCGCCTGTACCAGAAGTTGGTGCTGTCCAGCGCCACGGCCTTTTCAAGGGAGGCCTCGGCGCCCTGCATATCATTGAGCCTGAGTTGAGTCTGGGCCAGGTAATACCATACTGCGTCGCTCTCCGGAGAGGCCACGCTGAGGGTTTGCAAAATGCGCTGGGCCTTTGCATACTGACCATTGGAATATAGGGAAACGGCGTCTACCAGATTGGACTCCACGGTTTGCGCCCTCAGGGGGAGCAGAAGGGCCAAAATGGCAAGTGCCAGAACGAATACTTTTTTCATCCTTGCAAAATTACTGCATTTTTCTCATTTTTGTGTAACAAAATCCGCACCTTTTGAAACGTTTCTATATAAAACTGCATCTTATTACTTGGACGGGGGATGAAGAATCCCCTGGCGGACGCTGCTCCCCCGAGGAACTGGCAGCCGCCTGCAAGGATGGAAAAAGAGATGCCCAGAAACGTCTCTTTGACACCCTGGCGCCAAAGATGATGGCCGTGTGCATGCGTTATATGGGCAACCGTGAAGACGCAGAGGATGTGCTCCAGGAGGGTTTTGTAACGCTTTTCACAAAACTGGAAAGTTACAACGGTTCCGGATCATTTGAAGGCTGGGCCAGAAAGATCTTTGTAAACACTGCACTGATGCATCTCAGGAAAACAGACGCCCTGGGATTGTCCGGAGACATCGAGGAGGCGCGGTCCCTCTCCACGGAAGAGGCCACCCCGCTCCAGAAGATGGGCTACAAGGAACTTATGGATCTGATAGCCCGCCTTCCCGCAGATGCCAGGACAGTTTTCAATATGTTTGTGGTGGAAGGTTATTCTCACAAGGAGATTGGCGCCACCCTGGGATGCTCGGAAGCCACTTCCCGCTCAAAACTTCAGCGGGCACGGCTTCAGTTGCAGGAAATGATTAGTAAGAGAAAATGAGAGATAAGGACATAAGAGATATGCTCTATAACGCGGAGGAACCCGTTTCCCCCGGCGTTTGGAGTGCGGTAGCGGCAGGACTGGACGCAAAGAAACGCATTGTACCCGCATGGATGTGGGGAGCCATGGCATTTGCTGCGGCAGCCGCGGTAGCGGTGGGCGTTTTCCTGTGGCGTCCAAATCAAGGTTATAGGTTAGAAGAATTTACGCCTGCTTCCCCGCTTGCGGCACGGCTGGATAATTCCCTTTCCGGTGGCATCGTGACGCCACAATCGGCCTCACAGGCCCCGGTAAGGAAATCCGCTGCGCCCGTTGCTTTACGGGAGGAAGCTTCCCTGGAGGCCGTGCCAAACGCAGCCATTAACCCGGCGCCCCTTCAGAAGCTTTCTTCCCGCCTTGCAATGCCGCCAAAGAGTTATTATGTGGCAATGGTGGATGACAACACCCTTCTCAATGAACTGGCCTGGGAGGCAAAACCTCTTCCCGGCAGGGATATCTCCCTTACCGCCGCAGGTAATTTCCAGGCAAGTTCCAAGGCCCCGTTCCTTAGCCGCCGCGGTGCCGCCCCGGCCACAGCGCCCCAGGAAGGTGTGTTCAATCCCAATCCCGATTCCGACAAACCCGGGTTCCCGTTCTCAGTGGGCCTTGGCGTAAAATGGAACTTCGCGCCCAGATGGGCCATCGGCACAGGCGTGAACTACCTCAACATCAGCCGCTCTTTCGCCGCAAACTTCGCAGACAACGGTTATGAGCTCACCCAGGTGCCCGTAGACAATATGCAGCACTGGATCGGCGTTCCCGTAAACTTCTACTTCGACATAGTCCGCAGCCCCCGCTGGAGGGTGCACGTCCTTGCCGGCGGAGAAATGGATTACCTCCTTGCCAACAACTTCACGGTTCACGGCAACAAGCCCATTCCGTGGCAGAAAAAGGACACCTCATTCCAGTGGTCGGCAGGTATCGGCGCCGGCGCGGAGTACATGATCACTCCCCGGCTGGGCATCTACCTCAACCCCACCGCCCGCTATTACTTCACACGCGTGAGCGGCGCGGACATTAACGGTCTCCCCGTCCATCCGGTCCGCTTCATGATGGAAGGCGGCCTCAGATTCTCCATCGGCAGTTATTAGCGTTTTTTTACGTATCTTTGCATACGTGAAACACTCCATTGCAATCCATAGCCTTGAGGAGCTGCCCCAGGCGGCTAAGGCTTTCCTTTCAGAGATTGGTGACAACCGGCTCATTGCGTTCTATGCGCCGATGGGAGCCGGCAAAACCACGTTCACTACGGCAATCTGCCACGCTCTGGGCGTGAAGGAAGATGCAGTGAGTTCCCCTACGTTTGCAATTCTGAATGAATACCGCGCGGCAAGCGGTGAACCAGTATTTCACTTTGACTTTTACAGGATAAACCGCCTCACAGAGGCCCTGGACCTTGGCCTGTATGATTACCTGGACAGCGGCTGCCTGTGTCTTATGGAGTGGCCTGAGAACATTGAGGAGCTGCTCCCGGAGGAAACCCTGAAAGTGCACATCACTGTTCAGCCGGACGGATCCAGGGTAGTAGAATGGGAGGATTAGCGTATGATCACCCATCCCAACGTGAAAATAAACCTGGGACTGAACGTCCTCAGAAAGCGCCCTGACGGCTTCCATGACCTTGAGACGCTGTTCGTCCCCTACTTCGGGCTCACGGACACCCTTGAAATAATTACCGGAGAGGACTACAGCCGCACTATTGCCGGGCTGCAGGAAAAGTACGGCAGCCTTGCCCAGGCCATTTCCCCGGATGGGAAACTGATGATAACCATCGCACGGAAGGAAGGCGTGGACTGGGACCCCCTGAAGGACCTTTCGGCCAAGGCGTATATGATGCTGTCGGATGAGCACAAACTCCCCCCTATGAAGATCTTCCTGGAGAAGACCAACCCCGTGGGGGCAGGCCTTGGTGGTGGATCGGCCGATGCCGCCTTTGCCCTTAGGATGATATCGGAACTTGCCGGACTGGGGCTTTCGGATGAGGCTCTTGCCGGGTACGCCGCCCGTCTTGGCAGCGACTGCGCTTTCTTTATATATAATAAGCCGATGATGGGTTCCGGCCGCGGTGAAATCCTGGAGCCGTTCCCGCTGGACCTTGGGGACCTGAGGCTGGAGGTGGTGGTTCCGGAAGGGATATCGGTATCCACGGCCGATGCCTACCGCGGGATAGTCCCCCGAATTCCGGAAAAACCTCTGGCGGAAATCCTGCGTCAGGATCCCTCCACCTGGAAGGAGGAACTGAGGAACGATTTTGAGGAAACGGTGTTCAAAAAATACCCGGAACTTGCCGCAATTAAGGCGGCTCTTTACGCGAAGGGGGCGTTGTATTGCGCGATGAGCGGCAGCGGTTCGTCCCTATATACGCTTTTTCGTCCCTAATCACGTGAAACGTAAAAACTTTTTTTGTGATTCTTGCTTTTAAGCCCGCAACTGGCGACATTGTACGCCAAAAAGTTGTGAGCCATGAGGAGAATCGTCATTTCCCTGGCGGTCGCAGCCGCCTTTCTTTCCTGCGCTAAAATACCTCTTATCGACATAGTGCCCCGAAGTTTTGTCCGGGGTCCACGCACCTATGGAGGCGGGCAGCGGGCGGCGGCGGATTCATCGGCCTGGAATACTCCGGCCGGGAAGGGCATCTACATCGCCGCCCTGCGTTTCCCGGAATGGGCTTCCTGGAAGGACGGGGACTTCCGCGGCGCGGAGGCCGTGCTTTTCCGCGACAGCGTGGAGGTTGCCGCTTGCCCTATGGGGGCGCTGCCGGACCCGGATCGCATACGCATCATAGACGGCCACCTGTGGACCGATGTTGCCTCAAACGGAGAGACCGCCGTCTACTGCGACGGCAGGCACCGGCTTACCCTCCCGGAGGAGGAACTTCTGAAGGGCTTTCTCATAGAAAACGACACCATACATACCCTTGGGCAGCGTTCCGGGGGCGGCCTGTGCTACAGGGTGAACGGAGAAGAGGTGTTCTCCTCCGGCGCCGGGACTGTCTTCGGCCAGATGGAAACGGGCCCCGGCGGCACTCACTTCGCGTACGGCATCACCATCCGGAAGGGCGACGCCGTCACAACGGAATACCATATTATGAACGGGGCCGATGAAATTGCCGTAGTCACCCCAAACGGCGGCGGGGCCATCTACGACATACGCGTGCGGGACGGAACGGTATACCGCAGCGAAAGGCGCGCGGAGCCTCCTTCCAGCCTCTGCCTTGTCATAGGCGACAGCGTCCACTCCCTCGGGATTGCAGCCGGGGAGGAGATACACCAGTGCAAACTCATAGACATTGAAGGAGAGATGATGGTGAAGGGGTATTCCCTGTTCGGGACCCTTATCCGGCACTGGATACGTTCTACGGAAGGAATCCGCCATCAGGTGATAAGTACCCGCGGCGTTCCGGACATCTACGCCGACGGCGGCCGCCTGGCGTATTTCATCACCGGCAGTGACGGCCGGATTACTATGGCCGATATAGGCGGAGAGATAGTATCGGCCCGGGAAGACAGCCTGTTCCTTAAGATCCGGAGTTCCGCCTGTGCCGATTTCCGGAGCGGAACCTTCGCCGCGGCGCTTTCCGACACCTCCGGTAGGAAACACCGGCTGTTTCGGGACGGTCGCCTCATCCCCATTGATTTCAACGGTTATTTCACCTCTTTAAAGATTATCGAGTAATGCTTGTAAATATTTATTCCGCAAAGATTATCGGCATTAAGGCCGTGCCTGTCAATGTTGAGATCAACATCACCCTTGGCGTTGGCCTGCACCTTGTAGGGCTGGCCGATGCCGCCGTCAAGGAGAGCCTTCTTCGCACAGTAACGGCCCTTCAGGCGCTGGGATTCCACGTTCCGGGAAAGAAAATTGTGATAAATCTGGCCCCGGCCGATATGCACAAGCAGGGCAGCGGCTACGACATCCCCATTGCGCTTGGGATAGTGGCGGCGTCCGGCCAGAGGGATATGCCCCTTCTTGGCAAATACCTCATTATGGGAGAGTTGGGCCTGGACGGAAGCGTGAGGTATGTGAGCGGATCCCTCCCTATGGTGGAACTGGCTATGGAAATGGGGTTCCGCGGATGCATCCTTCCGGAAGCGGCCGCGCTTGAGGCCGTGGACTACGCAGGAACGGAGATTTACGGGGTGAAAACGCTTGAGGACGTGCTCCGGATCCTTTCGGGCGTTCCTGCGCAGGACCTTCTGATATGGAATACGGAAGTGTACAGGGAGGCCCGTGAGAGGGCGATGAATCCTGAAAAGAGGTATATGGATTTCTCCGAGATAATTGGCCAGGATGCGGCGCGACGGGGCGTGGAAGTAGCCGCGGCCGGCCAGCACAACGTACTTCTGGTTGGTGCACCTGGCAGCGGGAAAACGTCCCTTGCCAAGGCTATGGCGGGGATCCTGCCGCCGATGACCCTGGAGGAAAGCGCCACCACGTCAAAGATCTACTCCGTGGCGGGGACGTCGTCCGGGGGCCTGGGGCTCCTGCGGTCCCGGCCTTTCCGGGCGCCGCATATATCGGCCTCCAAGGCGGCGCTTCTTGGCGGCGGAAGCGGGGACAACATCCTTCCCGGGGAGGTGTCTCTTGCTACGGGCGGCATCCTTTTTCTTGACGAATTCTGCGAGGCGCCAAAGTCCATCCTGGAGGCGCTCCGAGGGCCGCTGGAGGACCGGAAAGTGTGCATTTCCCGCCTCAAGGCAAAGATTGAATACCCTGCTTCCTTTATGCTTGTGGCGGCGTCAAACCCCTGCCCTTGCGGCTATTACGGGGAGGGAGACCGCTGCACCTGCACGCCAACGGTCCGTAACGCGTACCTTTCCAAACTGAGTGGCCCCATTATGGACAGGATAGACATTCAATTGTGGATGCATCCAGTTGAGACTCAGGCGCTTATAGCAGGGAAGAAGGCTGAGGCCTCAGATGCCGTGGCGGCAAGGGTAGTCCGCGCCCGGGAGATACAACTCCGGCGCTTCGAGGGGCTTGGGATCTACACCAATGCCGAGATGAGCGGGGCGCAACTGGAGGAGTTCTGCCCTTTATCGGCCCCCTGTAAAGACCTTCTTGAAAAGATAATCGACCGCCAGGGGCTCAGCGCCCGCGCATACACCCGCATCATCAAGATTTCCCGCACCATCGCAGACCTCGCCGGCGTCCAGGACATCCTCCCTGAGCACCTTGCCGAAGCCGCCAGTTACCGTTTCCTTGACCGGCGGCATATAATGGGACTCTGACCTATAGATTATCCAGCACAAATTGGAGGTGGATGTTGTAGTTTTTCTTGATGCGGGCAACGGCTTCGTGGAAGGACATCCGTTCATCTCCGTTGATGATCTGGCCGCCGTTCATTGAAGCGTCTTCGGCGGGATTCCACAGTTTGAAATTGAGTTTTGCACTCTCCGTAAGAAGGGCTTCGCACTCATCTATGTAATCCGGGATGGTCTGAAGCTGAGGAAGGAGTTCCCTGATACGGTCCCTGGTCTTTTGAAGAAAAGCCGGGTCTTGGAACAGGCGGTCATACCAGATGGCATGGCGGTTTATGAGGCGCCTGTCTCCGCCTGTAGTGTCAAATGTAAGCACTCCCCAGTCAAAGTCCCAGCAGGGACCGGCAACCAGTTTTCCGCCCTTGTCCTTGTGGATGAACACGCTTCCGGGATTACCTAGTTCGTGGTTTGTCATTACTTCAAAGACTATCCAGTAATCTATGAAGGAATCTACGTCAATATATCTGGCATAACCATTTGAAGGGTCCTTGAAATTGTTGCCGTAAATGGCATCGGAAGCGGCTGCTATGTAGTTTTTAATGAATGTCTTCTTCTCCTGGGTGAGTTCGGAGGGGTCATCGGGGTCGGGATGTTTCACCGCAAACGGAATATTATGGTCCTTCCACTGGAAAGTGTTGTCATTATGGAAGTCAAGTTCCAGAAGGTAACCGTCGTTTTTGTCAATGTTGACACGGTCTCCGTCCACCCTCACCTGCTCTATGAGGAGGTAGTTCCCCACGTGCCTGCCGTTGAGGACCAGTTCCACGGTCTGGCTTCTGGGAGTCCAGGCAAGGCGCGTCATAGAAGACACCTTCATTGCCACCATATTGCGCATCATAGTGCGGTCCATAAAGTTTGCAAGAAGTACCCAGCGCTTGTGCTCCGGGTAGCCGAATATGGACGCCTTCTCCTCCAGTTTCACAAGAAAGGGCTTCTTGGGCCACTCCCAGGTGGTATTTCCGCGGCCGCGGATGCTGCAGTTCATTTCCTGAAGGCCTTCAATGGCATCCGTCCCTACTATTGAGATCTTTGCGTCAACATACGTCTCCTTTGAAGTTATTGCCTTGCCGCCATCTGTATCTACAAAAACCACGGGGAGGCCCGTGTGAACCATTCCAGGCTTGTAGGTTTTACCCACAACCATAAAATTCGCAGACTGAACGGCCACCCCATCCTTATCTTTGACACGAAGCTTAACCGTTCGGTTGTAGCTCTCGTCCTTGGTGTCATTCTGGACTATGGCAACATAGCTTCCGGGATTCTGGTCCTTTTCAAATGATTCAAGATGGAAACGGGAAGGGACATTGCCGTCCGTGCCAAGAAGCGTCACTTCCTGTAACTGACAGTCAGGATCCTCAACGGTGAAATGAAGGGGAGCGCTGCCGCCCGGCTCCAAAGTGACAATGCTGTCTATTATGGTTATAGACTTAAGGGAAGGAGCAGAAGACTCCTCCTCCTGCTGCTGAGGGGTCTCCTCTTCCGGAGCAGGCTCTGGCGTCTTGGCGCAGGCAAATGCCAGCGCCAAAACAGCCATATATGCAAGAAATCGTTTCATCAGTTTTTCTGGAAGACACGGACGTAGTCTACCTCCATTGCTGTGGGAAGGCAGGACTCGTCAACTCCCTGGGCGCCGCCCCAGTTTCCGCCCCAAGCCAGGTTGAGGATAATATAGAACGGCTTGTAGAAAGGCCAGTAGTCGTGTCCCTGACCATTGTTACGGTAGGTTAGAATGGATTTTCCGTCCTGATAGAAGGTCATATAGTCTTCCGTCCATTCCATTGCATAAACGTGGAATGATGTCTGTGAACCGGCAACGTATCTTTCAGAATGCTCTGTAGGGGTGCCTCCGTTGTTGTAACGGTTACAGTGGATGGAAGCGCTGCAATAATCGGCGTGATATCCTACTTCCTCCATAATGTCTATCTCGCCGTCCTTGGGCCAGCCCGTAAACTGTGAGGGCATCATCCAGAATGCAGGCCAGGTGCCTTTTCCTGAAGGAAGTTTTAACGACGCCTCGATCCAGCCGTACGTCCAGCTCTTACGAGTGTTAAGACGTACGGACCGGACCTTGCCGTCTATTTTCTTTGCGTGAACTTTCAGGGTGCCGTTGGAGACTTCGGCTATCTTTACGCCATTGTACTCGCCGGCAACATAATCCTGTAGTTCATTGTTACCCCATCCGCCATCACCGGTCTGGTATTTCCAGTCGGCAGTTGCAGGCAGGCCCTCGTAGTCATCGAATTCATCGTGCCATACGAGCGTGTAGCCCTCAGGGGTCTCGATCCCTGTTTCCACGGGATCGAGACCGGGCTGCACTATGGGCAGATATGCCCTTGTCTGTCCTACTTTGATAACCACCTTCCCTTCACGTGTTGCAGTAAGGGTATTGGGCTTTACCTTCACGGTAAAATTGCCCTCAGTGGCCACTGAATAAGGGGGCTCAATGCTGGTTACCCAATCATCCTCGCTGTAAACCTGGATACCGGCTGCTGAAGATGTGACGTAGAACTTGAGCTCTCCTCCGGGCTGTTCGAATTCCAGCTTTTCCGGTGAGAAGGCTATACTGTTCTCAGGAACCTCAGCAGCAGGCTGGGGAGCACAGCAAATTGCAAGAAAGATGAATGGAATGGCTGTCAAAGTATGGATGGGTTTCATAGTCCAATTATTTGTTGTATTCCTGGAGGCAGATGTCCTTGATGGTGACAACTGCGCCTGCGGCATTGCCGCCGAAGTCGAAGATAAGGTTGATGTTGTCGCAGGAAACACCGGAGATCACAGGAGAAGTGACAACGGTATCGGTTCCTGCAGCAATTGTCAGGGCGCCTTTCTCCCAGATAGTCTCACCTTCGTGCTTGGGACCGCCGGCAGCATACTTCTCAATCTTGAAGAATGCAGGAGTATCCACACTTGCAGTGAATTTAATCTGGAGAGCATATTTCTTCTCTTCACTGAGAGCGATGAAGCTGCCTTCATTGGGGAACATAAAGAACTGGTTCATCCACTGGCTTGTAGTAGCGTTCTCATAAGTTACTGCATAGGAGTTGCCGCTCTTCACCATAAAGGGAACTTCCGTTGTCTCAACCTCGGTGCCGTTCCATTCGCTGCCATTGCAGCTGTAATAGAAGAATTTCTCGCCGTTGGCATCAACCACTGCCTTCCAGAGGTTGGCAGCGCCGTTTACATCAAATACGAAGGAAGGATCAACCTCGGTGCCGGGCTCCGGTTCGGGTTCCGGTTCGGGTTCGGGAATCACTTTGTCGGGGGCGTTGGTGCCGTCATCATTGGCGTGATCCTTAAGGGTGATGCGTGTGATGGAAACCTCCGTGCCTTCTGCGGCCCAGCCAAAGTCAAATACCATCTTTACGGCAGCGGCGTCAATACCGGGAACATCCTTCATATAGAAGATGTTTTCACCTTCCTGCATATCTTCCTGCTCAACAAAGAGGAAGTTGTCGTCACTTGTTGTGTCGGTGAGCTTGAAGGTAACACCGCCGCAAAGCTTGTTGACGGACACTATGCAGGAGAAATCATAGTGCTTATCGGAAGAGAGGGAGACGTCTGCTCCGGGAACAAGGTGGAGCTGTGCCTGCCACTGACCGTTGCAAGTGCTGTTAATGGTAAGGGTATAAGGATTGATGGTGAAAGGAAGAGCAATCTCTCCGCCCCAACCCGGGCTGTGCCAGGTGTAACTCTTATCCATACCTGCATCTTCACCAACTTTCCAGATATTGTACTGGGAGTTGTAGTTGAATCCGTTCCAACCCTGCTGTCCCTCAACTGTAAACTCAGCCTCGGAGTAATCTGCAGACTGGCCGGAAGCGTTGCTCACATACATACGTACCTTGAAAGTACCAGCATCGAAGAAGGTCTTCTGGAAACCGTTACCGGTACCTGCAAACACAAACTCTCCGGACTCGTTGGTCTGCCAGATAGGAATGAGACCGGTTACGCCATCGGGAAGGGAGAAAGTCACAACTGTTCCATCGACTTTAACTACAGGAGTGATACCTGCAGCAGAAGGAAGGGTTGCTCCGCCGGGGGTATCGGAATTACCGCCACTGGGCTTGGTGCAGGCTGCTGTTGCTATTACAAGTGCAGCGATGCTCAAAAAAGCGAAAATCTTTTTCATTTTGTTTGTTATTGGTTAATGGTTTTTAATAATTATTCTGATTGAGTGTCCCAAGTGCTGCGTCTATCTCGCTCTGCGGGATGGGGAGATATTTCTTGCTCTCGGACCAGGTGTTTGTGCGGTAGCCGTAGGTGTCAGGGACAAGTACGGTGGGGGCGTCACCCCAACGGACCAGATCCCAGTAGCGCTTACCCTCGCCGACGAATTCCAGACGGCGCTCCTGCTTGATGTTTGCAAGGGTTGCGTCAACTGTATCAGTAAGACCGGCGCGGTTATGAACCTTGTTCAGCCAGATCTTGGCGTTGGTGGGATCGCTGGCCAGGGCAAGCTCCGCAGCGTTCAGCAGGGTTTCGGAGAAGCGATAGATGCGATAGTTGTTGCCAAAGCGCATATCGGGGGCGCCGTCTCCGGTATTGTACTCGGACTGAAGGCCCTGATATTTTTCAAGGAAGTATCCGGTGTCCTGATAACGCTTTTCATAAGCATTTACCGTTGCGTCGTAGCAAGTGGCGGCGCGACGGGTATCCGTTGCCTTGAACATCTCCACGGTTTCTTTGCGAACAGGTGCGAATCCCCAGCCGGCCTTATGGTCATCGGCACCCTCTGCCATATTATAAGGGCCGATAAGCTGAGGAAGGATGGTTCCGCCTGCGCCAAGCACGTTGTCGTAGGAACGTACTTGGGCATCGGCCTTGTAGGCAATCTCAAAGATTGACTCCTTGCTCCACTCGCCTTCCGGCTTGAAGATGGTGCCATAATCGTCCACAAGGTCATATTCGGTAGAACCAATGATTTCCTTCATATAATCAAGGGCCTTGGTATAGCGGGACTCGTCCTTCTGGTACATTACAAGTTCTGCGTAAAGCATATAGGCAAATGCCTTGGTAAGGTAACCGGCCTTTGCGTCGGGCTGCCTCATAGGCAGTGCATCAATGGCGATAGCGCCCTCAAGGTCGGCAATAATCTTGCCATAAACTTCGTCGGCGGTGAACTGGGTGCCGATATAAGGGTCCTCAAGGTTGGTCTCGTAGTACACGATGTTGCCCCAGAATTTCCAGAGCCAGCTATAGTAGTACACCCTGAGAAGCCTGGCCTGTTCAAGGATAAGGGACTCTTCCGTGTCATCTATTTCTCCGGCGCCCTTGGTCCATCCGGTATACTGGATAAGGTCATTGCACCTTTTTACACCGGAATAACCGCAGGTCCAGATGGAAGTCATACAGGCTGTGGGAAGAGCCTCGAAGTTCATCATAAGGTGCCAGTACTGGTTGTCGGTCTTGCTCTCGCCGCCTACCCAGATTTGATCGGCCATAATGTCGCTCATAATCATAAGCGGATTGTACTGCCCGTTGGCCCAGTCTGTCCAGTGAAGGGGGGCATAAGCGGCCACCAAGGCCTCCTGGAGGTGGTCTTTAGTTACAAAATATTCCTCTATAGGCTGCGCTGTGGGATTTTCCACGGTAAGGAACTTGTTCCCGCAGGAAGTGGCAGCAAAGAGAGCGGATGCTAATGCGACTGCTGAAAGTATATTTCTTGTTTTCATTTCTTTTCCCTCCATTTTTAGAATGCGACACTGATGCCTGCGGTAAAGGTGCGTGCCTGGGGATAAACACCGTAATCAATGCCCAGGGATGTTCCGCCGGAAGCAATTTCCGGATCAAAACCGTGATAACCCGTAAGGGTAAGAAGGTTTTCGGCGGCAATGTAGACGCGTACATTGGAGATGAGTATCTTGCGTGTAAGGGATTCCGGCAGGGTGTAACCAATCTGTATATTCTTGATACGGGCATAAGAACCGTCATACACGTAAAGGTCGGAAGAAACCCAGTTGAACTTATCACCGATAACAAACCTGGGGATTCTGTTGGAGGTGCCTTCACCGGTCCATCTGTCAAGCATATAGGAAGGAAGGTTGACGGAACGGATATCCGTGCGGCGGGTGCAGTCATACACCTGTACTCCGGCAACGCCCTGGATGAGCATTGAGAAATCTATTCCCTTCCAACTTGCCTGAAGATTGAGGCCGAATGTCCAGTCGGGGGTACCCTTTCCAATATAGGTACGGTCATTGTCATCAATGATTCCGTCGTTGTTGAGGTCCTTGAAACGGACGTCTCCGGGTGCGGCCTTGGGCTGGATGGGCTTGGCTTCTCCGGTTTCAGGATTTGTCCACACATAGGATGCAATCTCACCGGCATTCTGGAAAATACCGTCACTCTGGTATCCGTAGAAGAACGGGAAAGGATAGCCGTTTTCTGCGCGTGAGATGGTTCCTACACCCTGGAAGGAGTCATAGTTGGCCCAACCTGTGTCGTTACCAAGCTTCACGAGTTTATTCTTGAGATATGTTGCATTTGCATTGGCCCTGAAATTCCAGTCTCCAACGGAAAGCTTGTAGCCAAGTTCAAATTCAACACCGCTGTTGGCCATAATGCCAACATTGCCGATAGGTTTGCTTTCTCCCACATAGGAAGGGATGGGCATAGTCATAAGCATACCGTCCGTAAGCTTGTAGTAGTAGTCTACGGTAAAGGTGAGCTTGTTCCCAAAGAATCCAAGGTCAAGGCCTACGTCGGTCTGGCTGGAGGTTTCCCAGCGGAGGCTCCTGTTTGCAAGGCCGCTGGCCTTTACGCCGATAGCCTCTGACTGGTCCTTTCCGTAGAAATAGTTGTTATTTCCCTCCGTAAGCACGGTGTAGCCAAAGTTACCGATATTCTCGTTACCGTTCTGGCCCCAGGATGCACGGAGTTTGGCGTTGCTGAGAACGGGAGTCAATCCCTGCATAAACTCCTCTTTCCAGATGTTCCAGCCAAGGGAGAAGGAAGGGAATGTGGCCCAGTGATTATTGGAGCCGAAGCGGCTTGAACCGTCGTGACGTACAGTGGCCTCGGCCATATAGCGCTCTCCGTAGTTGTAACTTACACGCGCAAAGTAGGATGCCAGTTTAGCCTGGGCATAGGGGGCACCCCAACCATTGCGGTCGCCATCGGCCTGGAGACCGTTGGTGTAGTCAATATAGGGCTTGTGGATATCCTTGAGGAATTTGGAAGAGGCGCCAAGATATGCGCCGTTTGAGGCTTTGGCCGACTGGCCAAGAAGGGCGGTGATGCTGTGCTTGCCAAACTCCCTGCTGTATGTGAGGGTGTTTTCAACCTGCCAGACCAGTGAATGACAGGCCGATGATGAGGCGTAGGACTCCGTTGCCTGCTGGCTGCTGCTGAGATAGAAGACATCTGAATAGCCGTCGTCTCCCCAGAATGAGAGGTCAAGGCCAAGGGCGCTCCTGAATTTGAGGCCCTCGATGATCTGGAGTTCTCCGCTGAATCCGCCCACGAACTTGTGGCTCCATCCCTTTGTCCCGGGGAGGGAGAGAGCGGCCACGGGATTCACCATTTCATTGTATCCGCCGCCGGGGACGGTGTACATCCTGCCATCTGCGCCGTAAAGCATTCCGGCAGCACCGTAAGTTGCAATCTGGTCTGCGGCCTCCTGCTCATTTGCATAGACGTTGAGGATAGGAGAAAGGGCCACGGCAGAACCAAGGGGAGAGCCCCAGGTGGAGTTGGTGGCAATGCCGGTAGATGTAATATAGGCGTAGGAGAGGTTGCTGCCCAGAGTTAATTTATTGAGGAAACTGCGGTCCTTCGTCCTGTCAAATACGTCATAGGTAGTGTTGCTCCTGAGGGTAAGACGGTCATAGTTGGACCTTCCCACATTACCGCCGATGATACCCTTCTGGCTGATATAGCCAAGAGAAAGATAGTAGTTTACCTTGTCCGATGCGCCGCTTACGCTCAGCTCGTGCTGGACCTGGGGAGCATTCTTGAAGAAAATCTCATCCTGCCAGTCTGTGCCTGCGCCAAAGCTTGAAGGATCGGCATACTTGGGAGCCTGTCCGGAATTCATCATTCCCTCGTTCACCATCATTGCGTATTGGGAAGCATTGAGGACACTGAGCTTTTTCCAGGGGCTGGAAATACCATAGGAGAAGTCATAGTTTATCCTGGCTGCTCCTTTGGTGCCCTTCTTGGTGGTAACAAGGATGACGCCGTTGGCTGCACGTGCACCGTAAACGGCACCGGAAGCTGCGTCCTTGAGCACTTCGATGGACTCGATATCTGATGGGTTCAGATAATCGATACCGCCTTCGATAGGCATTCCGTCAACAATGTAGAGGGGGTCAGAATTATTGATGGTACCGGTACCACGGACGCGGATTCTTGCGGCTGCGCCGGGCTGGCCGGAAGAAGATGTTACGTTAACACCTGCTGCAAGTCCCTTGAGGGCATTGTCAACACGTACGGGAGCTGTTTTCCCAAGTTCATCGGATGAGACCTTGGCTATGGAAGCGGTAACTACGCTCTTTTTCTGAACGCCGTATCCCACAACCACAACGTCGTCAAGCATAATGGTGTCTTCTTCAATGATGATGACGGCGGAATCTGAAGCCGGAACCTTCTTGGTGACATACCCGATGGATGAAACCTCAAGAACGGCCCCTGCAGGCACGTTTGAGAGTGACCAGGCGCCGTCGGCATCTGTAACCGTACCATTTGACGTTCCTTCCACCATAACAGCCGCGCCAATGACGGGATAGCCGGAATTATCCTGGACTATTCCGCTTACACGGCCCTGTGCAAAGGCACAAACGGAAATGGCAAAAGCCATAACAATGAGTAGTGCTTTTCTCATAGAAAAAATTGGTTATTATATCTACAAAATTAATAATTAATCTCGTTTTACAGTACTTCAAATTCAACGGGCTCTCCGGAAGCGCTGTCGCCGGCAACCCATAACTGGAAACTGCCGGGCTCTACGCCGTATTTGCCGTCAAGGCCGTAGAAGGCAAGGTCGCTGACGGGAATGCCGATGGTGATTGTACGGCTCTCCCCTGCGGCAAGGCTCACCCTCTCAAAGGCCTTCAGTTCCTTCACGGGGCGGGCGATGGAGCCCACAAGGTCACGTACGTACACCTGGACCACCTCAGTGCCTTCACGGCTGCCGGTGTTGGCAAGGGTGAATGTGACGGAGATGGTATCATCGGCCTTATATTCCTCTTTATCAAGGCCGATATTAGAATACTCAAAGCTAGTGTAGCTGAGGCCGAAACCGAAGGGGAAGAGCGGGTAGGCGCCGTAGTCAAGATAATATGACGTGTTTCCAAGGGATGTCTGGCCAGCCTCCAATGGAATGTCCTTCATAAGGAGTTCTCCGCTGTAGGGGCGTCCCGTCATATTGTGGTTGTAATACATAGGAGCCTGGCCCACGGTGCGGAGGAACGTTACGGGAGCCTTTCCGGAAGGATTCACGTCTCCGGCAAGGAGGTTTGCAAGGGCGGGACCTCCCATTGTGCCGGGATGGAAACTGTAGAGCATTGCGTTGCAGTTTTCAAGGTCGCGCTCAATTGTGAGGGGGCGTCCTGCCATAATAGATGCAACAACGGGCTTTCCCGTTGCCTTCAGAGCTTTAAGGAGTCCGCTCTGGGAGCCGATGAGATTGAGGTCGGCCAGGGAATGGGCCTCTCCGGAAAGGATGGCTTCCTCTCCAAGGAAGGCAAGGATGACATCGGCCCTTCTTGCGGCAGCAATTACGTCCGAAAAATTTTCACGCTCTTCACGGCTGTAAGTGAGGCCGGGAACATAGGTGACTTTACCCGGGAAACGCTCCTCAAGGGCCTTCAGGGGCGTTACGGTGTGGGATTTCTCACCGTCAAAGGTCCAGGTGCCAAGTTGGTCATGGGGGGCATCGGCCATAGGGCCGGTGACAAGGATGCGGAGGCCTTCCTTAAGCGGCAGGACCCCGTCATTTTTCAGGAGGATTGCGCTTTCCTCCGCGCTCTTCTGCGCCGCTGCAAGGTGCTCAGGGGCGTACTGGACGGCGGCGCCTTCCTCTATATTAATATAAGGATGCTCAAAAAGGCCCAGTTTTACCTTAATCCTGAGGATGTTGCGGACGGCGGCGTCAATCTGCGACTCCTTTACCTCACCGCGGCGCACCATTTCCTCAAGATGGCCGATAAAACCGTAGGTCATCATATCCATATCAACCCCGGCGGCTACGGCCTTCCTGACAGCGTCAGGACGGTCTTCGGCAAAGCCGTGATTGATCATCTCGCCCATAGAATTCCAGTCCGTCACCACCAGGCCGTCAAAGCCCCATTCTCCGCGGAGGATATCCTTTACAACATATTTATTGCCTGTGGAAGGAACGCCGTCGTTGTCATTGAAGGAGGTCATAAGGGTCATAGCGCCTGCTTTCACGGCCGCCTCGAACGGAGGGAGATAGACGTTTCTGAGAAGATGCTCCGGGATAAGGGTACTGTTATAGTCACGGCCGCCTTCGGCAGCGCCATAACCCACAAAATGCTTGATGCAGGCAGCCATGGAAGTGGAATCCAGGGAGCGTCCCTGATAACCGTAAACCATAGCCTCCGCCATTCGGGCGTCAAGGTAAGGATCCTCACCGCTTCCTTCCGCAATGCGGCCCCAGCGGGGGTCACGCGCAATGTCAAGCATGGGAGAGAAGGTCCAGCGTATGCCCTGAGCGGTTGCCTCTACGGCCGCTACGCGCGCGCCTTCCTCTACCAATGCGGGGTTGAAAGTTGCGGCAAGGCCAAGCGGAATGGGGAAGATGGTGTGAAAGCCGTGGATGACGTCGCGGGCAACAAGAAGCGGAATTCCAAGCCTGGATTCCTCTACGGCGATGCGCTGGTACTCGTTCACCTTCACGGGATCAACCTCGTTGAGGATGGAGCCCACCTGGCCGTCACGGATTGCTCCGGCATAATTACTTACCTCGCCTCCTACGGAGATCTGGTTCATCTGGCCGATTTTCTCCGAGAGGGTCATCTGCCTGAGGAGGTTGTCCACTCTTGAGTCCACATCATTTTTGGGCTGGCCGCAGGAAACGGCCGCCGCCACGATGGCGATAAGCAAAACAGGTGTTGAGGTTTTCATTCCGCGCGTTATTAATTAACTTTCTTCGCAAATTTACCGGAAATGAAACATCAAGATTTCGTTTGTAGTTTTAAAGTAGTGGGTATAGAAAATTAAAGCGCTTTGTGTCAGGCGCTTAAGTTTTTTCAAAGTATGTAAAAAAGTAGTAAGATTAAAGTTTGTCCGCAATGTCTTTTACCCTCTTTTCAAAGCCGTCGCGGTCCTGAAGGGCACAGTTTTTCACACTCACCTTGTAGTTGTAGATGGTGCTCACAGAATAGTCCAGCATAGCGGCAATCTTCTTGGAATCGTCTACGCCAAGGCATATGAGGGCGAAGATCCTCAGTTCCGTGGTGAGCCTTCCGGCAGGCGGATAAATACGGCCTTCCTCCTTGAGGAGCGCGTTGAAGCGGTCCGGAAAATCCGGATACATTGCAAGGAAGGTTCGGTCGAAGGTCTCGTAGAATTCCTCCCTGGCCTTTTCCGAACGGCCGGAGATGGAGAGTTCCTTCAGGAGTTGGTCGGCCTTTCCGTGCTTGAGAAGGTTACGGAAATGATTGTCCTCCGTGCGGATTACTGAAATCTGGGAACTCAGGCCCTCCAGGAAGTTCACAATGTAGTCCCCCTTCACTTTATCGGCCTGGGCGAGTTTGCGGTTGCTGCTTTCAAGGGCAGCCTTGGTACGGGTGAGGTTACGGGAACGGGCCACAAGCATCCAGGTGGCAAGAAGGAGGATGACAACCAGGATGGCCATAACCACCAGGCCCACTATTGCGCTGCTGCGGGCATCGGCCTGCCTTACGGCGTAGGCGTCCTCAACTTCCATCAGGAAGCGGGATATCTGCCAGGGGCGGAGGCGCGCGTTGTACGCCAGGGCGTCCTCCTGCGCCATCCTCAGATAGCGGAAGGAGCGGTCCACGTCACTGGGGAGGATGATCTGGGCCACCATCGTAAGCGAGGCATAGTCACGGACGGCGTTCACAAGGTCGCATTCGGCCGACTGGACCAGCCAGCGCATACGCTCGGGATGGTTTCCACGCCGATACTCTATCTCGCTCTGGAAATACGCGTGGATGGCATAATCTCGGTCCTCCGGCTTCACTCCGGCAAGAAGAAGGGCACTCACGCTGTCGGCGCTGTCAAGGTTTCCCTCCTCTATGAATTTATTGCGAAGGGCTATACGCCAGCGGGGGCTGTCTTTTGGAAGCAGGCGGAAAAGGGTGGGAAGGTAGGCCGATGCCGGGGGGATGCTAAGGCTCTCCACGATGCCGGAATTGCCTGCCATATCTCCCGAGAAATCGTAGAGCACCCAGTAGTACTGGGCCTTGAGGGCGGGAGAAAGGGAAGCCGAATCTATTTGGCCGTAGAGTATCTGGGAGGCTTCCAGATAGTTTCCGCCCTTGCCGTAGAGGTGCCCCAGCATTATTGTGGCGGCATTGTAGCGGTCTATGTCCTTCAACTGATCCCTGGCAATGGCCTGGCAGGATTTCAGGTAATGCTGCGTGGAATCAAGGCTGTAGGAAAAGAATTCCCCGGCCATATTCATCCCCAGTTCATACAGGGCTTCGGGGCTTTTTGTTGTGCCGATAATTGAGCGCAGGGACTCAAGGCGGCCGTTTTTACGGGCGTAGTAGATTTCCCGGGAGGCAATGTAGCGGTCCAGTTCCTCAAGTTTGCTGCGGGTGGCCCGGTCAAGGGAAGACTGGGGTTCGCAGGCCGCAAGGCAGGCTAATGCAGCAAGTATGAGAAGGATGCGTTTCACAGGCTTCTGATGGCGTTTTCTATCTCTTCGCGCCTTCCTTCCGGGATGACCGGAGTGAGGAAGGAAATCATCTGGAGGGACTCCGCTTCCTTACGGGGGATGCCGCGGGAGCGCATATAGAAGAGTTCGTCCTCATTGAGGCGGCCAACCGTGGCGCCGTGTGAGCACTTAACGTCATCGGCATAAATCTCAAGTTGGGGACGGGTCTCCACCTTGGCGGAATCACTGAAAAGGATGTTGTGGTTCTCCTGGAAGGCTTCCGTCTTCTGGGCGTCCGGGGCCACCACTATGGTGCCGTGGAAGGTGACGTTTGAAGTGCCGCCTGCAATGCCGTTCACAAGTTGGGTGCTGCGGCAGCCGGGGGCCCTGTGATGCACCAGGATGCGGAAATTCACCTTTTCATCGGCCTTGCAAAGGTAGAGGGCCTTCAGGGAGAGTTCCGCGCCTGGGCCCGTGAGATCCACGCTCACGTCAATGTCCCTGGATTCCCCGGGAAGCACCACGAACTCCAGTTCCAGCTTTTCCCCGGCCTTCACTACGTGCGTCATACCCGGCACCGACCGGGTATCTACAAGGGGATCTATGTATCTGCCGTGTCCCATGCTAGAACTGGTCAAATCCTTCAGACTCAATTGCATCTATGAGTTCCCTTCCGCCTGTTTTCACTATACGGCCGTCCTTCAGGACGTGCACAAAATCCGGCTGGACATACTCCAGAAGCTTATGGTAGTGAGTCACTATTATGGCAGACTTCTCCGGGCTCCGGAGGGCGTTTACTCCATCGGCCACAATTTTGAGGGCGTCCACGTCAAGGCCGGAATCGGTCTCGTCAAGGATGCTGAGGGAAGGGTCCAGCATTGCCATCTGGAATATCTCGTTGCGCTTTTTTTCGCCTCCGGAGAAGCCCACGTTAACTTCACGCTTTGCAAATTCCGGCTTCATATTAAGGAATGCCATCTTCTCCTTCTGGAGTTTAAGGTATTCCCCGGCCTTGAGTTCTTCCTGGCCGTTAGCGCTGCGTTTGGCGTTTACCGCAGCCTTCATAAAGGCAGTAATAGTGACGCCGGGAATCTCTATGGGGTACTGGAAACTGAGGAAAAGGCCCGCCCAGGCGCGTTCTTCGGGACTCATTGAAAGAAGGTCCTTTCCAAAGAAAGTGACGCTTCCCTCCGTTACCGTGTAGCCGGGACGGCCGGTAAGTACAGCCGCCAGGGTGCTTTTACCTGCACCGTTGGGGCCCATAACGGCGTGGATTTCCCCGGGGCCGATCTCAAGGTCCACCCCTTTCAGGATTTCCTTGTCCTCTACCGAGGCATGAAGGTTCTTTATCTCAAGCATTGCGTTTTTATTAACTTCTTTATTTTCAATCTTTTATAACTTTTACTCCTATCTGTTTTGACTGGAGTAAAACGTGTAAACGCCACATAATCAATCATTTAGCGATTACGGGCATAGAGTTTCCTCCAAGTAATAAGTGACCAGATGCCGTTCACAAGGTACAAGCCGCTCACAATGGACATGAAAAAGTTTCCAACGCTTACGTGCAGGATAAGCTGGGTGATATTGACCAGCAACCAGGCAATCCAGCAGTCCCATTTCTTGAGGGCCGATAACAATTGCGCCGTAAGGATAAGCACGGTGACGGTGCAGTCAAGGTAGGGGTGGGGATCGGCCGGGAAAAGATTGTCCAAGGTCCATCCCCAGAGTGCCGCCACCAGCATCACGGCGCTTACGCTCATTATGCGCCAGGGCAGGCTGAGCATACTCACCTTGAGTTCACCCTTTGCCGTAGCCTCTTCCTTCTTGGGATGAGTCCAGCGGTAGTGCCCCAGTATGTTGATGGAAAGGGATATGGGCTGCAGCAGCAGGCTGGCATACAGGTCCCTGTTCCAGAACAGGAAGAACAGCGCGATGGTGTACAGGTATCCTACCCAGAAATTGTATTTTGAATTGCGTCCGGCAAGGAACACGCAGGTCAGGCCCAGTATACTTGCTATCAGG
>JAFSPR010000058.1 GCA_017451395.1 Bacteroidales bacterium
GTATGCCCTCCTGAACAACCTGATTGACATGAACTCAATAGAATAAGTTATGGACTACAGTAAATTCATCAAATTCTATCCGGATTTCCCCATCAAGGGAGTGAACTTTGTGGACATCATCCCGTTCCTTCAGGACAAGAAACTCTTCCAGAGCCTTATCGATGACCTGGAGGCAATGTGCGATGCTCCAAATGTTGCCGCCCCCGAAGCCCGCGGATTTTTCTTTACGGCCCCTATGCTGTATTCCGCCGGAAAGGTTCAGAACGTTATTCCTCTCAGAAAGAAGGGCAAACTTCCCTTCAGTGAAGGAGACCTCATCCAGGTGGAAATTATGAAGGAGTACGGCCCTGACCACGTTTACTTCCGTAATTCGGACATAGCCGCCAGCGCCGCTCCGGAAGGAGACACCGTGGAAATCACCTTCTTTGATGACATCCTTGCAACCGGCGGCACCGCAAAGGGCCTTGCCGAAGGCCTTAATGCCCAGAAGGTCATCATCGGCGGCAAGGAATACAAGGTGAAGGTAAAGGACTTCGTGTTCCTGGTAGAGATTGATGACCTTCCCGGCCGCGCCAAACTGGAAGGGATCGCCCCCGTAAAATCACTTATTCACGTAACTGAAGGATGAGCCTGAAAGACCGCATAATGCAGGAAGGGATTACCTTCGACGACGTCCTCCTTGTCCCCGCCTACTCCGAGGTCCTTCCCCGTGAAGTGTCCCTTAAAGGCCGATTCTCCCGTAATATCGGCCTTGAAAGCCCTTTTGCATCGGCGGCCATGGACACCGTCACGGAGGCACGGATGGCAATTGCGATGGCCCGGAAAGGCGGGATTGGCGTCATCCACAAGAATATGACGGCGGAAATGCAGGCCGATGAAGTGGCCAAAGTCAAGGCCGAGGGCCTGAAGGTTGCCGCCGGAGTTGGCATCACCCCCGATGTCCTTGACCGCGTTGAAAAACTTGTTAAGGCCGGCGTTGACGCAATAGTGCTTGACTCCGCCCACGGTCACTCAAAAGGCGTCCTGGATGCCCTGAGGGCCGTAAAAGCCGCATACCCCGCCCTAGACGTAGTGGTTGGCAACATTGCCACCGCTGCAGCCGCAAAGGATCTCATAAAAGCCGGTGCCGACGGCCTCAAGGTTGGAATCGGCCCCGGAAGCATATGCACCACCCGCATAGTTGCCGGCGTAGGAATGCCGCAACTTACCGCCATTGCCGATGTCGCCGACGTTGCCGGAGAGATCCCCGTCATCGCCGACGGCGGTCTCCGCTACTCCGGAGACGTGGTGAAGGCCCTTGCCGCGGGCGCATCCTGCGTGATGTGCGGCAGTATGTTCGCCGGCACCGACGAAGCCCCCGGAGACATTGTGGAGGTGGACGGCGTGAAGATGAAAGGATATCGCGGAATGGGGTCCATAGATGCCATGGAGGCTGGAAGCGCAGACCGTTACTTCCAGAAAGGGGCCAAGAAACTTGTTCCGGAAGGCGTTGTGGCTCGTGTTCCGTACAAAGGCTCCGTAGAGGATGTCATCTTCCAGTTGGAAGGCGGTCTCCGCTCCGGAATGGGCTACTGCGGCGCCAAGGACCTTGAGGCCCTTCACAAAGCCCGGTTTGTGAAGATAAGTCCCGCCACCGTGAAGGAAAACCATCCGCACGACGTCTCAATTGCCAAGAAAGCACCCAATTACAATGGATAAAATTATCATTCTGGATTTTGGTTCCCAGGTTACGCAGCTTATCGGCCGTCGTCTGAGGGAACTCAACGTCTATTGTGAAATTTATCCATACAACAAAGTCCCCGCACTGGACGTGGACGTAAAAGGCGTAATCCTTTCCGGAAGCCCATGCTCTGTAAGGGATGGCAATGCTCCGCAGGTGGACCTTTCCCTTTTCCGCGGCCGCCTTCCCCTTCTTGGAATATGCTACGGGGCACAGTACATAGCCTTCAAGGGTGGAGGAAAGGTGGAAGCCTCTGACACCCGTGAATACGGCAGGGCCATCCTGAGACTGGTTTCAAAGTCCCCTCTTTTTGAGGGCGTGAGCAAAGAAACCCAGGTTTGGATGTCTCACGGAGACAGTATATCGGCCCTTCCGGAAGGCGCCTCTGTAATAGCCTCTACGGAGGATGTCCAAAACGCCGCTTATCAGTTTGAAGGGGAGCCCACTTTCGCCGTCCAGTTCCATCCTGAGGTTTACCACACCGTGGAAGGCGCCCGCATTCTATCCAACTTTGCGCTTGGGATATGCGGCTGCAAGGGAGACTGGACCCCGGATTCCTTCATTTCCACAACGGTGGAAGCCCTGAGAGGGAAAATCGGCCGTGACAACGTTATCCTGGGCCTCAGCGGCGGAGTGGATTCAACCGTTGCCGCCGTCCTTCTGAACCAGGCAATCGGCAGCCAGCTCACCTGCATCTTTGTGAACAACGGCCTTCTGAGAAAGAACGAATTCACAAGCGTCCTTGCCTCCTACAAGAAGATGGGGCTCAATGTGATTGGTGCCGATGCATCTGAAAGTTTCCTCAGCGCACTCAAAGGCCTTACAGACCCCGAGGCCAAGCGCAAGGCCATAGGCCGCCTCTTTGTGGAGACTTTTGAAAAATACGCCGCCGGGGTTGGAAACGCCCGCTGGCTGGCCCAGGGCACCATTTATCCGGACGTAATAGAGAGCGCCGGCATTCCCGGAATAGCCTCCAAGATCAAGAGCCACCACAACGTTGGCGGCCTGCCTGAGAAGATGAACCTGAAGGTGGTGGAGCCCCTCAGTATGCTGTTTAAGGACGAGGTTCGCCGCGTTGGCCGCGCCCTCGGCGTTCCCCCGGAGCTCATAAACAGGCATCCTTTCCCCGGCCCTTCACTTGCCATCCGCATAATAGGGGAGGTTACGGAGGAAAAACTCTCCGTCCTCAGGGAGGCCGATGACATTTTCATAAGTGCCCTCCGCTGCTACGACTGCACGGGGATGGGTTATCCATCGGCCGCAAATCCCGCAGAAATGGCCACCAACCTCTACGATGCAATCTGGCAGGCCGGGGTCATTCTTCTCCCTGTAAAGAGCGTTGGCGTAATGGGCGACGAACGCACCTATGAGAATCCTGTGGCCCTCAGGGCCGTCATTTCCACAGACGCCATGACGGCAGACTGGTTTCCTCTTCCCTACGACTTCCTCCGGGATGTCTCCAACCAGATTATCCGCAAGGTGCGTGGGGTAAACAGGGTGGTCTACGACATCTCTTCCAAGCCGCCGGCAACCATTGAATGGGAGTAAAAAGAAAAGTATTGAGATTTCTATTATGGACACAAAATACATTTTTGTAACTGGCGGTGTGGCTTCTTCCCTTGGAAAGGGGATTATTGCCGCATCCCTTGCCAAACTTCTTCAGGCAAGGGGATTACGCGTTACTATCCAGAAATTTGACCCGTATCTCAATATAGACCCCGGCACCCTCAATCCCTATGAGCACGGGGAGTGTTATGTGACGGAAGACGGGGCCGAGACAGACCTTGACCTTGGCCACTACGAGCGTTTCCTTGGCATTCACACGTCCCAGGCCAACAACGTCACTACGGGCAGGATATACAACACGGTAATAACGCGTGAACGCGAAGGCGCCTATCTTGGAAAAACAGTCCAGATTGTGCCCCATATAACTGACGAGATAAAGCGCAGGATGCTTCTGCTTGGCCAAACCGGCAACTATGACATTGTAATCACAGAGGTTGGCGGCACTGTTGGCGATATGGAAAGCCAGCCTTTTGTGGAGGCCATGCGCCAGCTCCAGTGGGAACTGCCGGAAGAGGATTTCCTGAGCATTCATCTTACCCTGATTCCTTACCTCAAGGCCGCACAGGAACTTAAGACCAAGCCCACACAGCATTCCGTGCAGGAACTCCAGTCCCAGGGTGTGCATCCGGACATAATCGTGTGCCGGACTGAAAAGGAACTTACGCCGGAACTGCGCCGCAAAATTGCCCTTTTCTGCAACGTCAAGCCCGGCCACGTAATTGAGTCAATGGACGCCTGGAGCATCTACCAGGTCCCTTTCAACATGGAGGCCGAGCATCTTGACACCCTTGTTGTGAATAAACTTGAAATCCCGGGCCTTCCTGAGCCTGACCTTTCAGGCCTTAAGGCCTTCCTGGAAAGGCTGAAAAATCCCCAGAGGGAAGTGGACATTGCCCTTGTGGGGAAATACGTGGAGCTTCAGGATGCGTACAAGAGCATCCAGGAAAGCTTTATCCACGCAGGGGCGGCCAATCACTGCAAGGTAAACGTTCACTGCATCCATTCCGAGCACCTTGACCCTTCCAATGTGGATGAGGTCCTGGGCCCTATGAAAGGCATCCTGGTTGCCCCCGGATTCGGTTCCCGCGGCCTGGAAGGGAAGATATGTGCGGTGAAATACGCCAGGGAGCACGGGGTTCCCTTCTTTGGGATATGCCTTGGTATGCAGATGGCGGTTGTTGAGTTTGCCCGCAATGTGCTTGGTTGGGCCGATGCCGCCTCTACGGAAGACAATCCGGACACGCCCCATCCCGTAATAGATATGATGGAGGAGCAGAAAAAGCTTACCATGAAAGGTGGGACCATGCGTCTTGGGGCATATCCCTGCCACATAAAGGAAGGGACGCTGGCGCAGAGGATTTATGGGGCCGATGATATTTCCGAGCGTCACCGCCACCGTTATGAATTCAACAACAGATACCTTCAGGCCTTTGAAGATGCCGGAATGGTGGTGAGCGGGGTGAATCCGGATCATAACCTGGTGGAAATAGTTGAAATCCCGTCACATCCGTTCTTTGTGGCCGTTCAGTTCCATCCGGAGCTCAAAAGTACGCCGGAAAACCCCCAGCCCATTTTTGTGGAGTTCGTGCGCGCCGCTTTGCAGTATTTTTCGTAACTTGCAGAATGATTTAACAGGTTAAAGTCTATGAGTTCAAACAGTGTTCGTCCCGCAAACATGGAGCGCATAACCACTCCGGAACTGGCAAAAGCCTTTATCGAGGAGCAGGTCAAGGAGCTCCGCGCCCAGATTGGAAACAAGAAAGTACTTCTGGCACTGTCCGGAGGCGTTGATTCCTCCGTGGTAGCGGCCCTTCTGATCAAAGCCGTTGGGCAGCAGCTTGTGGCCGTTCATGTGAATCACGGCCTTCTGCGTAAGGGGGAGCCGGAGCAGGTAATCCGCGTTTTCCGTGATGAGTTCAAGGCTAACCTTGTGTATGTAGACGCCGTAGACCGTTTCCTGGATAAACTTGCAGGCGTGGCCGATCCCGAGCAGAAGCGAAAGATCATCGGCGCAGAATTCATCCGCGTCTTCGAGGAAGAAGCCCGTAAGCAGGAAGGTATAAGCTTCCTTGCCCAGGGAACCATCTACCCGGATATCCTGGAATCCGGCCCCGTGAAGTCCCATCACAACGTTGGCGGCCTTCCGGAGGACCTCAAGTTTGAACTGGTAGAACCCGTCAAACTTCTCTTCAAGGACGAGGTCCGCGTGGTTGGAAAGGAACTCGGCCTCCCCGACAATATGGTCTACCGCCAGCCCTTCCCCGGCCCCGGCCTTGGCGTCCGCTGCACCGGCGCAATCACCCGCGACAGGCTTAACGCCCTCCGTGAGGCCGATGCAATCCTACGTGAGGAATTTGACAAAAACGGCCTTGCAAGCAAGGTGTGGCAGTATTTTACCATAGTTCCGGACTATAAGTCAACCGGTATCAAAGATGGCAAGCGCTGCTGGGACTGGCCGGTTATCATCCGTGCCGTCAACACCCGTGACGCTATGAGCGCAACCATTGAGGAGATTCCTTACAACGTTCTTAATCACATCACCCAGCGTATCATCACGGAAGTCCCCGGAGTCAACCGTGTCCTCTACGACCTTACTCCCAAGCCCACGGGAACCATTGAATGGGAATAGATGTATCAGTTAGCCACCACAATGCCGTTCATGGTGTGTCTTGTATGGACCGCCATCCTTCTTTTCCAGATAGGGAAGGCCGACCGCGCACATATTGCGCTGGCGGTCTTCGGCATTGTGACATCGGCACTGTATTTCTGCCACTATCTGCATTTTAACGGGCTCCAGAGCCGTTTTTCGGAGAGTCTCTATTACCTTTGCAATCTCTCTGTATACCCTCTCTATGCCCTCTATGTGAAGTGCCTTACCGGAAAGAGCGTACCCCGGACTTGGACGTATCTCTGGTGGTTTATACCGGCAGTGGCGGTTTTTGTCTGTTCCATTGCCGGGTGGCTGCAGGGTATAGGCGGTGCCCAGATGGCCGCCCAGGCCCTGTTCCCAGTTGTCACCATATACTCCAGCATCATAGCTGCGCGTGACCTTTTCCGGTTCCGCCTCAGCGTAAATAACTTTTACTCAAACCCGGAGGAAAAGCGCCTGGACCCTCTTTTTATCCTCCTGGTGCTTCTGGTTGTGACTGCAATGATGTCCTTTACGGTGAATCTCCTAGGCCGCGATCACTTTATGGGGTCCTGGGAACTGATGATTCCGTCCGTGGGGTTCTCGGCCCTTCTGTTTTCCATCTTCTATTTTGGGAATAAGACGGAGTTTCCGGCCGATGAAGTTAGGGTTGAGGATTTTGCAGAAGGCTTCTCGGACTCCGACGACAGCTCCAGGGCAGTGCTTATGGAAAAGATCCGGGCTCAGATGCAGGCGCAGCAACTTTTCCGCTCCAAGGGCCTTACGGTTGCCGACCTGGCAGAGGCTGTGGGCTCCAACAGAACCTATGTATCGGCCTGTATAAATCAGCTTGCGAAGCAGTCCTTCTCTGACTACGTGAACAGCTGGCGCATCCGTTATGCCCGCCTTCTCATGGAGGAAAAGCCCCCGCTTTCCATTACTGAAGTGGCCGACAGATCCGGTTTCTCGGACCGTGTGTCCTTCTATCGCAGTTTCAAGAAAATCACCGGGATGAGCCCGTCTGAGTGGATGGAAAGCAAGGAATAAGCCTCCTTTTTACGATTTGCAACATAGTTTTTACGAACGGTAACGCGCGTGTGTTGCACACGCGGGTGTGGTTGTCTATCTTTGTGTTGCTTGTAAGACAAACCACATTCAACATATGAAAAAACTGTTCGTACTCTTTTGCATCACCGCATTGGCCTGGGCCTGCGGAAGTGACAAGCCAGCAGAACTGTATGTCCCTAAAAACACGGTTGAGTTTGCGGGCAACGCTTTCACATCCTTCTCCCTTGGAGCCGATGTGAAACTTTACACGTCGCAGAATCCTGATGTATCCAAGGAATGGACAGTCCAGGCCGTAATCCCTGTCCGCAAGGAGGTGCAGGGGGCAATTGACGGTCTCAGCATCAACCTTGTTCCGCTTGATGAGCGCGGAATCCGCATCCGTGACGGTTTTGTCCTTGAGGGAGAGGATCTTGCAAACCTTGTCCCCGTGTACAATTCGGCCGATAACATTGAGCGCACAATAGTGTTCTCGGTGGCTCAGGATGGCGTGAAGAAGTACTTCACCAAGAAAGAAGCGGAAAAGCTGCTTGCAAACACCAAGGGAGTGAGGATGGATTTCAACGTAACTTCCGCAAAAGGCGCGGCAGCTGTGGCAGAGCAGCCCAAGCAGGAAAACCCCAACACCCTTGACGCCCTTTGCAAGAAGTATGGCGTCTATGGCCTCCTGAGCCAGTATGAGTCTGCTCTCCGCAACGACAACAACCGCCGCGCAAAGCAGATCGAGGATCAGCTCTGGTCCATTGAAAAGCGTGTGAAGAACGACGGAAGCATCCCGTCCTGGCTCCGTGACCGCTTTGTGGAGTACGTAGAAGACCGCGAAGACCAAATTGAAGACCGCTACGATTGATCCAAGGTATGAAAAAGCTTATCCTTGTGGCCTTGTCGGCCCTGGCGCTTTACTCCTGCGCAAAAAAACCTGTAGAAATCTTCGTCCCAAAAGGTCAGATGGAGTTTGCCGGCAGCGGATTTGAGTCCTTCTCTCCCGGGGCCGATGTCCGTGTTTGTATGTCCCCGGACCAGGATAATCCCAAGCTATGGAACATCCAGGCCGTGGTCCCTGTACGCAAGGAAACGGAGGCTGTAATATCGGCCCTGGATATGGAACTTACGCTTCTTGATGAGAACGGTCTGCGCGTCCGTGATTCCTTCTCCCTGCAGGCAGAGGAGATGGAGAATCTGGTGCCGGTTTTCAATAGCGCACCATCTGTTGAAAAGGCCGTTGTCTTCTCCGTGCCGGAGGTGGACGGAGGTAAAAAGCGTTTCCCCTACAAACAGGCCAAGTCCATGATAGAAGACACAAAGGGTGCACGTCTGAGCATTAACTCGGAGACTTTTGTGGAGGAAGAAACAAAGCCGGAGGATATTCCCTATACCCTTCCCTGGCTTTGCAAGCGCACTGGAGTGAACGGCCTTCTCAATCAGTACAGGAGCGCCGTGAATAAAAAGGACCTCCGCAAGGCCGGACAGATTGAAGCTAAGATCTATCAGATCGAGAAAGATGTAAAGAAAAATGATAATTATCCAGAAAACCTCCGCAAGCGCTTTTTAAGCTACGTGGAGAACAAGATTGAGGATATAGACGACAAATATTAGAAACCAATACAAACAAATCAACTTAAAACAACCATTATGAAAAAAATCATCTTTGCAGCTGCAGCTGCTCTTATGATGCTCATCGGCACCAAGGCAAACGCCCAGCTTTACTTCGGCGGTTCCGTAGCTTTCTCCACCACCACATGGAATGACGGTCTGAATCAGGCCGGCTCAATCACCAACGGCTCTTCCTTCAAGATTATGCCTGAGGTAGGTTTCCGTATCAATGACCGCATGGCAGTTGGTGGCACCGTAGGTTATATGCACGGCCTTGCCGCTCTCGGTTCCCTCAACCCCAATGACTACAAGGGTATCCTTCTTGCAGCAGCAGGTATGCAGGGTGACGGTCTTTCCGCCACAAATGCTCAGGGTGTAATGAATAATAACTCACGGAAAGTAGACGGTATCCGTTTTGCTCCTTATTTCCGTTTCTCAATTGTCAACAGCCGCCGTTTCGATCTTTTTGTTGACGGTGTCCTTGGTTATAGCTCTATCTCCACCCAGAATCTTAATGCTCAGAACGCATGGGTAGAAGGCCCCAAGTATGGTCTCCTTGAGATTGGTGCACGTCCTGGTTTCCTCGTGAAGTTTGACGGTCACTTCTCCATCATGGCCCACATTGGCAGCCTTGGTTATCAGAACATTTCTACCACCAGGATTAATGCCGACAACTCCAAGACTACTTCCTCTATCGGCCGTTTTGGTCTTGATGTAGACTCCGCCAACATCATGCTAGGTTTCATCTACAGCCTGTAATCTAATCAACTGATTCTTAGTTAATTACGCAAAGTCGGGTGCACCTTGAGGTGCACCCGACTTTTGTTAAGCGCCTCAGTGTCAGCGCTTTGCTTAGCAGTACATTCCGCCGTTTACAGCAATTACCTGACCTGTGACATATGAGGAAAGGTCCGATGCCAGATAGAGGGCTGTATTGGCAATCTCTTCCACGGTAGCGCCGCGTTTGAGGGGGATGAGTTTGATGAATTCATCCTTCACGGCCTGGGGCAGGACTTCGGTCATTTCGGTGATGACATAGCCGGGAGCAATGGCATTGGCGCGTACTCCGCGGGGCCCCATCTCCTTTGCCACTGACTTTGCCATTGCAATGAGGCCGGCTTTGGAGGCCGAATAGTTCACCTGGCCGGGATTGCCGGTCTGGCCGGCGATGGATGCCATATTGATGATGCTGCCGCCTTTCTGGCGCGCCATAATGGGCACTACCGCGTGAAGGAAATTGAAGGCGCTCTTCATATTGACGTCAATGACGGCATCCCACTGGGCCTCACTCATACGCATCACAAGGCCGTCCTTGGTGATTCCGGCGTTGTTTACAAGGATATCCACCCTGCCGAACTCCTTCTCAATTTCTGCTACAACCTCCTGCGTGGCCTCGAAATCGGCCGCATTGGAGGCGTAAGCCTTAACCTTCACGCCAAGGGCTTCAAGTTCTTTTACCGTTTCCTCCGCGGCCTCGTTGATTACAAGGTCCGTGAATGCTATAGAAGCCCCTTCAGAGGCAAATTTGAGGGCAATGGCCTTGCCAATGCCGCGTGCGGCGCCTGTTATGAGGGCCACTTTTCCGTTTAACAGTCCCATTTATTTTTTTGCGTTTTTACCTTTTTCTATGGCCGATACAACCGTTATGGCCAGTGAGCCCAGAATGCCTGCGGCAAGAGACCCAAGAAGCACGGCAATCTTGCCGGCGTCCCTCAGGTGCTGGGTAAGTTCCGGGGTGATATTGGCCCCGCTGAATGACAGGGTGTCCACAAAGATGGACATCGTGAATCCTATGCCGCCAAGGCACGCAACGGCAAACAGCATAGGCCAGGATGCCTTGGAAGGCATTGCTCCAACCTTAAGTTTGATTGCAAGCCAGGAGGCAAGGGTAATGCCGATGGGCTTTCCAAGCAGCAGTCCCAGGAATATGCCAAGGCCAACTCCCCCAAGGGCCGGGTTCCACTGGAACACGTTGAAGTAGGAGATGTCCGTTATTTCAACACCGGCGTTTGCAAGGGCGAAGACCGGCATAATGACAAAATTCACAACCGGATTAAGCCTGTGCTCAAGCCTGTATGACGGGGGTATGGTTCTCTTGGTGAGACCGCTGAGGTGCCTCAGGTAGTACCTCTGGGGGCCGTTGGGGAAGGATTCGGATGTGTGCACTTCCTCGCTTTCCACAAGGCCTTCGTAGAGGATCTTTGCCCTGCGGTGGAACTTTGCTTTGTTGTATCGGGCGTCCATAGGGATGAGAAGGGCGATTACAACGCCGGTCATGGTGGCGTGGATGCCGCTGTAGTAGAACAGGAACCACACTATGATTGCCGGAACGATGTAGTAGGCTATGCGTTTTTCTCCAAGTTTTTTCTCCAGGAACACAAAGAGAATCACAACCAGGGCAATGAACAGCAGAGGAAGATTTATATGCCCGCCGTAGAAGAAGGCCACCACAAGTATGGCGATGAGGTCATCGGCAATGGCAAGGGCCGTCAGGAACACCTTCAGCGACACCGGAACCTTGTCTCCAAGGATTGAAAGTATGCCGATGGCAAACGCTATGTCCGTTGCCGTAGGTATGCCCCAGCCGGAAGCGGCGGCGGTGCCGTGGTTCACCACGGCGTAGATGGTGGCGGGCACAATCACTCCGCCGAAAGCCGCAATCACGGGGAGGATGGCTTTCTTGAAGGAGGAAAGTTCCCCGCACACAACCTCGCGCTTTATTTCAAGACCCACGGTGAAGAAGAAGATCACCATCAGGATGTCGTTGATGAACTTCTCCATAGTCATTCCGTGCGGGAAGTACCAGTCCAGAAGGCCGTCCGGGGACGCCACGTGGATGGTGAGTTCCGTGTGAAGGAAGCCGTGGTAAAGGTGTTTTGTGAAGGGGAGATTTGCCAGGAGCATAGCAATCACCACGCATCCAAGCAGGATGATGCCGTTAGCCCAGGGCTGTTTTCTGAAGCTTTCCTGTGAAATCTTGAAGTTGCGGACTTCTTTGTTCCACCAGTGAATAGGAATAAGTGCCATTATCCAAACAGATATTTATGCTGAGTTTCTGTCAGAGTGTCAATCTCGATGCCCCAGTCGGCAAGTTTTCTGCGTGCAACGTCCTGGTCCACTTCCCGTGGAACAAGGTTAAGTTTCCGGGTGATTCGGCCCTTGTTATCGGCCAGATATTTTGCGCTCAGGGCCTGGATTGCGAAGGACATGTCCATGATCTCTGCGGGGTGGCCATCCCCGGCGGCAAGGTTCACCAATCGGCCCTCTGCAATGATGTAGATGCGTTTTCCGTTCTCAAGGGTATAGGCCTCGATGTTGGCCCTTGCGGGGGCGTGGCTGACGGACATTGCGCGCAGTTTTGCCACGGCAACCTCCACGTCAAAGTGCCCGGCGTTGCAGCAGATGGCCCCGTCCTTCATCCTCAGGAAGTGTTCCGGGCCGATTACATCCTCGCAGCCTGTGACTGTGACAAAGATGTCTCCGAGGGCTGCGGCCTCAATCATAGGCATAACCTTGAAGCCGTCCATAACGGCCTCCATAGCCTTGATGGGGTCTATTTCCGTGACGATCACGCTGGCGCCCTGGCCTTTGGCGCGCATTGCTACGCCCTTGCCGCACCAGCCGTAGCCGGCCACAACAACGTTCTTCCCTGCCACAATAAGGTTGGTGGTGCGGTTTATGCCGTCCCACACGCTCTGGCCGGTGCCGTAGCGGTTGTCAAAGAGGTGCTTGCAGTCTGCGTCGTTGACCAGCATCATGGGGAACCGGAGTTTTCCGGCGGCGTCCATTGCCTTCAGGCGCAGGATGCCGGTGGTCGTTTCCTCGCAGCCGCCGATAACCCCGGGGATAAGTTCCGGGAACTCATTGTGAATTGTTGTCACAAGGTCTCCGCCGTCGTCAATTATGATATTGGGGCCGGCCGATAAAACCTTGCGGATATCCTCAAAGTACTCCGTCTCATTGCAGCCGTGGATGGCAAAGACGTTGAGGCCTTCGTGCACCAGCGCCGCCGCTACGTCGTCCTGGGTGCTGAGGGGGTTGGAACCGGTGATGTACATCTGGGCCCCACCTGCCGCAAGAACCTCGCATAGATGCGCGGTCTTGGCCTCAAGGTGTACGCTGAGGGCTACTTTAAGGCCCTTGAAGGGCAGTGTCCTGCGGAAATCCTTTTCAATTCCGTCCAGAAGCGGCATATGGGAGCGTACCCAACTGAGTTTTAGTTCTCCGCTTTCCCAAAGGTTTATATCTCTGATGTGGCTCATAAGACTGCAAAGTTACTAAAAAACTTGCTAACTTTGCGAAGATGGAATTGTTTTACACATATCAAATCAGTGACGGAATCTGTTTTTTGGATCAGGAAGAAAGCGTTCACTGTGTAAGGGTTCTTCGGCACCGGGCCGGAGACCAGATAGACGTCATTGACGGAGTGGGCACTCTTTATCACTGCCGCCTGCTTGATGCAAGCGCCAAAGGAACGCAGGCCGCCATACTTTCTGAAGTTCAGGGATGGGGATCTCATCCTTACAATCTTACCATAGGCTGCTGTCCCACAAAGAACAATGATCGCTTTGAATGGTTCGTAGAAAAGGCCGCGGAAATAGGTGTAGACCGTATTGTCCCGCTCATAGGGGAGCGCTCTGAGCGTAAAGTCTACAAGACAGACCGGGCCAGGCGCATCGCTTTATCGGCCACAAAACAGTCTCTCAAGGCCGCTGTCCCGGAAATAGCAGAGCCTGTGAGCGTTACTTCTTTCATTGGCCGGGACGGGGCATCCCTCCGTCTTATCGCTTACTGCTTTGAAGACGGGTCTCATCCGAGGAGAAGCATCAAGGAAGCATTGCAAGGCTTTGACGGGAAAGACGTTACGGTTCTTATCGGCCCGGAAGGAGATTTCTCACTGGAAGAAGCGCAATCGGCTATAAATGCCGGTTATATCCCCGTACATCTGGGTTCTTCACGGCTCAGGACAGAAACTGCAGCAGTGACTGCCGCCACTGCGGTCTACCTTCATTTTATGGCGTAATCGCTAACGTGTTGATTTTTAATGCTTTATACAATTTACTCCCGTCTATTTGGACGGGAGTAAATTGTATAATTCGCTGATAATAAAGCGTTTAGCAAAAACGGCTAAATATCCGGGTGGAGTTTCTTGGAGACTTTCAGGGAGTAGCGGAGGGATTTGATGTTACCCTTTGTGAGGGAGGCCTCTCCAATGCTGAGGTGTTTTCCAAGGCAGCCCTTGTGAAGGGTGCAAAGGACCTTGGTGCCGTCAATTGAGGTGAATTCCTTCTGCTCACCGTCTTCTTCCGTGAACATCTCAAGGAGTTCTTCAAGGTTTTCCAGGGCATCCTCATAGGTTTCCCCAAACAGCAGCACAGTGCCGTTGGAAGAGCTGAAGGTGGTGGTGAAATTCAGGATCTCCGCCTCAAAAGCGTACTCCACGCGGCTCACGCTGAGGTAATATGCGGGGGTCCCTTCCTTGTCCTTTACCTTGTAGATGTAAAAGTTGTTGTCGTTCTGCTCTACGTTGGCAAGTTCCAGGCTGGCTCCGGCAGGGATGTCCCTCTGAGCATATGCCGAAATTGCCATCAGTGCGATGGCAATTGTAATAAGAAGCTTTTTCATGTGGGATTACTTGAACCACTCTACGATATGGTCCTTTGCGTAGAGATAGTATACCAGAAGACCTACCCAGCTGGTGATAAGCACAAGCACGCAGCAGATGATCTTTCCAACAAGGGAGATGGGCTTCTTGAGGATGTCAAGAACCGCAAGGATGGCCAGTACCAGACCGGCGATGTAAAGGATTGTTCCAAGCATAACTATTAGATTTTAAAATGTTTTCCTATGCAAATATAGCAAAAAAATGCTATTTGTCCTCCTTGTAACAGAAGCCGTTAAATAAAGCCGTGCCCTTCTGGCAGTAAGGCCCCACGGTAACTCCGGTAAAGCCGCCGGCAATCTCCGTGCTGATGAGTTTGGAATCCAGGCGGGCAATTTCCCTGCCGTCAAGGAGGAACTCATAATGGTCTCCGAAGGCTTTGACATCCAGCCGGGCTTTGGCCGATGAAAGCGGCACAGAGGCCTGCGTGTGAAGGATGCTGTGGAGACGGATCCTCACTTCTGCGATGGGTTTTCCACCCTTTTCACGTGCAATGTAGAATTCAATATGGCCGGAATGAGTCTGATAGATGGCAATGCCGGCTTCACCTTCTCCCTGAAGTGATACCGTTGTCCCGAATGTGCAGCCGGGGCTCTGCTGACGCCTGAGGAGTGCCGTTGGCCGGGGATTTCCCCAGTCAAAACCGCTGCCGCTTCCCTTGAGGGTAAGGATACCGTCGGAGGCGCTGTAATTGTCTTCCACGGGGTGCTGGATATGCATCCATTCAGGGCCGATAGAAGAGAAGTCGTATTCCCAGGAAACGGCCTCAGACGCTGCCGGAGCAGAGCTCAGCGGTACCATCATCTCTTCAGCCACGGGCTTTCCGCCGTTCACAACAGGCCAGCCCTTTTCCCATGTTACAGGGGCCAGGAAGGTCTCACGGCCTAGGTGATGGAAGTCTCCGCCGTACCTTCTGTAAGCCAGGAAAACCATCCACCAGGAGCCATCGGCCGCCTGGAACATATCCCCGTGACCGGTTCCCTGGATATTGCTCTCCTGTCCGGCAAGGGAGCAGTGGGTGAAGATGGGATTGCCCGGGAAGGCTTCGTACGGGCCGTAGATCTTGCGGCTCCTTGCTACGGTGAGTTTATGAGCAAGTTCCGTTCCTCCCTCAGATATTAAAAGATAGTACCAGCCGCCCCTTTTGTAGATGTGGGGGCCTTCTGGGAATCGGCCTCCAGTACCTCTCCAGAGGGCTTTTCCGGGGCTTAGGGTTGCTCCGGTGACAGGGTCTATCTCACAGAGGGTGATGGTGGCATCCGGGTTGGAGACCATATAGCACTTGCCGTCCTCAAAGTAGAGGGACGGGTCTATTCCCTGCTGCTCCAGCCAGATGGGCTCGCTCCACGGGCCGGCCGGATCCGTAGCCGTGACCATGAAGTTGCCGCCGCCGGACACGTTTGTGGTGATCATATAGAACACTCCGTCGTTGTAGCGGATGGTGGGGGCATAGATGCCAAGGGAGGCGTTGGCATCGTCCAGCGGAAACTGGGATGGCCTGTCCAGCACATTCCCTATCTGCTCCCAGTTCTGGAGGTCGCGGCTGTGATAAACCGGAACACCGGGGAAGTAGTGGAAAGTGGAGTTTACAATGTAGTAGTCTTCACCTACCGCCACAACGGAAGGATCAGGATTGAAGCCGGGGATGATGGGGTTCCTGAGGAGGCATTCAGGCGCGGGCTCAGTGTTCTGAGCGCAGGCTACCGCTAAAAGGAGCATTGCGGTGGAGGCGAACTTTCTCATTATTAGGTGTTTATGGAAGTGATAGGCCGAGTTCCTGGAGAACGTAGTCCTGGCGGGCGTAGTGGCGGAGGATCCAGAGGATATAGCGGATATCCACGCACACGCACATGTTGTAGCCGGGAACGGACTCGAAGTTAGAGGCCAGGGACTCCTTGTTGCCGTCAAAGGCAAGGCCGATAAGTTCCCCTCGCGCATTGAGGACCGGAGATCCGGAGTTTCCGCCCGTTATGTCGTTGTCCGTGAGGAAGTTCACGGGGAAATCCATGGGAGGAAGCGCCTCACGGAAAGCATCCGGGTAGTGGAAGTCATAGGCCGATGAAGAGTACTTCTCCCTGAGTCCCGCCGCGGTGCTTTGCCAGTGGGTATACACACCGTCCCGGGGGCGCATTGAGCAAACCCTTCCGTAGGTAAGCCTCATTGTGGAATTGGCGTCCGGATACTGCGGCACGCCAAGGCTCTTGAGGTAGCGGTAACGCGCGTGGACGTATTCCCTGTGAAGGGCCATAGGGTCTCCCACGTGGTTCTCCCTGCCGTTGAAAAGGTTCATATTGATATCCTTCACGTAACGGTACAGGGGGTCATCGGCAATATTTCCGTCAAACGCCTCCACAATGGATGAATCCGGAACGGAGCCAAAATCCTTGAGGAAGGAGTTCTCCCACATCCAGGCTGCCATAGCGTGGTAATCCTCCCCAAAACGCTCCCACAGTTCCTTGTGGAATGCGGGGAGAAGAGCCTCGTCAATACCGCCGAAGAGTTCCTTCACGGATGCCTCCAGAAGTTCCCGCTCCACCCTGGGGTCTGTTTCAGAGAGCCCCTGTGAGAGGAAACGCTTCTGCTGGGAAAGGTCCTTGGAGGCACCTCCAATGCGCATCAGCGTACGGGAGATGATGAGCCCGCGGAAGATGGCTTCACGGAAATACACCTTCTGCTTTTCTATGGCCGATGTCCCCGAAACCTCCTCCTGAAGTTTCCTCAGAAGTTCCTGGTCCGGCATTCCGGCCTCAAAGGCCCGGCGCTTTTCAATTACGCCAAAGCGGCGTATGCAGTCAAGTTCGCCTTCCTGAAGTTCGGCCACGTTTGAGAGGGAGAAGAAGTTGTCGGAGTATTTGAAGCGGACCGCGGGGTCACGGTCCATCCACTTACGGATAATCTCCATCTGGGCGGCCCTGATGCGGTTAACTTCCGGCCTTTCCACAGAAATCATCTGGTCCAGTTCCGCGGCCGATATATACCTCTGCGTGCGGCCCGGATATCCCATAATCATAGCGTAGGAACCTTCTTTGTAGCCTTTTTCGCTGATCTTAAGGTGGCGGCGGGGATGCAGGGGCTCGCCGTTGGAGTCATAGATACGGTACAGCGCGAAATCGGCCTTGTGCTGCGGCCATTCCCAGTTGTCCTCGTCTCCTCCAAAGGCCGCAACCTGAACGGGCGGCGCACCCACAAGGCGTATGTCCGTGTACTTGGAGTAGAGGCAGATGTAGTATTTCTCTCCGGCCCACATTCCCTGAAGACCTGCCTCCAGACCGGTTTCTTCCTTGTACTTCTTTTCCAGGACGGCGCTTATGCGGCGGCTACCGAAGGGCTTTCCGGCGGCCTGAAGTTCCGCTTTCAGCGCCGAAACCTCGTCCGTCACGTCTATGACGCGCCTCAGGAAGTAGAACTCCAGGCCCGGGACGGGTATTTCATCGGCCCTTGAAAGAGCGAAGAATCCTTTTTCAAGGAGGTTGTTCTCCGGAGTGGAGAGCCTTGAAACGTCAGAATAAGCGCAGTGGTGGTTGGTGATAAGGAGGCCGTCATTTGATATCATACTCCCGGAGCAGTAGAATCCAAGGGAAACGATTGCGTCGGAAAGGCCGCCCGCTTCCTCGTTGTAGATTTCCCGGGCCTTGAGTTTGCAGCCGCGCGCCTTCATATTCTTCTCCAGGGCCCTGTCCAGGCACTGGACCAGCCACATACCCTCATCGGCCCGCGCACCCGGAAGGATGCACAGGCCGAGGGCAATGGCTATGAGCCACTTACGCATAGCGTTTAGTTATTACGTACGCAGCGGAGAGGACCGGCGATGCGGTAACTTACCTTGGTTCCGTTGCAGGTGTATGCATCTTCGCTGGCTTTGTTGGTCATGGGCATAAGACCCATGAACTGGAGGTTCTTGATGCCGGAGGTTTCGTCGCCGGAGGTGTTGTAGGTTACGCCGCCATATGTTGAGCCGATGAACATACCGGAAGAAATCTTGTCGGGATAACCGGTTGCCCAGCCCATAAGGGTACCGCTGGTCTTGGTGTTGTCCTGGATGGAAACGGCGCCGAATGCGTCCATATTGAAGCCATCGGCATTCAGGAGGGCGATTGAACCGTTGGAGCCGTCATAATAAGGAGCGGTGGTGTCATTTGTGAGCGGGCTCACGGCTTTTCCTACAAGGCCGATAATATCGGCACCGGTGGGAACGTGCCAGCCCTTAGGGCAAAGACCCTGAGCGCCTTCAAGGGCTTCGGCCTGGGCCACGGAAGTGATGGCACCTACGCTCAGTCCAAGGGCTACTTCGGCCTGGTACAGATAGCCGCGTGCAGCGATAACCTCAACGTCCTTGGAGAATACTGCCTGGGTGTTTTCTGCGTTGACAACCACAGGGTAGTAGATGCCGGCGTCCACCTTGGTGACGGTCTTGCCGTCAAGGGTTCCGTCCACGGTGATTCCTTCCGGAACATAGCGGAGGTTCTGGGTCATCCACCACTTGCCGTCCTTCATCTTGGCAACGGTGTACTTGGCCTCGTGGTAGGTGATGTAGCCGTCGGAGAGTTTCTCGATGAGGGTGTTGTCGGCGCCAAGGCTGCCGCCGTCCTCCCAGTCCTCGATGTCTCCTGAGAAGGTGACCTTGAGGTCTGAAGGGTTCACAATCATATTGATGGTGTACTGCTTGCCGCCAAGGAGGGCGGTCTCCTCAAGGATCTGGGAAAGTTCGTTGTCCCCGGTTGTGACTACGGTAGCGACAAGGGCCACGGTCTGGGGAGGGAGGATGAGGCAGTAGGTGGCGGCGTCCTTCTTGAAGGCGGTGATGGTGCCTTCGGCGGCGGATGCGTCAACGGATGCGTTGAAATCGGCATCCAGGTTTGCGGCAAGGCGTGCTCCGCCAAGTTTCACTGCGCCAAGGTCTCCGTCTACGTTCTTTGTGATGTTGAGGATGATCTTTGTGAGTTTGTGCTTGAAGGGAACAACTACGGGAGAAGCGGAAGGAAGAACGCCAGTCTTGGCGCCGGCCACAAAGTCTGAGGCCGATGTTCCTGCGCTTTGGTCGGCCTGGACGCTGAACGATGCGGGAACGGTAGCGGCATAAGGATAATATGCGCTTACGCTTGCCCCTTCAGTGCCTTCTGCATACCATTTGAGGCTGCCGGAGAACTCAGAGCCGTTGTAGGTGAGTTTCTCGTTGGTGGCATAGGCGCCGGCCGTGCGGGAAATGGATACGCCAATTGCATCACCATTTTCAAAAGCGGTGTCCGTGACCTTTGTCATCACGGGGAGGATGCGTACGTCATAGACCTGGCCGTCAGGGGTAACTGCCTGCTGGTCAGGGTTTGTCCAGGTGGGAACCTGGTTCTTCCCGCAGGCTGCAAGAGCAGCTGCAAAAGCAACAAAAATCAGTACTTTTTTCATAAGCATATAGATTAAAAATTATAACCAAGTTTAAGACCTGAGGTCTGGCGGTCATTTCCTGAAATCAGGACCACCTTGAATGCGTGGATCCAGAGAGTGTTGGCCTCAAGGTAAATCCCTACGGGGAAGGTGTACCTCACGGCCGCATTGAGTACGAACCTTGTGGCGTCCTGGGCTTCCTGCTCCCTGTCCCACCAGTCCTGGAGGCGGGTGGGGGGCTCCTTTACGCCAAGGGATTCATCGGCCACATCCACAACGTGGCTGTGCTCTCCTATCTTCTGGATGAACCGGAGATTGGCCCTTATGAGGAACCGGCCGATTGCAACTGCGCCGCCGGCGCTGAGGTTCATATGCAGGGAACGGTCGTCGTCAAAATAGGGGTACATCAGGGTGCTGAGGTCCCGGGCGTGGTCGAAGGAAATGCCGCCCATGGCCCTCCAGCCGTTTTTGTGGCCAAGGGCATACTGCACGCCGGCGCTCATATCCCTGTGACGGTAGACGGTGTTGCTGCCGTACACGCGGGGAGTTGTGACGCCGCCTTCGGTTACCTTTTCCGTGACAACCTCATTGTTTTCCATAGAGTGCCACTCATAGGCGGCGGTAATGTTGTGGACCATCCCGTTTCCGGGGATTGTGAGGGTGAGTTTTGTCTCCAGCGCCTGGCCGGGGAAGCGGAACCAGGTGTAGCCTTTTTCTCCAACCTGGCCCATTGAACGGGTGTACTGGACGTCTCCGTAGAGGAGTTTTCCGTAACTTGCCTGGATGGCCGCGCCGTAGGTGTACTGCTTTACCGGGAGGCGGTTAACGCCGGCCTCGTTGAGGTGGATGCCGCTTCCGTCCCAAACCTGCATGGTGCCGTAGCGCATACCCTTGTCAAGGAACGCCATATAGGAATCGGCCTTGGCCTGGCCCACCTGCTCTGCGGTTATGAATTCCGAATCCTTGCGGAAAATGCCGGTAAGGCCTGCCTCGAAGCCTTCTCCCCTGTAGTGGACGGACGGGGCTATCTCGAATTCCTGCCTGTAGGTGGTGTGGCGGAGGTCCTTGCGCTTTGCGTAGTTCACGCCCTGGAAGGACGCCGTGGCGCCGGGAGTCCAGCGGCTGCCGTTTTTCCAGGCAAAGCCGCCGCCTATGCTGTAGGTCTGTTTCACCTTGTCTCCGGGGGTGAATTCCAGTACGTCTATGGGATAGAATCCGGGATCTGAGAACATGGAGCCCATCATTCCGGTGCCGTAGGAAAGGTCAAAGCCAAAGACGCCGGTGAGGTAGAGATCCTCATAGGCCGATGAAGCCGCGGCCTCCGCCTGCGTGCTCCATATGGTTTTTCCCATAGAGGGGGAACGGAAGTTTCCGGAGGTGAAAGCGCCGCCCACGGAGGCCTCTGCTTCGTGGCCAAGTTCCTGGTGAACGGCCTCTCCGGCTATGTTGATGCCATCGGCCCAGTGGCTCTGGGCAAAGGCGGCCTGAGCGCAGAGACAGGCGCCCAGGAGTGCCAGCGCCCTACTGGTGAAGTGACTGTGTCTCGCGTTCATAAAAGTCTTCTGTTGAATTGTTTGAGTCCATAAGAACCTCGAAGCCCTGCTCCTCCGAGAGGGATTCATCGGCCTTTCTCATAAGCGTGCGGCCCTTGTAGGTTTCAGAGAGATACACCGCCCCGGCGTCTATGGAGGCGGGGAGGCGCTTCTGGTTGCCTGAGGAGCCGCCGTTGAATACTTCCACCCCGTCAATCACCCATTCCTGCGGGATTGCAACCACCTTTTCATTGCTTCCCGGAACCTGAGGCTGGTTCTGGTTCTGTTGGACGAACTCCTTTATGTCGGTGCCGGAAGGCGCCCTGAAAAGGATGAAGGTGGGGGAGTTGAGGGAAAGTGTATAGGCGTTGGCCTGCCCCGTCTTTATTATGATGCCAAGATACCTTTCTGCCTGAACCAGGGGGCCTGGAGCCGGATGATACGTGGCATTGGGGAAGAGGACGGGATCATAGAGCGCAAATACGTCCGGCCGGTTCAGGTTTACCGAAAGGGGATATTCCGCAGTGTGGTCAATTGCGCCGCAGAGGGCAATTACGGCATCCTCTCCGGGTTCAAGCGGGAAGTCCTTTCCGCTTCCGGGGATGGCCAGGACGGCCTGGATCACGGGGAGGAATTCCGGGAGATTTCCGTCCACCACCCAAGGGTTAGCGGCGTTGCTGTTGTACGGGGAAAGGGTTCCCATCAAAAGGCCGTCAAGGTACTCAGTGTCTATGCTGTTATTGTGGAGGATGATGTATTTGTCGCTCTGGTAGGTGCCTTCCTTTGGAGCCTTGGAGCAGCCTCCGCAGTATATTTCCTTCACCACAATGGCGCCGGCCTTGGACTGCTGAAGTTCCATCTCTATGCTTACGTCCTTGTCGGATACAAGGACTTTGTCCCTTGTGGAATTGAAGATGGAGTCTTCGCTGCGGTCCCTTACCGTAATGCGGTAAATGCCGTTTGGAACCTCCGTGACAACGCTGCCATCGGCCCCCGTATTGAC
Source organism: Bacteroidales bacterium (assembly GCA_017451395.1). Lineage (GTDB taxonomy): Bacteria > Bacteroidota > Bacteroidia > Bacteroidales > UBA932 > Cryptobacteroides. The sequence goes on from JAFSPR010000058.1 coordinate 22,150, forward strand.
CGTGTATGAAGTGATTCCGGACACTTCCACTACGGATACGGTGGCTCCGCCGCGCGCGGCTATGCCTTCCGGATACACCGCCTTTACCGTGAGGCGGTTAAGGCTCCCCGGAGCATACGGCGCTCCGTTATCCATACAGCCGGCCACAAGGACCAGGGCTGCGATAAAACTTAGAATTTTAGTCTGCATCTTAGTCCGTAATAGAAGTTGGGGGTGAAGATTGCGCTCACGCCGGTAGCGCGGCTTGTGACTACGGGGCGGGCGTTTGTGAAGTTATTGGCAAAGAAGGACAGGGACACGTGGTCTCCTATTTCTTTTGTCACGCTGAGGTTGGCGCACATATACGGATTGTATCCGTCCTGCGCAAAGGTGTAGATGTTGCCGGAGCGTATGATGAGCCTCTGGAGGGCGGGATCCTGGACCGATTCTTCCGTCCAGGGATGCACCGCGCCGTCAAGGTCCATATAGGCGTCAGGGTATATTGCAGTGTAGGAATTGCCGTCATAGATGTTGCCGCCGGTAGGGTTTCCGGCCTCATCCACGGTGAAAGCTTTGTCTGAGGTATAGCGTGAGTTACGGAGGAGCGCCGCCTCAAGGCGTACGGTAATGACCAGCCTGGCCCTTGGGATATGTGTGATGGCGGTAAGGTTGGCGTCCACGTTGTCCGTGATGCGGCCATTGTAGACGGCGGTGCCGCCGCGGTAGATGGCGGCGTATTCATAAGACCTTCCGGGCAGCGTGCTGTGGGACCAGCCGTCCCTGTAGAGGTTGGAGGAAATGTCAGATGTGTATTGAGTATGGTTCCAGGCGGCGTCCAGGCGGAAGGTGGTCTTGACGGGCTTTATCTCCGGGAAATCTATGGTGAGTTCCACGCCGTGGCGGCGGATATCGGCCCCGTTCTCCTGGCGGCGGGAAGCCGCAAACGAGCGGTCCGTGAGTTTGAATTCCGACGGGACGTAGTAGCCGTCCTGGTCCATAAAGTACACCATTCCGGTCTGGTGGTCCACCTGCACCTGGGGGTCCTGAGGCATTGCGTATCCCGCAGGCACCTGATATATATTATAGGAGAAGGGGGTGTACACCGTACCCATCTCATAGGGGGCCTTGGTGATGTTGCTGAACCCCACAAGGCCGATCCTGAAGCCCTTCCAGTCCACGTCAAGGCCCACCTCCGCGTTCTGGTTCCGCTGCCACCTCAGTTCAGGGTTGTACTCCATCCGGTAGGGCTGCGTGTAATAGATATAGGAAGCGGAATTCCCGTGGGAGTAGTCTATGGTGCGGATGTCCCTGTACTCAGGCTTAGGGTAGAGAATGTAGAAGGAGGGAAGTTTTCCGGCAACGCCCCAGCCGCCGCGGAAGGAAACGCTTTTTGAGAGTTCCCATTTTGCGTTGAAACGCGGCGAGAGTATGTTGAGTCCGTTATACATTGAGCCCGCCACAAACACGTTCTCGTACCTCAGGCCCGCCATAAGGTTAAGTTTTGTGCGGCCGATAGGAATGGTCACATTGTCCTCCAGGAACCCTGAGAGGGTGTGCATATAGGGGTAATCTGAGTAGGGCCTTGAGCGGTATCCGTTTGCTGCAAGGGCGGGGTTCTCGTACCACTCACCGCGGCCCACGTTTCCATCGGCCTTCCACTGCACGCCGGCCTTGAGGACGTTCTTGACGGCTCCCCAGTGGTGCAGCCAGTGATATTTGAGGGAGGCGGAGTAATCCAGTTCCTTGGAGTCCACAATCTGGTCGGAGTAGTAGGTGGTGGGGAGGGCATCGGCCATCCAATATCCCATCTGGGTGGCGTGCACCGCAGGAAGGGCGGCGGCGTTGGAGTTGTAGGCGTGGTCCATGGACCGGGAGTCGTGGAAATAGACGCTGCCTTCCAGCGTGAGGTTCGTAACCCAACTGCGGTTGAGGAGCCAGGTGAGTTTGAAGTGCGGCGTGAGGAGGTTGTCGTTCACCTTTGAATATGCCTCCGAGAATGCATCCGGGTCACTTTTTGAGTTCATTCCGCCGATGTTTCCGTTGAGGCCGGCCTCCAGGCGCAGCACCTTCGCGAAAGTACAGGTGTAATCCAGGGTGAAGCCCCTTCGCGTGTACGAAGTATAAGGTGATGTGAGTTTTGACGTGGCATTGGCCCATTCAAGGCCCACGTTCATAACGCCCTTCCCTATTTCAAAACCCTTTGAGGCCGATACCTCGTAGGTGCGCGGATTCACCGCAAACACTATGTTCCAGGGGGTACGGCCCTTCTTGGTGGTGACGCGTACCATACCGCTTCCAAGGTCTCCGTATTCGGCGCTTGGAACGCCGGTGATTACCTCTACGCTCTCAATATTCTCAACCGAGATGCTCCTTGTGCCGATTCCCGCCATTGCCGCAAAGTTGGCGTTGTCTCCCATTCTTACGCCGTTCACCTCCACTGCCGTGGAGAACGCGGCGTTGCCGGCGTCGGAGCCCGCCGCGCGCAGCGACAGCGCGTTATTCTGCGTCAGGTCCGGGTTGATGGTTTTGCCGCCGGGGAGGAGGGCGCCTATTCCGTCCACCCCGCTCATCTGGAGGTGGTCAAGGGCGGTCCGGCCTATCTTCTGGGTGGTGTTGAGGTTGTCCTTGGAGGTTTCGGCCGTAACGACAACTTCCTTGAGGGCAAGGGTGTTTTCGGAGATCTTGATTACGATGTCCTCGATGTCCCTTGTCACTTTTATTTCCCGGGTGTAGGTTACGTATCCCAGGCAGGATACCTCCAGGGTGTAAGTTCCCTTCTGGACACCTTCCAGCTCAAACTCTCCGTCTTCATCCGTTATGGCCCAAAGGTAGTTTTCGTCCAGGCGCACTATGGCTCCCGGCACGGGCTCTCCGCTGGCGGCATCCACCACCTTGCCGGAAATCTCCAGCCCGCCGGCGGCGAATGCCGGAGCGATGATGCTCAGCAGCAGCAGTATGAGTATTGTACGTTTCATAAAAGCGTGCAAAAATAACCCACAAAACGGTTTTGGTCAATCCCAATAAATAGGGATAGCCCCACGCGCCATACAAAGATAGCAAAAAAGTCCTCACCACGAACATTTTACCCCCAAATCGCCCGTGCCCGGTCCCGCCGGGTACTCACCACGTACACTTTTGGCCCCAAACGTACGCGCTCAGTACCGCCCGGTACTCGCCACGTACACTTTCGGCATTAAACGCACGTGCTCAGTACCGCCCGGTACTCACCGCGTACACTTTCGGCATTAAACGTCCGTGCTCAGTACCGTCCGGTACTCATCACGTACACTTTCGGCATTAAACGTCCGTGCTCAGTACCGCCCGGTACTCACGGTGTACACTTTCGGCATTAAACGTACGTCCTCAGTACCGTCCGGTACTCATCACGTACACTTTCGGCATTAAACGCACGTGCTCAGTACCGCCCGGTACTCACGGTGTACACTTTCGGCATTAAACGTACGTCCTCAGTACCGTCCGGTACTCATCACGTACACTTTCGGCATTAAACGTCCGTGCTCAGTACCGCCCGGTACTCATCACGTACACTTTCGGCATTAATCGTCCGTGCTCAGTACTGGGCGGGGTGGACCAGGTCCAAAAATGCGGTGGACCAGGTCCAATTATAATGGAACCCAATCCGCTTGTATGGTGGACCAGGTCCCAAAATGCGGTGGACCAGGTCCAACTATTAGGAGGGTTAAGTGAAAAAATGTGGTAAGATTGCAAAAAAATGTGCGTTGTTCGTCCCACAAATGCAAAAAAACACGTCATTCGTCCCTAAATAGAGGTTTTAGTCCCACTACAGGAAGCAAAAACGGCACCAGAACGTGCTGTAGTGCCGTTTCAGAAAAAAAGAAACGTTTCATTGTATGAAACGGATAATAATTCTTTCCTTTGCGCTATGAGAGACACACAAAAAAAGCGGGAAGAATACCGCACGCTTAAGAAAGGGTATTACCATTTCTGTACTGATGGGCTTCAGGGCGAGCTCATCTTCAACAACGCCTTGCAATTCGCTTTCGGGATGTTCCTTATGGGACTGATCAGCATCCTGTGCGGGGTGCGGATATATGCGTTCACGCTGATGCCCAACCATATCCATATAATACTCAGCGGCACCGGCGCGGACTGCCTGAAGGCATTTGACTATTTGAAGAGGAAGTTGTCCCTGAGGCTGGTCAAAGACGGATTCAGTCCTCTGCCGGCGGATTATTGGTTTAAATTGGTGCCGATTGAATCTGAGGAGCAGATGCGCTCTGAAATAGTTTACGTGCTCCGCAATTGCCTTGAGGAAGGGCTTGGAGTGGTAGGCGGATACCTTTGGAGTTCGGGTTGGCTATACCATTCTGATGTTTCAAAACTTGTCAGCGGAACGCTTGCCGGACAGATCTCCTGCCGCCAGAGAAGGCAACTCCTGTTGGGAGATGTCGTCCTGCCGCCGGAGTGGATTGTTAATCCGTATATCGGCCTTCATCCTGGATCTTTTGTGGATACGTCCCTGGTGCTAAGGCTGTTTCCGGAGCCCAAAGATCTGCAGACTGCCCTGGTCAAGGACTATGAGGTAATGTTCCAGATTGCAAGACGGCTTGGAGAACTGCAGGAATTCAACAAGTCAGAGATAGATGGAATAGTGACCCACGTGCTGCAAAAACGGTTCTCCGGCCGGGAACTGGGACAGTTGTCGGAAGAAGATAAGGGGAAGATGGCCATAATCCTCAGCCGTGACTTCGGGCTTAACTCCTATCAGATCTCAAAGTCAATATATATAAAGGAAAAGACCGTCCGGCAACTCCTTGCCTCCAAAGAATTACGCTGAATATAGGCCGATGGTACTCATCACGTACACTTTCGGCCTTAAACGTCCGTGCTCAGTACCGCTGGGTACTCACCGCGTACACTTTCGGCATTAAACGTCCGTCCTCAGTACTGCCGGGTACTCACCGCGTACACTTTCGGCATTAAACGCCCGTGCTCAGTACTGCTGGGTACTCACGGTGTACACTTTAGGCATTAAACGTACGTGAACGGTACCCCGCGGGACTCATCATATGCACATAGGTCGTTAATCGTACACACTACACTATATGCGACCGGAAGGCCTCTGTTTATAATAATGTTTGCAAAATGAAAGAAAATAACTCATTTTGCATTTGTCCTAAGGACACCACATATTGAAAAGTGTTTCGGCACATCCTTGAATGGAAATCTGGAAAATTTCTCGTGAACAAGGATTCGCAACACTCACATCACCATGGTTAGTAATGATGCCCTGCATCATATCTGGCAGGTGTGGGGTATTGTTTATTTGTTCACGGGTATTCCAGAACCTCCATTCAGATAGACGAACGGCTCCACACTTTTTTTGTACACACTAAAATCGCCAAAGGAGCCAGGTGGAACATTTAAACAACTATGAAACGGGTATTGATGCTCGTCGGCCTCATGGCCGCTGTTTTGGTTTCAGGAACTGCCAATGCGCAGTTGGTTTCAGAAAGGAAGGTTGAAAAAGACGCAAAAAAACAAGCCAAAGTGCTTGTGAAAGAAGGATGGAAGGTTGCTCCCGGACACCCTAGTATTGAGATGCAGCAGCTTAAAGCGGCCAAAATCAACAACACGATGGATGACAACTTCAACTCCAAGTATGTTGAGGGTAGCGCACAGGCAGTTGCTCCCACCTATGACGCGGCTAAATTCCAGGCCACAGAACTTGCCAAAATAAACATAGCCGGCAAGATTTCCAGCGATTTGGCTGGTATCGCCAAAACCAATTTGGGAAATCAACAGATAAACCCGGAACAGGCAGAAAACATTGTCAAGACCATTGGCGCTTACAAGAATTTTGTGGCGACTAAGCTCACCAATATCATCTCCTGCGTGGATATGTATAAAATAGACCCCAAAAACGGGCAGTACACTGTGAGCATTGGTATCTATTACAATCGCGACGAGGCAATGAGGGCTGGGATGAAGGAAATCCGCGACCAGATGATGAAGGAAAGCGAAGAACTCGCTGAAGAACTTGACGACCTCCTGGGCCTGAAGAAGTGACGCGCCTTATTGTTGCCACAGGAGTAGTCTTGTTCTTGATGGCTACTCCTTCCTTTGCTCAGAAGACAAAGACTGTTTCCGGAACTTATACCTATGTGGTCCCGGAAACACAGTCGTTTGTCCAGGCAAAGGAAACGGCAATAGAGAAGGCGAAAATACAGATTTTGGCCGACACTTACGGGACTGTTATTGACATGTCGGCTGCTACATCGATAACCGGAGACGGAGCCCAGACGCTTGCTCTTTCGCAAAGCCAGGTGAAGGGCGAATGGCTTGAGACCATCGGAGAACCCGTTGTTACCCGTTTTTTTGACGGTGATCAAATGGCCGTGAAGGTAGAGATTCGCGGTAAAGTGAGAGAAATAATATCGGCCTCCACAGAATTCACTGCAAAAATCCTTTGCGGTGCACCAGACCCTAGATTTGAAGGGGATACGTTTAAAAGTGGGGATGATATGTTTCTATACTTTCAGGCTCCAGGAGATGGATATTTGGCCGTTTATCTATATGACGGAGCAGAAGATGTCTTCTGTCTCCTTCCTTACCAGAGGCAGGGTAGCGGCATATTTGAGGTCAAGGGTGGGAAGCAATATATTTTTTTCTCGGCCGATATTTCCGATGGTCAAACCCCTTACGACTGGGTGGATGAGTACACCCTTACGGCGTCTTCTGCAGTAGAAATGAATCGCATATACATTATCTATTCGCCCAATCGGTTTACGAAGGCAATGGATAGCATCTCTAATGCCGGTCTCCCGCGCGAACTGTCTTTTGAGAGTTTTCAAAAGTGGTTGTCCCGTATCCGGATAGAAGACCGCGCCGTCGGAGTAAAAAGTGTTGATATAACTATACAAAGTTAAGTATTAATTATGAAACGTTTATTAGTTACGGTGGTCTTGTTGAGTCTTACCATTATGTGTTTCTCTCAAGAAAGAGTTAAAAAGGTAATTGATTTGAAAAATGGAACGTCAGTTGCAGGCTTCGTTATGGAGCAGGAAGACGGTAGTTATCTGCTGGAAACAGAGGCTGGTGATGTCTTGTTTTATACGGCTGAGGAGGTTAGAAGCGTAAGAATGCAGGGCGAAGAAAACAAAACAAGACCTAGTAGTAAGAGCAAAATAACACCGTTAACAGAGGGACATATTCTAAAGAGGAATGGGTTCTCTCTTACATTCGCGGATTCTGGAGATGATTTACTCCCTGAGCAGGTGTCTACATCTTTTTGGAATGATTATCGTAAAGCGTCAAAGGGGAAGAGGGCTGGAATGTGGATTATGATTGGCGGAGGAGGTGTGGTAATAATAGGCTCCGCCCTTTCTGCGATAAAAACTGTTGAAGAGGGTTCTTATTGGAATGGCAATGGATATACTACATATCATAATGTAAATTCATCGCCAGTTGGAGCGATTGTTGCTTCTGTGGGAGCTGGCGTCGCAATCTTTGGCGCCGTTAAATTTTTCTCGGGCAATGCTAAACTGGGAAAACTTGCGAAGCAGTATAATTCACAGCACGGCTATTCTTCCGAATTGTCATTGGAAGTAGTCCCGACGGGACTAGCCTTTAAATATAGTTTCTAAACTATGGATAAGTTCGTTGCCATATTATTGGCGCTTGTGCTGAGCATAAATGCTTTAGCTCAGGATTATCCGCAACGGGTAAATGAGAATGGAAAGGTGGGATACAAGTTGTCGGGAAAGTGGATAGCGTCACCAGTATATGAGTATGGATCTGAGTTTAGGAATGGCTTTGCTATGGTAAGGCTGGATGGTAAATTCGGATTTATAGACGACAAGGGTAATATTGTTGTAAAATGTTTGTATAATTCCTGTACTTTGTACGACGAAAACGGTGTGGCTACAGGAAAAATAGGGGAAACACGATATTATCTGGATAAAAATGGTAACGCTTTTCGCTCTATGGATGAACTGAAGGCCGCTGCAATCCTAAAGTCATCGGACTATAAAAACAAGGCTAACAACTATTCTGTGGGAGATTACACTCCCACATTAGATGAATCAGGGAAGTGGGGATATAAGCAGTTCGGAGAATGGGTAATTAAACCACGTTTTGATGCAGCCGGTGACTTCGCTGACGGCTTGGCCGCAGTTTCTCTTGGTGGCAAATGGGGTTATATAGGAAAAAATGGGTCCAGTTCCATACCTTTCAAATATGAACAAGGTGGGGTCTTCGTTGATGGCCTTGCAAGGGTAAAGCTCTATGGAAAATGGGGCTTCATTGACAAAAGTGGAGCGACCGTCATTCCTTTTAAATATGCGATGGCGGCCGATTTTTCCAATGGTCTTGCTCATGTAAGCTATAATGGGAAGAACGGTTATATAGACAAAACTGGAGAGTGGTTCGATTCTGAGGAAGAGATGATGCAAACTTTCAGTGCCTTTGCACGCCATTTTGTTGAGGCAGACATAAACCAATGGCAAAAAAAAGGCAAATATGAGAAGATGGCGCAGTGGCAGAAGCGAGTAACAGATAGAAACAGAAAAGCAAGAATTGACTCTTTGGTTAGTGTTGCAAGGGAGAATTTTATAGCTTCAGAAAGTAAGAAGATTCGCTTGGATTATTCTATAGTAGACTATGACTCAGAGAGCGAAGTTTTTCTCGTTCACGATAAACGTTTCGGCAATTTACTTGTGCCGGTCCCTATACGTGAGGCCGAAAAATTTGAGAACTCATTCAGCGAGATTACTCGAAAAGATGTTTATTGTGTAAATGGTGATAATCTTGGTTTGAGAGAGGCTAAGTTTGTAACACCATATGGTCGCACATACAAGTACAACAACACAGCATCCCTTTCATTCGCCTCGTTGGATATTGACTACAATTTTGAAGCCGTCAATTTTGAGGAAGAGGCCCCTAAGGCGTCACGTGGAAGCCAAACTATAGCATCTGCGAATCTGCGGGTGGGGCAATCAGATGTGGATCAGAAAATTCCTGATACACATACTATCAATGACAATACATTCGCTCTAATCATTACTAATGAAAACTATAAATTTGTTTCGCAAGTTCCTTATGCTATTAATGATGGAAGGGTGTTTGAGGAATATTGTGTCAAAACATTAGGGCTTCCCAAAGATCACATTCATAGGGCCGAAGACGCTACTTTTGGTATGGTTATGGGAGAGATGGATTGGATTACAAATATCGCCAAAGTTTACAAAGGCAAAGCGCGTATTATGGTATATTATGCGGGGCATGGTATTCCTGATGAAAGCACCCGCGATGCTTATCTTCTTCCGGTAGATGGTACAGGAAGCAATACTTCCACGGCGATAAAACTTTCCAGTATATATTCACGTTTGAATGACAACCCCACGGAGTCTACGGTAGTATTTCTGGATGCCTGCTTTTCCGGCGCACAGCGTAATGGACAAATGCTGGCTCAGGCCCGTGGAGTCGCGATCAAGGCTAAGGCCGAAAGACCTTCCGGAACGATGGTTGTCTTTTCCGCAGCTTCAGGAGACGAGACTGCATATCCATATAAAGAAAAAGGTCACGGACTGTTTTCTTACTTTCTTATGAAAAAAATCCAAGAGACACGAGGAGAAGCCACTCTTGGTGAACTTGCGGCATATATATCAGAAAACGTGAGTCAGCAGGCTATAGTCCAAAATGCGAAAAGCCAGACTCCAACAGTTGTGCCTTCTGCCGAGATAGGTGATAAATGGAAAAATATAAAACTTAAATAATTAAATAGAATTGTCATGAAAACTCGTTTGGTTTTACTAGTTTCTATGTTTGTTATGGCGTGTGCCTTATGCTTATCTTGTAAAAAAGGCGCTCAAAATCTAAAATCTTTAGCAGGGACTTCATGGGTGAGTTATCAAGAGAGTGGAGAGATCTCGATTAATTTCCAGAACTCGACATTTACTATAACCGAAATTGATGATGGAAATGCTGAAGGAGTTATGGCTGGGACATATGTTTTCTCATTCCCGAATGTTACACTCACTTTTACCAATGAGGATGGGTACACGGAATCGTTGCCTGGAATTCTAAGTGGCGATAACCTGCTATTAATGGAGTATGTTTTTGTCAGGAGATAGTAAATTATGGCGACTAGAAAATTATTAATCATTTGTCTTTTATTATTTATTTTCCCGTTCATTTTGATGGCGCAAGAAAAAGAAGAAAAGCGCTTAGAATTGAAAAACGGGACCGTGCTCACAGGTTATGTAGAGGTGCAACAAGACGGATCCTATCTTTTAGAGACAAGTGCCGGCGATGTTTTCTTTTTCTCCCCTTCAGAAGTGGCCAAGGTTATGTCATTATTGCCTGCATCTCAGCAAACGACGGGCGTTTCTGATTATTTTGACGGGAAAACTGTAGACAAGCGAAGAGGAAAGATATATATGCTTGCAACAGAAGAAGAACTTACGAAGAATGATTTCATGACTTATCAGGGCTGGGAAAAATACCAAAAAGCCAAGAAAACCAGAAAAACAGGTAACATCTTATTGATATCTGCGGGAGGAGTTGCTGGTTTGGGGTTAGTGCTTGGTGGGACTTTTGCGATCATCGAGGAAGACGAAGACCCGTTAATTGCAGCAGCTGTGGGATTTGGGATAGGAGCCTTGACAGCAATACCGGGATTAATCCTTTGTATTTCAGGAAACAAACAACTCATAAAAATCCAAGACGCTTACAATCAGACTCCTGGTTATGTCCTTGATTTTGGTGTACAGCAACATGGTGTTGGATTTGCGTTGAAGTTCTAATCAGCACCTTTCCACAGTTTTAACAGGTCACGAATTCCAATGTTCGCGGCCTGTTTTGTTTCTGCTCGGAACTGTGTGGTACTCACCATGCACGTTTTGAGCCCAAAACGTGCATGTTCAGTGCGGCCGGGTACGCACTGCGCACAAAAAGGGTCAAAAACGTGTATGTTCGGTACCGGGAGGAGATGCCCGGTCGGAGCCGGGCATGACGTAAGGGGGCACGACAGCTGGAAAATTGATGTTGAAAATGATGTTCATAACTTTTGGAAAATAAAATATTTATCCGTATCTTTGCGGTCCGCAATTGTGCCCAAGAGGCCTACAATGAGCGTTAAAGTATTAATAAACAATTAATTAACAAACACCAATGCCTGGTATTATTGGAAAGAAAGTCGGAATGATTTCCGTCTTCGGTGCCGACGGTAAGAATATACCGTGCACCGTCATCGAGGCTGGTCCGTGTGTTGTCACGCAAATCCGCACCGTGGAAACCGACGGTTACGCCGCAGTGCAGCTTGCCTATGACGAAAAGAAAGAGAAACGGACAAGCGCGGCCCTGAAGGGTCATTTTGAAAAGGCTGGCACCACTCCCAAGAAGAAACTTGTGGAATTCCCCGCAGACTTCGCCGGAGAGGTCAAGCTTGGAGACACCATCACCGTCTCTGACATTTTCACTGAGGATGTCAAGTTCATCGACGTTGTTGGTACTTCTAAAGGTAAGGGTTTCCAGGGCGTAGTAAAGCGCCACGGATTCGCCGGTGTCGGTGGTGTGACCCACGGTCAGCACAACCGTCTCCGTCACCCTGGTTCCATGGGTGCATCCTCATGGCCTTCACGCGTATTCCCCGGAATGCGTATGGCAGGTCACATGGGTAACGAGCGCGTTAAGGTTTTCAACCTTGAGGTCCTCAAAGTTATCCCTGAGAGCAACCTCGTAGTAGTAAAGGGTTCCGTTCCCGGAGCCAAAGGTTCTTACTTAATTCTGGAGGACTAAACTATGGAACTTTCTGTTTATAAGATTGACGGCACACTTTCAGGAAAGAAAGTTGTCCTTGACGAGAAGGTGTTCGGCGTAGAGCCCAACGACCACGTCATCTATCTGGATGTTCTCCAGTACCTCGCAGCACAGCGTCAGGGCACTGCCAAGACCAAGGACCGCAGTGAGGTTGCCTATTCCACCAAGAAACTCGGACGCCAGAAGGGCGGCGGCGGTGCACGTCACGGCTCCCTCAAGGCCGGTATCTTCGTAGGTGGTGGCAACGTTTTCGGCCCCAAGCCCCGCGACTACCGCTTCAAGCTCAATAAGAAAGTTAAGCAGCTCGCACGCGTGAGCGCCCTTTCTTACAAGGCCGCCGAAGGCAAGATCACCCTTGTGGAGCCCTTCGCAATGGACGCTCCCAAGACCAAGGAACTCAAGAACATCCTCTCTGCCATCAAGGCCGGAGAGCGCAAGGTTCTTGTAGTGCTCCCTGAGAACTCCAACAATA
>JAFSPR010000059.1 GCA_017451395.1 Bacteroidales bacterium
CTCCGCTTCGCTTCGCTCCGCTCCGGCCCCTCCCACTGGCTCCGCCAGCGGGCCACTCCCCCTACACTTGTCCGGGGGTGGACAAGCCCCCGGAGGGGTGACTCTCACACCGCAGATAATCCGCCAGACCATCATCGACATCCGCAACGCAAAGTTGCCGGATCCGGCAGTGACGGGATCGGCCGGAAGTTTCTTCTGCAATCCGGTGATAAGCCGTGAGCACTTTGAACGAATCAAGGAGATAGCCCGTCAGGACAACGGCCCGGACTATCAGGTGCCGCACTATGAGGTGGGTGACCAGATCAAGGTCCCGGCAGCCTGGATGATAGAGCAGTGCGGCTTCAAGGGAAAACGCCTTGGCGGCGCCCAGGTTTACCAGAACCAGCCGCTGGTCATAGTTAATGCCAGCGGGGAGGCTTCCCCGGAAGAAATCATAGGCCTGGAAACCGAAGTAATCCAGGCCATAGAATCCAAATACGGCATCACCCTCCATCCGGAGGTTGAGCACATCTAATTACTTAGTCAGGTTAATGAACGGCAGCGCGTTGGAGCCGTTGTAGGTGGGAAGTTTGCCGTCCCACTTCTCAATTGCGTACTGCTGGACCAGCAGGGCGTTGAGGGAAGCGGCAACTACGCGGTTGTAATAGGCCTCACCGTCACCCTGGATTCGCTGGGCTTCCGCTTCACCCTTTGCCTTGGCAATGGCAATCTTGGCCTCTGCCTCTGCTTCCTTCACCTTGTTCTCTGCCTTGAGGGCGTTCTGGACGGCCTCGTTCTTGGCGTTGATGGCTGCAGTGAGGGATGCCGGAGGGTCAATCTTTGTGGTGAACTCACGTACAATGAAGCCTTCGCGGTTCATGGATTCATCCAGACGTGCGCGGACCTCATTCTCAAACTTGGCGCGGTTGGCCATAAGTTCGTCTGAGGTGTAGTTGTTGGCGCAGGTGCGGTAAGCCTCAAAGATACAGGTGTTTATGTAGCCCATCTCAAGTTCGCGCACCGGTTTGCGGTATTTCACGAAGATGTCAACAGCCTTGGACTCATCTATCTGGTATGCCAGTGTGGGGGTCATTGAGAAAATGGCCGCATCCTTGGGGTTCACGGTGAAGGGCTCATAGGTTACACGCTGGATGTAAGTGGGGTATTCAAAGATACTCTCCGTGATGGGGTTATACCACACCCAGCCGCGGCAGGTGCCCTCAACGCCGCCCTTAAGGGCAGCATTGGAACTCCACTTCTTGAACTTGATGCCAACCGATGCGGAGTCGATAGTGGTGCAGCAGGATGCCATAATGCCTACCACCACCACAGTCACCGCCAGGGCAATCCAGGAGGATTTTGCAAGAACTCCGGTCTTTTTCATATTCGCCTACTTTTTCTTGCCGAACAAACCGCCCAGGATGCTGGTTGCAGCGCCAAGAAGGCCGCTGCCGGCGCCGCCCTTCAGGGAAAGGAGGATGTCGTTGATGTCCACGTCACCGTCTCCGTCCTGATCCTTGATGAAGCCGGAAAGTTTGCCGATAATACCGGGGATAAGTGCCGTAAGTGCCGGGGCCAGTGATCCAAGGTTGAGTTTACTTACGATGTTCTTGGTGAAGAGGTCTCCCGCCAGGGTGGTGATACCGCTCTTTGCAGCATCAGTCTTTCCTGTGAGAAGGTTCTTGATCTCATCCAGGCCACCGGCTTTTGCGGCAGTCTGTGTGAGTGAACCCATAATGGAATCTCCCAGTCCGCCAAGAACCTGGTCCTTGATGTTTGCAGGGATGTCTACTTTACCTGCCGCCGCACTGACGGCCTTCTGAATGAAGTCATTAATGTTTGCCATAAGTCAAATGTTTTATGCCAATAAAGTTAATCCAATTCTCACAAAAATCCAATACATCCCCGGACCATCCGCAATACGTATGAATTATTCCGGAAAAAACGTATCTTTGTGGATAAACTGTAAAAAATGGCAAAATTCATCATAGAGGGTGGCCACAGGCTTAGCGGCACCATTACTCCACAGGGCGCAAAGAATGAGGCGCTGGAGGTTATCAGCGCAGTTCTCCTTACCTCAGAGCCCGTAAAAATGACCAATATCCCTGAGATCCTTGACGTCAAGAACCTCATAGAACTCCTTAGGAATATGGGCGTAAAGGTCACACGTCATTCCAAGGGCACCTATACTTTCCAGGCGGATCAAGTGGACACCTCCTACATTGAAACGGAGGAATTCGTCGCAAAGTGCGCCAAACTCCGCGGCAGCGTGATGGTGGTGGGCCCGCTTCTCAGCCGCTTCGGCCACGCGTGGTTCCCCAAGCCGGGCGGTGACAAGATCGGCCGCCGAAGGGTTGACACCCACCTTGACGGTATGTGTAACCTTGGTGCTGATATGGAGTATGACCCTAAGCGCAGGGCTTTCCACCTCACATCGGATGGCCGTCTTACGGGCCGATACATGCTCCTTGACGAAGCCTCCGTTACCGGAACCGCCAACATAGTGATGGCCGCAGTGCTTGCAAGGGGCACCACAACCATCTACAACGCCGCCTGCGAGCCCTACGTCCAGCAGCTTTGCAAGATGCTCAACCGCATGGGCGCCTTCATAGACGGCGTGGGTTCCAACCTCCTCCGCGTCCATGGCGTGGAGAAACTGGGCGGAACGGAGCATAAGATCCTCCCTGATATGATTGAGGTTGGATCCTTCATCGGCATGGCCGCAATCTGCCAGAGCGAAATAACCATCAAGGACGTCTCCTGGTACGACCTCGGGATTATCCCGGACGCCTTCAAACGCCTTGGAATCAAGTTGGAGCAGAGGGGCGATGACATCTACGTCCCCGCCCAGGACTCTTATGAGATTGAGTCTTTCCTGGACGGCTCCATAATGACTCTGGCCGATGCCCCCTGGCCCGGTCTCACCCCTGACCTTCTTTCCGTGATGCTGGTTGTGGCCACCCAGTGCAAGGGCAGCGTCCTCATCCACCAGAAGATGTTTGAATCAAGGCTATTCTTTGTAGACCGCCTCATAGATATGGGCGCCCAGATCATTCTCTGCGACCCCCATAGGGCGGTTGTAATCGGCCACGATCACCGCATCACCCTCAAGGCCGCGCGCCTTGTGAGCCCGGATATCCGCGCCGGTATTGCAATGCTTCTTGCGGCAATGAGCGCCCGCGGCACCTCAACAATTGACAACATCGAACAGATAGACCGCGGCTACGAGGACATCGAGGGCCGCCTCAATGCCCTCGGGGCACATATTACAAGAGCATAATGAAACGTATAGCATTATTTGTCTTTTTTGCTTTATCCTGCACCATCCTCTCTGCTCAGAGTTTTGAGGAGAGTATGCGTTATTGGACAGACGGTCCTCTCACTTGGGATGACCTTAATTTCAAGTCGCCCAAAGATTTCAGGACCAGTAACCTGAGTTTCCGCTGGCTGACCAACACTGAAAAGACCCGTCCGTCCTGGAACACTGTTCAGTATGTGTCAAAGCCCGCGGTTGCTATGGATAAATCCCTTTCCTGGCACAATCTGGAAAGGATGTATCCTTGCGCCCTTGCTTATGACCAGGTCCTGTTCGATCTCAATGAACTGTATTTCCGAAAGATGCTCACGGAACTGTACAGCACAGATAACAAAAGGTCTGCAGACGCGCTCTATGCTTTCTACAGTGACCAGAATCAAAGCAGATGGAGAGAGATAGTTGAGGACACCGAAGACGGGACAGATTCCACGATGGTTGCCTATCATTCCGGAAAAATTGCGGAAGAGTTGGCCCAGATATCTTATCCTCAGATTACAAAGAGCCAAAAGATTTTCCTTGCGACGTTTAATGTGGGTTACAGCGGAAGTCTGTTTTTGGGGCAGGCTGCAAATACTTTTGCAATGACCCACGGAATTATGCTGGATTTCTTTTTAGGGTACAAGCAGCATGAGTTTGGTACCATATTAAACGCCGGGACCGGTCCTATTCTTGATGATTACAGTTATGGTGATGCGGTTTTCCGGAAGGGGAAAGAATATAATCATAATTATATTGGACTTACATACGGATACCGGTTTTACGACGGTACTTATTTCTCATTGAAGCCTTTTGTGGGGCTTTCCGGACGTATGCTTGTCCAGACAAGGCAGGGGAAAGACGATAATAATAAGACCCTGGGAAATTTCGTGGTCCTTGGCGGCGCCGAAGCCCACTTTAAGTTTTGGCGCGTCTTTCGTAATTCTGATGCCACGGAACACGGCCTTGGAATTCGCGCCTACGTTGCAAGAGATTTGGGTATGATGAATGCAACGTCCATAAATATAGGCGTTTTCTACAATTGGGATACCCTTGGCTTGAAGTAATCGTTCCTTCGCTGGAGGGGATAGATGGCGGCTACAGAAGGCCCTTTTCCTTCAGGATGGACACAAGTTCGGCCGTATTTGTGGCCTGGAACTTTTCAAGAAGCCTCTTCCTGTACCACTTTATAGTGGCAAGGGAGAGGCAGACTTTATCTGCTATCTGCTGGCTGGTAAGGCCCGCCGCAAGAAGGGGGACAATCTCCCGTTCCCTGTCTGTAAGTTCCTGAACCAGAGGTTTTTCCTCCAGGGCTTCCTCAATGACAATATCGGCCCCGGCCTTTTCAAGGGATAGCTTCCGGTTGCGGCGGAGGATGAGTCCCAGCGCAAGGATAAGGCCGATTATTATTGCGCCTCCAAGGGCCACCAGCCTCCAGGTTTTCTTCTGCCGCTGAAGGATCTTGTTGGTAAGGCCAAGGGTCTCGATCCTTGCGGCGAACTCCTGATCCTCGTGGAGGGAATAGTAGGAATCGGCCTCCTCAATATATTTCAAGGCCTTTCCAATCTTTCCCTTTGCCAGATAATAGCTTCCCAGCCCTTTGTAGGCCGATGAAATCTGCAGCGAGTCCCCGCTTGCCTGCGCGTACTCAAGGGAGGTCTGGTAGCAGGGGAGGGCCTTTTCCAGTTCCCCTTCCTCGAACCAGGTCTCTCCCATGTTGTACCAGAGGATGGCGTTAGACTCGTTCCAACCGTATTTGGTGAAGATTTCCCCGGCCTTTTTGTAGTACTCCATGGCCTTTGGGATGGAGTCCATCAGGTTGTAGGTGTTGCCGATGGCCCCGTAGAGGAGGCTCCGGGTGTCGTCAATGTCTATCTCGGCGTATGGCTCGTCACTTGCGAAGGATGTTTCCCCGCGAAGCATCCTCTCCGTCATTTCCAACGCCTGGTTATAGTAGAACAGCGAACTGTCGTACTGGCCCCTGCCATAGTGGATGATGGCTATTCCGCTCAGGCCATCGGCCATCTTTACAAGCCAGTTCCAGCGGGTGGCAAATTTATAGCACTTCCTTGCAAAGTACATGGAGCGCTCCGCGTTGATGTTCCGGTAGCCCAGCATAAGGCCCCAGTAGGCGTATATGATTTCCTCTGACTGCTTTTCAGAGGCGTCCGCCCAGCGGTCTTCCGTCCAGGGGGCAACAACCCTTTCAAGGGAGTCCACGTTGTGGCCACGGTGGTCAAAATATGCGTTGGCCTTGCCGGCGGTAAGGCCGATTACGGCAAGCAGTATGAGAAGTCTTTTCATATAGGCAAAGATAGTAAAAGCGCAGCATAAATAGTCTAAAGTGGTCAAATTCTATACTTTAGTATAGTATTTTCTATCCTTTGGGATGGTGTTTTTCATTTTTTGGATGGCGAAATTTGTAGACGTTATTTTGAGTTACTTTATGGAGAACAGAGCAATACGTCTCACCGCCAAGGAGCAGCGCATCCTGCAGATGATTGCAAACGGCCACACCAGTCCGCAGATTGCGGAGGAAATGTGCCTGAGCCTTCCCACGATCAAGTGGTACCGCAAACGCATTAAGGTAAAATTTGAGGCCGATACAACCGTGGAGGTTGTCCGCAAGGCCCTGGAGCAGGGCCTCATCTAGTCTGGTAATTATTAACCTAAAATACAGTACGCATGAAAGAATTAGTCAAAGGCGAATACCTCGCGCCTGAAGCAGAGGTGGTGATGATGGAGACCGAGAAGGTCGTTCTTCAGGTTACTTCCATCCTTATCCCCACATTTGATCCTTTAAATCCTTCAAATCCTTCATCGATTGAGGATTCGGTAGAAAGAACTGAACTTAGTTGGTAAAAATGAGAATAAGATTATGAAGAGATTATTTGTAGCCCTTGTGGCTTTTGCCGCCATCTTCCCGTCTTGTCAGCAGGAAGCCGTGAATCCCCGGAACGATGAAGAAACAATTGCCTCTGATGTTATTATTGCAACGGTCGACGAGGACACAAAGGCAGGAATGGACCGTTATGACGACGGGGGGACATGGAAATACAAGCATCACTGGGATATGGGCGATATCATTTTCGTTTATGAGGGCACTGAATGCAGAAAATACACTTGCACGAATGCGTCCTCCGGTGTGTTTACGTTAGAGTCAACTTCAACCATTCCCAACGGCAGGAGTTTTTCAACGATTTGCGGTGTTTTCACTTCGTTTGGTTATGGCGAGGTTTATTCTCCTACCGTTACAGCCAACAATACTGTACGTGTTTTCAATAATGCCGGATATATTCCTTCAAGCACTCCCGGCTATGCAAATTTTATGACCGGGACTAGCACTGATGGCGTGCATTTTCATTTTATAAGCCGGGTTGGATGGCTGAAATTACAACTTCAGGGATATGGTACTATAACAAGTATAGAATTTAATAATGATCTGTATGGAGATGATTGCGTCGGAGATCTGATATATAACTTCTCAACAGGGACTTATTCTTTTGACGATACGGACGACGTACAATTGATCTATACTTTTTCCTCTCCACTGGTATTGAGCCCCTCGGCACCAACGGATATCTACTTAACGCTTCCTCCAAGGACATACAACGGTCTTAATATTGAGGTTTACAATAGCGCCGGTGACAACTTCGTCTTATCTAGAGGTGGGACAGAAATCATAGCCGCAAATGCCGTTACCCCTATGGCAGTTAAGAGAGTTGGATATATTGAGTCCACACTGCTGGGCGGCCAAGCTTTCAATGCTGCCCTAAAAACTCTTGCTGCCGGCAGTTCAAAAGCCTACACTGAAACGGACAACCTGATAAAGGGTATCACTCTCTCCAAAAGCGAGGCTTCACCTGTTGACACCGGCACCGATGTAGCGGTATCCGGAGAATCCGTTTATGCTTCATTTGACGGAAGCACAGGTATCGTTACACTGCATACCAGGTCAAATACCATTTCTCTCAATGAAGACTGCCGCTATATGTTCAGCAATATGAGCGAACTGACTTCTATTGAGATGCTTTCCCAGATTAACACTTCCATTGTCGGTAGATTCAATGATGCCACCGCCGGCCCCAAATATATGTTCAACGGATGCGCCAAACTGGCCAGCATCGATTTAAGCAAGGTAAGGACCCTTCAGCCAGAATCTTTTGAAGCAATGTTCAAAGGCTGCGCGGCTCTTACATCTATCGATCTCTCCACCCTTGCTTCAACTTCGGCAAAAAGCGTTGCCGATATGTTCAACGGTTGTTCTTCTCTGAATGCCATAAATCTCACGCCCATCGGGATACAAGCATCAACTACTTTCGCTCGTATGTTTGCCGGATGCTCCTCTTTGACAAGCCTGGATGTTTCTATGTTGAGGACTACGTTAGGAACGAAGTTCAATTCGATGTTTGAGGGGTGCAGCAATCTGTCAGACCTCAATCTTGGCAGCGGCTTCTTCTGTAACCCGGCAGTCGATAATCTCAACTCTATGTTCCAGGATTGCAGCAGTCTGACATCAATCCACCTGACCAGAGGCATTTATAGTGGTGAGACTTATGGTGATCTCACCGAAGCAGTCGGTTATCCTGCCGCCTTCGCTCTAATCTGTTCCGGCTGTACAAATCTGGTTTCGTTTGTCTGCGATCTCGGTGGTCTCGGCGGCAACTTTACGAGTGCTTTTTCAGGCTGTGTCAAATTGGAGACTATTGATCTAAGTCGTGTAAGTGATAATGCCTCTGTAGCAAAGTATTGGAACTCATGTTTTAACAATTGTTATAAACTGAGTACCTTGAAACTGAATAGCGCCCATTTCAGCGGAAGCAATACTCTGACCTATATGTTTACAAACACCAGCCGCGATGCCGCCAGTCTGGATCTGTACATATACAATTCAGCTGCCTACGACACCATCAAGGGTGGGTTGAGTGATCACGCCAAATCCATTATAAACCTGCACTATACCAACTAGCGCTCCCTGCTTAGCTTAAATATTTCAATGGCCGGCTCAATTTGTGAGTCGGCCTTTTCTTTACAAACAAAGTCACAAAATCACACCAGCCTCTCGGGGTCGCAGTGGAGGGCGCGGGCAAGGCTAAGGACCGATGCGGCCTCGGCCCTGCCAATGCTCTGGCGGCCCTGCTCGTAGGCCCTTATCATCCGTAGGGACACCCCGGATTTATCGGCCAGTTCCTGCTGCGAAAGACCGTTCAGTTTTCTCAGTTCCTTGATGGAAACGGGTGCGGGGTGGTACCAGGAGTCAAAAACCTCAAAGACCTTGGTTATATCGGCCTCGTGGAGAGGATTGAAAAGTTCGTGGATTTTTTCTATCGGCAGGCCGCCGCGGTCTATGGAAGCGAAAGAATCGGCCCTGAACCACTGATACTGGCAAAGCGCCCAGCCCGTCCAGAAATAAGAGGAATCTTCCCAGGGGAAGGTGTACGTTTGATCTGCCTCAAGCGTGCCGCCGGTACTTTCCATCACGCATACAGCCAACTCTATTCCGCTCATTCCCAGCGTGTATTTTGGGTGTCCGTCGGCGAAGGCATCGGCTATCCCGCTTGAGAGGAATCTGTCATAAAACTCCCGGAGGTCAATGCCGCACCAAGTGACGGCGTAGTCAATCATGACCGCAAGGTTATCCCGGGCCAGCAGCATCATATCTTTATCGTAGGCGTATGTCATCGTTCTTTATTTTATTGCGCAAGATGTCTGTTGCAAACAGTCCGTCCACTCCCATCCCGGCACCTTCAATCTGAGCGAAAGCCCTTCTGGCATCATTGTCCCTCTTTATCCTTTTGGGATAGTAAATTGATTTGTCTACGGGTTCCGAGGAAATAAACACAAGTGCATCAAAAGCGCGTTGAGACTTGAGAAAAACCTGCTCTCCAAGATTACCCAACCGGAGCGCCCTGTCCAGCCATTTGACTGTAAGCGAACCTTGAAGAAAGGATTTGGCGATGCTGAAATATGAATCATCGGCCCTGTATCCGCGGATAATGTCCACTCCGGACAAATCTGGCAGGAATTCAGACAATATGTATTCCTTTATCTCGTGAGTCACTCCATATGGCGTGTCAAAAACCCTGTTTGCCATCAGGACTGCAATCCAGTTGAGGGCGTGATAATCCGTGCCGGATAAATTGCATACCTTAAGCGTATAACTTGGCTCGAAACTATAATGGTTCACAAAGGCCGATGCCTCTTTTGAACAGGCCCATTCCCTTGCAAGTTCAATGTCCGGGGTGCAGTAAAAGCCTTGTCCAAAGTCATTGTGAACCTTCCCGCCGGCCTTGGTGGGATTGCTTATGATTTTGTTGGACCCGTGAAAGAGAATGCTTTCCATCTTGCCTTTTGTGACGTTATAACGTTACTTTTGCAAAGATAGAAAGAGAAGTGAAGATTTCAAACAGGGGAGTTATTATTTTTCAATAAGTTCTGCGGGGCCGGTGAGGAAAACGTCCTTGAAACCGTCTCCGGAGTGGGTGAACTCCACCTCCAGCCAGTCTCCGCGGCGGCACTGAAGCCTTACCGGGCTTTGGGCAATGCCCTTCACGAAGGCCGCAATGGCGCTGGCAGTGAGGCCCGTGCCGCAGGCAAGGGTTTCGCCCTCAACACCTTTCTCAAAAGTGCGGACCTTAAGGCCTTCTTTTGTTTTCTCCACAAAGTTCACGTTGGTGCCTTCCGGCTGGAATTCATCGGCCCATCTTATGGGCTTGGCCTCCGGCTCTATGTCTATGGCATCCACATTGTCCCTGAACTCCACGTAGTGCCTTGTGCCCGTGTTAAGGAAGTAGCCGTTATTTGCCTTGCTTATGCCCTTGACGTCAATCATTTTCAGGCGCACGGCCCATTTTGGAGCAGGGCTTATGCCTCCAAACCCGTGGCCACCCTCGGCCGCGTAAGAGGGAGGGGCCCATCCGTCAGGATGGGAGGGGTCGCGAAGCGACGGTTTGGAGGTATGAGCCCTGTCCAAAATCGTCGCGGTGTGCTCTCCGTCCGGGGCAAGAAAATGCCACGTGCCGTCCTCTGAGGCGGGTTTCAGACCAAGGTAATCGGCAAAGGCAACTATGCATCGGCCTCCGTTGCCGCACATCATTCCGCCGGAGCCGTCGGGATTGTAGAACTCCATCCCGAAGTCCTGGCCAGGGGCCTCAGTGAGGATCATCAGGCCGTCTGTGCAGTATTCCCGGCAAAGAGCCTGGATGCGCTCCGGCCGGCGATACTCATCCATACCGCCTTCCCGGCCGTCAAAGACCACGAAGTTGTTACCTGCTCCGGTGAATATGTGGGGCGTTTTTGCCATCTTGCTGATTATTAATTATTTACACATTTTACTCCTATCCAAAACGACCGGAGTAAAAGTTATAACCGCTTGTTAGTCAAGGCTTTGGCTAAAACGGCGGCCAAAAGCTTTATCCCCGGCTCCATCTTGGACTCCTCTATGAAGGAGAAGTTGAGGCGCATCGTGTTGCGGTGGCTGCCGTCAGGGTAGAAGAAGGAACCGGCAACGTAGGCTACGCCGGCCGATAGGGCTTCGTCGTAAAGCGCCACGGTGTCAATGCTTTCCGGAAGCGTGACCCAGAGGAAGAGGCCTCCGTCAGGGTGCGTCCAGGATGTCCCCTCAGGCATGTACTTCTCAAGGAGCCCCAGCATAAGGTCACGGCGGCGTTTGTACTCTGCAATAGTATTAACCAGATTTGCATCAAGCGCGCCGGATGTGAGGAACTCGCAGGCCATGTACTGGTCCAGCACCGGAGGGCAGAGGTCAAGGCACTGTTTGCACACGTAAATCTGCTCTAGAAGCGGTTCCGGGCCGATAATCCATCCCAGCCTGAACCCCGGTGCGAAGATCTTGGAGAAACTCCCAAGGTGGAGCGTCCGCTCCGGAGCCAGTTCACGGATGGTGGGAAGAGTCTCTCCGCTGTAACGCAGTTCACGGTACGGGCTGTCCTCAACTATCAGTATATCAAGCTCCCTGGCCAGTGCCACAATCTCCTTTCTTTCCTCAAGTGTCAGTGTCTTACCCGTAGGGTTATTGAAGTCAGGGATAACGTAGATGAATTTCACAACTCCGCTACCCCCCTGGACCTGGTCCACCGGGGGTATTTCCTGGACCTCTGCCCTGTACGCCCTGAAACTCTGGAGGGCGCCAAGGTACACGGGACTTTGTGCAAGGACTATGTCTCCGGGGTCAAGGAACACCCTGGAGCATACGTCTATGCCCTGCTGGGAAGATGTTGTTATCTGGACCTGCGATACCGGAACGCCGTAGCGGGAGGCAATGGCGGCGCGAAGTTCCGGAACTCCCTGCGTAGCACCGTACTGAAGTGCCCTGGTGCCATATTTTTCCAGCACTGCGGCAGCAAGGCAGGGGATCTGGTCCGTGGGGAATGTGACCGCGGCGGGGTAACCGCCGGCAAAGGAACAGATGGCCTGGAGATCCACCTTGCGGAAGATATCACGTACGGGAGACCTCAGGAACGAGGGAACATCGGCCGAAAAAAAGCGCTCATAATCCATAGGTGCAAAGTTAGCAATTTTTGTCCGGGTTGTGTCGCCGATACTCATATTATTCCGGGGATTTTTTGTATTTTTGTATCTTGTATGAAAGCACTTGACTTACACGGCTGCGGCACCGCACTTCTCACTCCCTTCAAGGGTGGGGAAGTGGACTATGAGTCCTTTGCCGCCACGGTAGACTGGCAGGTAGAAACCGGCATAGATTTCCTGGTTCCCCTGGGGACCACTGGTGAAACTCCCACGCTCTCTGAATCGGAGAAACTCCAGGTCCTGGAGGTGACGCTTCAGCACGCCAACGGCCGTCCCGTTATGGCCGGCGTGGGTTCCAACTCCGTGAAGGGCACCCTTGACAACATCCGCCTCCTGCAGGATGCCGATGCCTTCCTGGTGGTTGTTCCCTTCTACAACAAGCCGCCCCAGAGGGGTATGTATGAGTATTTCAAGGCCGTGGCAGGGGCAACGGAAAAGCCCATAGTGCTCTACAACGTTCCCGGCCGCACCGGTTCCAACATTGAGCCGGAAACCGTGCTGGCCCTGGCCAAGGACGTGCCCAATATAATCGGCATAAAGGAAGCATCCGGCAAGATTGAGCAGAGCCTGGGGATCATGGCCGGCCGCCCGGAAGGCTTCAAACTCCTTTCCGGCAACGATGAAGACACTCTTGAACTTATGAAGCAAGGGGCCGATGGCGTCATCTCCGTGGCCTCAAACGTCTTCCCGTCTGCTATGGCCGATTTCATCCACGCCCTGGAGGCCGGTAAGATTGAGGAGGCAATCCGGATGGACGCCCGCCTGAAGCCCCTTTTCAAGGCGCTCTTCGTGGAGCCCAATCCCATCCCCGCCAAGGCCGCAATGGCCCAGTTGGGCCTTATGGAAAACAGCCTCAGGCTGCCCCTGGTTAAAGCCACGGAGGCAACGGAATCCCTTTTAAAGCAAACCCTGAAAGAACTTTTCTAATGGAAGTTACCCTTCAGCAATTCAACGCCCTTATGGACGCCCTTGAAAAGGGTGAAGTCCGCGTGGCCCAGAAAGTTGACGGCGTATGGCAGGTAAACCGTGAGGTTAAGGAAATCATCCTTGCAGGCTTCCGCCTTGGCGCCATAAAGGACATGTCTCAGGGGCAGTTCCCCTTCTTCGACAAAGACACTTTCCCCGTCAGGGAATTCCGGGCCGAAGACGGCGTCCGCATAGTTCCCGGCGGCACTTCCGTGCGTCGCGGCGCGTATATGGCCCCCGGCTCCATCATAATGCCCCCGGCCTATGTCAACGTGGGCGCATATGTAGACGAAGGCACAATGGTGGACAGCCACGTCACCATCGGCTCCTGCGCCCAGGTGGGAAAGCACATCCATATATCGGCCTCAACGCAGATTGGGGGCGTGCTTGAACCCGCCGGCGCGCTTCCCACAATCATCGAGGACGGCGCGTTCATCGGCGGCAACTGCGGTATCTACGAGGGCACAATAGTCCAGGAGGGCGCAGTGATTGCTTCCGGCGTCATAATCACCTCATCCACGGCTATTTACGATGCCACAAAGGATGAATTCATAAAGAGGAATGCCGATGGCCGCATAGTGGTTCCCGCCGGCGCCGTGGTTGTGAGCGGCTCCAAGCCCATCGTCCGCGGCGGCAAGCCCCTTGAGAGCGGTGTTCACCTTTACTGCCCGGTGATTGTGAAGTACCGTGACTCTAAAACTGAAGGCAGTATTCACCTTGAAGACTTATTAAGATGATTGTAGCGGTAGTAGGAGCCACCGGCCTGGTTGGCTCAAAGATGTTGCAGGTTCTAGAGGAACGCGCGTTCCCGGTGACGGAGTTGTTGCCGGTTGCCTCGGAGCGTTCCTGGGGCAAGAAAGTCACGTTTAAAGGCCGTGAGTGGACGGTAATGAGTCCGGATGACGCCATCGCCCGGAAGCCCGCCCTTGCCATTTTCTCCGCCGGAGGGGCTGTATCGGCCCAGTTGGCGCCGCGTTTTGCGGAGATTGGCTGCTATGTGGTGGATAACTCCTCCTATTGGCGTATGGACCCTTCCGTGCCGCTGGTGGTGCCGGAGATCAATGCCGATGTCCTGACCAAGGAGGATCACATCATCGCCAACCCCAACTGCTCCACCATCCAGATGGTCCTGCCGCTGGCGCCTCTTCACAAGGTCTACGGCATCAAACGAATTGTTGTAAGCACTTACCAGAGCGTCACCGGCGCCGGCCAGAAGGGCATTGAGCAACTTGAGGCAGAGATGGCCGGCGGCAAGGGCACCAAATTCCCTCACCAGATATTCCTGAACGTGCTTCCGCATATAGACTCCTTCCTGCCTGACGGCTACACCAAGGAGGAGATGAAGATGGTGAACGAAACCCGGAAGATCCTTCGTGACCCTTCCATCGCCGTTTCCGCCACCACCGTCCGTGTCCCCGTAAAGGGCGGCCATTCAGAGAGCGTGAACCTGGAGTTCAACAGGCCTTATGAGTTATCTGAGGCCGTAAAACTTATGGCCGATATGCCCGGTGTAGTGGTTCAGGATGACCCTGCGAACAACATCTATCCTATGCCCATAACGGCCTGGGAGAAGGACGATGTATTTGTCGGCCGCATCCGCCGGGATACATCCGTGGAAAATGGCCTCAATCTCTGGTGCGTATGTGACAACATCCGAAAAGGCGCCGCCACAAACGCCGTCCAGATAGCGCAGGTGCTGCTCCGTAACGGCTGGCTGGGATGACCCCTGTCATTTAAATCTCATTAAACGATGAACTGGGAACTGTTTAAAGACATACTGAGCATTGATTCCACTTCCGGCAAGGAGCGGGATATGGCACTGTGGCTCAATGACCACCTTGAGGCACCCTCCAAGGAACTTATGGAAGTTGGCGACGGCACCCTGAACCTCTTCCTCAAGTGGGGCACTCCCCGCGTGGTTTTCTGCACCCATATGGACACAGTCCCGCCGTATATTGCCCCTGAGTTTCCGGAGTTACTTGAGTTATCGGAGGAGGGACCCTTCGGAGGGACTCCGCTCGCTACGCTCGCTCCGGCCCCTCCCACTGGCACAAGTGCCGGATTGGGAGCAAGCTCCCATCCGTCCCTTATGCCAGCGGGCCCCTCCCCCTACCCTTGTGCGGGGGTGCACAAGCCCTCCGAAGGGTCCCCCCTCCCGATAACCGGCCGGGGCAGTTGTGACGCAAAGGGGCAAATATTTGCAATGTACACTGCGTGTAAGGAGTTGGAGGCAAAGGGGTGCACGGGTTTCGGACTGCTCATACTGGCAGGGGAGGAGACCGGTTCATGGGGTGCCAAGGCGTTTTCCAAAACTGGTTTTGAGGCGCCGTTCCTCATTGTGGGAGAGCCCACGGACAACAAGATGGTCAGTGCCGCAAAGGGCACTCTGTCATACGATCTGAAGTTTACAGGAGAGGCGTTCCACAGTGGTTATCCGCAGTTTGGAATAAGTGCCGTAGAACTCTTTAACCAGTTCTACAATGCCCTGAAGGCCGTTGAATGGGGTCTTGACCCGGAACTTGGGGAGACAACGTGGAACATCGGCCTGCTGCACTCCGACAACCCCCAGAACATCCTCTCACCGGAGCTTACCTGCCGGCTGTACTTCCGCACTACGTTCCTTTCGCATCAGGCCGTGCAGACGTGGATGGCAGGGGTGCCAGAGGCCCTTTCCTCCGCGTTGCTTCGCAACCCTGTCCGGGCAAATGCTCCGGAAAGGGCCTCTGCGCCCCTGCTCACGGTCACGCCCCGTGGCGGAGACGTGCCGGCGCGGTACGTGACGCTGCCGGGCTTTGAAAGCGCCCCCGTGGCGTTTGGCAGTGACGCCCCGCACCTTACGGGCTTCGGCCACAAGATCATCTGTGGCCCCGGAAGCATTAAGGTAGCTCACCGGGACAATGAGAACGTCCTTGCAGCGGACCTTGAGAAAGCGGTGGAACATTATGTGAAAATGTGCCGTTTTTTACAAAACATTGATAATAAATAAGTTACGGATTTTACTCCGGGTAAAAATGACGGGAGTAAATGTTGTAACAAACTGATAGTCAGACAGATAGCAAAAACGCAATGATTAAGGTAGTTATCAGCGGCTATGGCAAGATGGGCCATATGGTGGAAAAAGAACTGCAAAGCCGCGGCATAGAGCTGGTAGATGCCAGTGAGGACATAACCGCAACCCCCAAGGATGTTGCCAAGGAGTGCGTGTGCATTGATTTCACCACCCCCGAGGCATTTCGGAAGAACTACCCGTTCATAGCGCAGAACTTCAAGGCGGCGGTTATCGGCACAACCGGCTGGAATGACATCAAGGCCGATGTTATCAAAGCCTTCACCGATGCCGGTACACCTATGGTGTATGCCTCCAACTTCTCCCTTGGCGTGAATGCCCTCTACCTTGCAATCACAAAGGCATCGGAAATCCTGAAGGGCGCGGGCTACACCCCTGAGATTGAGGAAATCCATCATATCCACAAACTGGACGCCCCTTCCGGAACGGCAAAATCTATGGGTGAACTGGTAGAGAGATTCCTTGGGGAAAAGCCAGAGATCACATCCATCCGTGAAGGCGAAGTCCCCGGCATCCACACTCTCACCCTCACTTCCGGCTGTGACAAACTCACGCTTCGCCACGAAGCCTTCTCCCGCGAGGGTTTTGCCAAGGGCGCCGTTGTTGCTGCCCTTAAAACCGAAGGCCTCAAAGGCGTACACGAATTCTCAGAGCTGCTATGAGTTACAGGGTTTTAAAGTTTGGCGGCAGTTCCGTAGCCAGCGCAACGGCTATGTCCAGGGTCCTGGATATAGTTGAAAAGGAGGCGCAAAAGGGTACGGTGATACTGGTTTCCAGCGCCATCAGCGGCTGCACGGATGCCCTCCTTGACGGCGGTCCCAAGGCCATCAAGGAAATGCAGAAGCGCCATCAGGACATACTGAAACGCCTTTTTACCGGAGAGGAACGGGAAGAAATCCAGGCCCGCATAGACGGCCTTTTCCGTGAACTTGCCGTCACGCCAAAGGAAGAGCAGGTTACCTTCGGAGAACTTCTTTCCACTACAATCCTTGCCGCCAAACTCAGGCAGGAAGGCTATGATGCCAAGTGGCTGGACTCCCGTAAACTGGTTGTAAAGGACAATCAGGAGGAGACATACAAGCGCATACAAAAAGCCGTGGAAGGCGCAGAAATTTACATCGCCCCCGGCTTTATCTGTCAGGACGGGGCAGGCAAGGTCTGCACCCTCGGCCGCGGCGGCTCTGACTTCAGCGCAGCCCTCTATGCCGCCGCCGTAAAGGCCCATTCCCTCCAGATCTGGACCGACGTCCCCGGCATAATGACCGCCAACCCCAAGCAGGTCCCGCAGGCCCGAACCATCCCCACAATGACTTACAATGCCGCCCTCCAGATGGCCTCTCACGGAGCAAAGGTGCTTTATGCGCCCACCGTGGCCCCCGCAATGGAAGCCGGTATAGACATAGAAATCAAGAACACTTTTGCCCCGGAAGGGAAGTACACAGTCATCGGTAAGGAAGGCCCTAAAGGCTGGATTGGTGTTGCTTCTCAGGCCGATACAATAACCGTAGTAGGCTCCGGCGAGGACGGCGTGCTCAGGGCGGAAAAGGCCCTTCTCACAGAGGGGATATCGGCCCTTAGCATCAAGGAAACGGATGCCGGCGTTGAACTCAAGGTGCGCCATAAAGTACTGGAGCAGGCCCTGAGAGCCCTCCACAGGGCATTTTTCCAGGATTTGCCCGTAAGCGAACTAAGCCTTTTCATTGCCGGAGACGGCGCCGTGGCCCACGCCCTTTACAATATGATAAAGAGTGCGGCAGAGAACGTGGAGGCCCGCACCGGAAAGCGCCTCACAATAGTTGGTAAGGCCAACAGCAAACGCTACGGAATTGACCTCACCGGCCATCCCGTAATCAACACGTCCGGCTCCTACGTAGACGCCATCATCAACGTGGCTCCCAAGGGCTCCATCTTTGTGGACTGCACAGATTCAGAAACCCTTTACAAGCGCTACACAGACCTCCTGGAGGCCGGAATAGGCGTTATTTCATCCAACCGTCGCTCCTTTGCAGTGCCCTATCCGGAGTTTGCCGCAATGCACGCCGCCGCCCGAGAAAACGGTGTTCCGCTGCGCTATGAGACCACTGTGGGCGCCGCCCTTCCCATCCTGGAATCCATTTCCCGCGGGGCCAACAGTTCCGACGAAGTTACCTCCATCGAAGCCGTTGTCTCCTGCACGCTCAACCAGATCCTGGGAGACTATCTCCCCGGCCGGGAATCCTTTGCAAGCATGGTAAGACGTGCCCAGGAGGCCGGTCTCACTGAGGCCGATCCCCGTATGGACCTTGGCGGAAAGGATGCGCTAAGGAAACTTCTCATCCTCTCCCGTGAGGCCGGCGTACGTCTGGAAGAAAAAGATGTAAGGGTGGAACCTATCCTCCCTGCCGATGCCTTCAAAGGCACCGTAGAGGACTTCTACGCCGCCCTGGAGGCCTATGAGCCGGAACTTGCCAGAAAGGCCGATGCCGCCAGCGCCAAAGGCGAGCGCCTCCGCTTTGTTGCATATCTAAGGAAAAACGGTAAGTCCTACGAGGCGGGAATCGGCATAAGGAGTGTTGCTCCGGAACATCCCGCATTCTTCCTCCGCGGAACGGAAAACGCCATCATCGTACGCAGTGCATTCCACCCCTACCCGCTGGTAATCCAGGGCCCCGGCGAAGGCGCCCGCGAGGCCGCCAGCAGTATTCTGAACGATATTTTAAGGTAAGAGATGCTCTGCCCCGACCTGGCATCCTGTAATCCCTGCGCCCTTTTACGGTTAGCCGTGGCCTTTGGCCCCGTCTAACGTCGTCGAACAAGTTCCGCAATGCCCGTCTGAGACATGACAGGTTCAAGACCAAGATTTTTCCCCTGGCATGCCACATCCGGTCACCGCTTCCTACACCGGCCTCCGCACATCCCCTTTTTTGCCAATTTGCTCTGGCATATCCCTCTCCCTGCAAAACAAAATGATCACGTACCTTGGGCAGGGCTGGATATGTTGTGCTGGCAGACTTCAGAAACTTAAACGGCGCTTTATACTCTGTAGAGCCGATTTTGCCGTTTACCCACCTTCCTGTATATGGGGTAAAAGGCACCACCCCTGCCCACAGGCAACTCCAGGGCCGCCCAGCGTCGTTCATGTTTCGGAAACAAGGCCTAGCCACCTACTGCCGGTACTCAACACGGACGTTTAATGCCTTTTTTGCGTGCGGCGAGTACCGGCCGGTACTGAACACGTGCGATTAATGCTATAAGTGCACGCGGAGAGTACCCGTAGCTATATTGGCCACAATGTGCATGGCCGCAAATCCACTTATAACGCTCAGAATGAGGATTACTTGTACTCGCGGCAAGGATTTATGCCTTTAATCGCCATTTATTGTGCCGCGAATCCGGGAAATATGCCCGGCTTTTGGATGGAATGGCAACATACAGAATAGCGTCATCCAGTGGAGGTTAATATGTTAAATAGCAGGTATTTACGTGATTCTTTAGGATTACCGGTTTTCCCATGTAATCCGGTAAACGATTGATTTTCTGTAACATGAGCCCCATCGACACAGGGAAACCATAAAGTGTGTGAGGTTTATGGTGAGAAAGAAACACAGGGTTTTGGACTTGGTCCTGTTTTCAATGAACTTTTGTTGTTAAACGTATATTATCGCGGAGTCTGTCGCCTGGCGACTCGCTACGCATTAAATTTTACCGAAGTATTGTTATATATTTCATTTTTATATATTTTTGCGTATTGCTTTATTAACGTTTTATTATTATGAAAAAGCTGTTTTTTCTGGCATTTTGGGCATGCGCTTGCATATGCTGCGCAAAGAATGTTTCAGATGATAACATGGTATCAGGCTCAAATATAATCAACAGCTCTGACACTATGTATGTCGCTTACAGTGTAGGAGCTTATCAAAAAGATAGATTGGAGATTCTTTATCCGCGGAATGCATATGTAAAGTTCGATAAAACCGAGAGTGGAGACGTGTCCATTTCTGTGTTTTATTCATGGAGAGAATCCGGTTCTAAAGGCTTCATGACAAAGATTCCAAGTATAGGCAAAATAGACATAAGCAACGACTTTAACTTCTCCGGAACGGGAATTGCTATAGAGTGTAAAACATGGTCCGGTTTGTGGGAAGAGAAGCCTCAGGATATCACTGTGGATATCAAATGCTCCTTCAAGAAGGATTCCGGAGAAGATGCTCTGAGCCTTGTGATAACGCCTTCTGACAACAAGTATTTCCCAATACTAAAGATTTCGAAAGTAAGCAATCATAAAATTGATTATGAGCGCGGAGGGAGTATTGTGGAGTTCGCGGATGAATATTTTGTATTCCACAATGAACTGGACGTCCCAGTTTCAATTAATTTGGTTTCTTATCCCTTCCATATTAAATTGGATGCCCATAAGTCTGAAACCGTTGAAGCCGATAGTTTTCCCGGATACTTCGTTGAGGAAGAATCAGACGCTATATTGATAATTAATGAGTCGGAGTATAATGTTCACTTATGCAGCACCGGATTATATTCATCAGAAGATGTCACAGAGTGCTCAGTATGCGGGGGTGAATTATATGTCCACACTGTTCAATATAGACATTTTAATATAACCTCCGATCTTTTACAAACCCTATTATAGACCTCGTTTTGGCTTGGGGCTGGTATACGAGGTAAAAGATACCCGGTTAGGCCGGGTATGACGTGAGAATCTAAATCCTGTCAATATCGGCCCATCCAAACCTGGCGGGATACAGCCAGGCGCGTTCCGTGTGCTCCATAACGCCGTAGTCAAGTGATACCTTGGGGCATTCACTGTAGGCCCTTTCCACAAAGGCGGGCTCCAGGATGTGCTCCTTCCAGCCGCGGAAAAGTTCCGTCACTTCAGGGACGTACTTTTCAAGTTCCTGGCAAATTGTATCGGCCTTCCAGATGAAAATACCGCTGTTCCAGAAGAACTCTCCGGTGCGGATAAATACCTCTGCAAGTTCCTGCGAGGGCTTTTCCGTGAAGGTTTTCACCTTCAGCGGGCCTGCCATCAGGTGAGCGTTGCGGCCCTCCTTCACCTGGATGTAGCCAAAGTTTACCTCGGCCGATTTAGGGACAATTCCAAGAGTCATGAGGACATCGTGCTCCTCTACGTAGGCAAAGGCCTCGTTGACAGTTTCGGCGAACATGGATTCGTCCCTGATCACAAGGTCCCAGGGGGTGGCCACAATCACGGCCTCAGGGTCACGGAGAAGGATGGTGTATGCCGCCAGGGCCATACAGGGTGCCGTTTTTCTTGCGAAAGGTTCCCTTAGGATATTTTCCGGGGGGAGCATAGGCAGAGCCTTTCTGGCTTCATCGGCATACTTTGCGAGCGTTACCACCAGGATGTTCTCATCCGGCACTACGCCCTGGAATCTGTTATATGTAAGGGCGTACTGGGAGCGGTTTCCGCTGCCATCGGCCATAATTACACAGTATCTATGGTTATTCATTATGTGGTTGGTTAGTTATACAAACATTGGTATCCAGGCCTGGGGGAAGTACCTCACAAGGGTTTCCTGCTGCTCTACGGTGACGGAAACAACGTCAAAGAAGACCTCCTGTCCGTAAAGGTGCTTGGCGCTCAGGTATCTTAGCGCCGCGGCCGATATCCTCTTCTGCTTGAGGGGATTAACTTGGTCACTGATGGTGGTGGTGACGGGAGCCTTACGGGTTTTCACCTCCACAAAATGAAGGCCGTCAGGGCCCTCCGACACTATGTCTATCTCCAGATGGCCGGCCCGCCAGTTGCGGTCCAGTATGTGCTGGCCGCGGGATTCCAGGAAATCGCAGGCCATCTGCTCTCCAAGTTCTCCTAACTTGCTTGTTCTAAGAACGTTCATATCATTCAAATTTTACCACGGTGACACCGGCTCCTCCAAACTGTACGTGCTCGTCCTGGGCCGATACAACGCCCGGAACAGTGCGCAGGTACTTCTGAATCTCCTCCCTCAGGGCACCGGTTCCTTTTCCGTGCAAAATCCGCACCGAAGGGACGCCTAACATAAGGGCATCGTCAACATATTTCATTACAATTTCCAGGGCGTCCGTCACGCGCTCCCCGCGGACGTCAAGTTCCGTGGAGAAGTTGGCCTTGCGCTCCCTTATGGCGGTGTCGTAAACCTGCCTGGGGCGCTGGTCCGGAGCCTTGGCAACTGCCTTGTATTCATTTGCGGTAATGCGCTCTACGCGGTCCAAGGGCAGTTTTGTGGTGATATTGCCCACAATTACCGTGACCGCCTTGGTGCTTACCTTGGAAACTTCTCCCACCATTCCGTTCTCCTTGATACGGACCTTCTCACCAACCTTGATGGGAGCGCTGCGGAAGGCGGCTTCCTTGCGGGCCTGCTCCTCCTCCTGCTCCATTTGCTTCAGGGTTTCCCCGCCGGCGCGGCGCTTCTTGCGGGCGTCTTCGCGGGCTTTTCGGTCCTGGACATCCTTGAGTTTACGGTCAATGTACTTTTCCCGTTTGCTGGTACCTTCTGCCAGGGCTCCAAGGAAGCCCTGAAGTTCTGCCCTTGCGGCCTTTGTCTCCTCTTTCTGGGCCTGGGATTCCTTGATGGCGCGGATGGTTCCCTCCACGCGTTTATTGGCTTCCTTCACTATTTTTTCGGCCTCTGCGCGGGCCTCTTCAAGGATGCGGCGGCGCATCTCCTTTATCTCCTCAAGTTCCTTCTCATAGCGGTCCGTGAGGCCCTCGAGGGTTTTATCCGTTGCGCGTATCTTGGAGAGTTTCTCATCCAGGGCGCGGCGGCTCCTGGCAATCTTTCTGAGGTTCCTCTCAATGCCTACGAACTGCTCTCCGGCGCGCTCCTCAGCGTCGTGAACTATGGTTTCCGGGAGGCCCATCTTTCGGGCCAGTTCAAAGGCGAAGGAAGAGCCGGGAAGGCCCTGCTCCAGGACGAAGAGAGGTGCCACCGTGGCGGCGTCAAACTGCATTGCGCCGTTTATGACGCCGGATTCTGCGGCCGATGCATACAGTTTGAGGTTGGTATAGTGGGTGGTGATTACGCCATACGCTCCGCGGGTGTCGAGTTCGTGAAGGATGGCTTCCGCTATGGCGCCGCCGGCCGCGGGTTCCGTTCCGCCGCCGAATTCGTCTATGAGAACCAGCGTCTTTGAATCGGCTACGCTGAGCATTGCTTTCATATCCGTAAGGAAGGAACTGTAGGTGGAAAGGTCGTTTTCCAGGGATTGGTCGTCTCCTATAGACACCATTATACGGTCAAATACCGGCAGTTCCGACGTTTCCGATGTAGGGATGAGCATCCCCCACTGGAACATATACTGCAGAAGGCCGGTGGTTTTTAGGCACACGCTCTTTCCGCCGGCGTTGGGGCCGGAGATAAGGAGGATGCGTTTTGCGGGCGTGAGGGTTATGGTAAGCGGCACAATGGCCTTTTTCTCACGCTTAAGGGACTTTTCCAAAAGGGGATGGCGGGCTTTACGGAGCCTCAGGGCGCCGTCCTCGCTCACAACCGGCATTCCGGCAATGTAACTGAGGGCAACATTGGCCTTTGCCATGATGAAATCCAGTTCTCCAAGGAGGCGGGCCCCGTCAATGAGTTCCGGCACAAAGGGCCTCAGGAACTCTGCGAACTCATAGAGGATCTTTGCTATCTCGCGGGTTTCGGCAAAGTGGAGTTCGGATATCTCGTTTTGCAGCGCAACAATCTCTGCGGGCTCCATAAAGGTGGTCTTTCCGGTTGCGCTTTCGTCGTAGACAAAGCCCTGGAAGGCTCTTTTTTTGGCCGATGAAACCGGTATGAGCATCTTGCCGTCCCTTATTGCTACGGAAGCGTCGGCATCGGCAAAACCCTCCTGCTGCGCCTGCCTCAGGATGGCGTTCATACGCTTGGAAACGTTAATTTCCTTGTCCTTTATGCTGCGGCGGATCTTGTAGAGTTCGTCGCTGGCGGTGTCCTTGATTTCCCCGTGGCGGTCAAGGATGGAGTCTATCCGCTGCATTACCTCCGCGGGGGCGCTTATCCCTGCCGCCATATGCTGGAGGTTGGGGTAGATGCCTTCCTTGACGGTGTGGAAGAAGTGGAGGGCCTTCCTTAAGGTGTCCAGGAGTGTGCGGAGTTTTCCAAGGGACAGGAGGTCTATTGAGGCATTTTTGCCGATAGGTTCCAGGAACGGGATGGCGTCTATGTAGCCGGAGGTGGGGAAGCCGTCCTCGAACATAAGGATGAGGCGCATCTCGTCAGTGAGAAGATGCCTTCTGTGGATTTCCTCCGGGATGGTGGAGAATTCCTCCGTCCCAACCCTGTCCGAGGCGTATTCCGTGCAGCAGCGGGCGCTTATATCGGCCCTAACCTTATCAAAGCCAAGTTTGGCCTCCAGCCTGTGATCCATTTCCTATGCTTCCTCCTTGGCTAACAGAGTGTGGGCCAGAATGGACCTCAACTCCTCTATATTCTTTATTGTCTGGATTTCTCCTCCGTGGACGTATGACACGTTTCCGGTTTCCTCAGATACCACAACTACGTCTGCGTCAGTGTCTTCAGTTACGCCGATGGCTGCGCGGTGCCTCATCCCGTAATTGGCAGGGATGTCCCTTCTGGCGGTCATGGGGAGTTGGCAGCGTGCAGCAACTATGCGGTCTCCCACTATTATCATCGCGCCGTCGTGAAGGGGGGAGTTCTTGAAGAAGATGTTCATGATGAGGCGGCGGTTAATCTCCGCTTCAAAGGCATCTCCGGTGGCTTTGTACTCATCCAGGTCACTCTTGTGCTGGAGCACTATGAGGGCGCCGGTTTTCTCCGCGGCCATGGCCCTCACGGCCTCCGAGAGTTCCACCACGGACTGAGAGCCCATGGATTCCTCCTTTATGCCCATCAGTTTGTTGAATATCTCACCGCTCCTTCTGGAGAGGCCGGACTGAACGGCCACGCGGTTGAGGAGGTGACGGATTTCCGGCTGGAAAAGTATGATTATGGCAAGCACGCCAACATCCAGGAGTGCCCCCAGCAGGGCGCTCATCATCCTCATATTGAGGGCCTTCACCAGCGCCTGCAGAATGAGCAGCACCGCCAGGATGAGAACTATGTTGAGGATACCGGAGTCCTTTCTTATGCTTCTGATGAGGAAAAAGATGATGAGAGCCACCATCAGGATATCCAGGATATCCGCCCACCCGAAACTCAAAAAACTAAATATTCCCAGTACACTAATCATAGGATTACAAATATAGCAATTTTATTGCTATGCCACAAGCGGATTTTGCTGCTGCCGTTCATCCCCGCACCGGTCAGAAGTTTTCCCCTCCCCGTTCCCCACTATGGTAATGCCGATGCGGTGTGGCTTAATGTTCTGTTACTCAGTTGCTTGTAAGGTCTTTTGGGATTATTGGTAATCCTATACACTCTCATAACCGCCTGTCTGTCAATGGCTTAACCTCCACCGGCAACTACCC
Organism: Bacteroidales bacterium; assembly: GCA_017451395.1. Taxonomy (GTDB): domain Bacteria; phylum Bacteroidota; class Bacteroidia; order Bacteroidales; family UBA932; genus Cryptobacteroides. Next base: position 25,285 of record JAFSPR010000059.1, read on the forward strand.
ACCAGCGGACAGCACATCCCGGATCCACTTGCGGCAAAACCATTGCCCCATCCCGCTGCGGGAAGCATACTCCAGACCCGCGGGCGGCTACACCATTGCCCCATTCCGCTGCGGGAAGCATTGGTGTCAAAACCCTTCGTTCGCTTCGCTCACTTTGTCCCTCCCGTTTGCCCGTGCAGGGCACGGCCTCCGGGCCCCTCCCGCTCATGAAGCCGCGGGCGGCTACACCATTGTCCCATCCCGCTGCGGGAAGCATTGGTGTCAAAACCCTTCGTTCGCTTCGCTCACTTTGTCCCTCCCGTTCGCCCGTGCAGGGCACGGCCTCCGGGCCCCTCCCGCTCATGAAGCCGCGGGCGGCTACAGGTTTTGACACCAACGCTTCCTCTCCGCTTGTGGGGGCAACGAAACGCACAAAAACGGCCGAAAACGTGTAAATCATTGACCAAATGGGCAATGAAACGCACAAATAACGCCAAAAACGTGTAAGTCATTGCCCTGAAACCTCTGCGGAGGTTGTATCGTCGCAGGTGGTGGCCCGTTTCGTCGCAGGTCAGTGGTGTTTTCGTTGCAGGTGGTGGCCCGTTTCGTCGCAGGTCTGTGTTTTTGGCGTCACCTGCGACGCATATCGGCCTCAGGAGCAAAATAACGTCGCAGGTCCGGCGTTTTTTGCAGACCTGCGACACTTCGGCGTGGGACCTGCGACGTCTTTGGCCCCGTGACATTTGCAACCCGGTTGCAGAAACCTTCCCGTACCTTTGCATCAGAAAAACACACCAGATATGGAAAAACTTCATCATACAGACCACCACTGCGAGTGCCACGTGCACCACGAAGAGCACAGTGAGCATCATCACGGGGCCCACGAAGATCATAACCACGGCGACCACGGCCACGACTGTGAGTGCCACGGGCATCAAGAAGCCCACGAAGAGCACCATCACGGCCACGACTGTGAGTGCCACGGGCATCAAGAAGCCCACGAAGAGCACCATCACGACCACGACTGTGACTGCCACGGGCATCAAGAAGCCCACGAAGAGCACCATCACGACCACGACTGTGACTGCCACGAGGGCCATCATCATCACGGTCACGAACATCATCATCACCACCACCACGGGGAAGAAGAGGGCCACGGCCGTCTTGTCAAAATCATAGTGGCCTCGGTGCTTCTTGTTGCAGCCTGGCTCATTGAACGTAACACCCCCTCCTGGGCAACCTGGCAGCATCTTCTCATTTTCCTTGTGCCTTACCTCATTGTTGGCTTTGATACCCTTAAGGAAGCGGCCGAGGGGCTCCTTCACGGGGAGGCCCTAAGCGAGGATTTCCTTATGAGTATCGCAACCCTTGGCGCCCTTGCCATAGGCTTTATGCCAGGGGCGGAATCCCAGTTCCCGGAGGCTGTCTTCGTGATGCTGTTCTTCCAGGTGGGAGAACTCTTTGAGGAGATGGCCGAGGGCCGGAGCCGGAAGTCCATCGAGCATCTTATGGACATCCGCCCGGACAGCGCGCGTGTGGAAAGGGACGGCAAACTGACCGTGGTGAAACCGGAAGATGTTACCCCCGGGGAAATCATCCTCATCCAGCCGGGAGAGAAAGTGCCGATGGACGGTGTTGTGCTTGAGGGTACTTCAAGCCTTGATACTGTGGCGCTTACGGGTGAGAGCGTGCCGCGGTCTATCGGCCCGGATGACGAAATCCTTTCCGGCTGCGTGAACCTCACTGGCGTACTGAGAGTGCGCACCACCAGGGCATTTGGCGAGTCCACTGCCGCGAAGATCCTGGACCTTGTGGAGAACGCCGCCGAGAGCAAGTCCCGCAGCGAGAGTTTCATCACCAAGTTTGCCCGCATCTACACGCCTATAGTGGTGGCACTGGCGATGCTGGTGGCCGTCATTCCCGGCCTAATCACCGGAGAATGGGTCACCTGGATATACAGGGGCCTCCTGTTCCTGGTGGTTTCCTGCCCGTGCGCCCTTGTGATCTCCGTGCCGCTTACCTTCTTCGGCGGCCTTGGCGGAGCGTCACGTAAGGGCATACTCATCAAGGGCTCCAACCTTATGGACACCCTCGCGCGGGTAAAAACCGTAGTATTTGACAAGACCGGCACTCTCACCGAAGGTGTCTTTGAGGTTACCGCCGTTCACCCGGAAGTGGTTGACAGCAAGGAACTTCTGCACCTTGCCGCCCACGTGGAGCGCCATTCCACCCACCCTATCGCGATGGCCCTCAGGAACGCCTATCCGGATGAGGCCGACGACTGCGAGGTTGGCTCCATCGAGGAAACCGCCGGCCACGGAGTAAGGGCCGTTGTGAACGGCAGGAAGATAGCCGTGGGCAACAGCCAGCTTATGGAGGCCGAAGGCGCCGCCTGGCACCCCTGCCATCACAGCGGCACCATCATTCACGTGGCAATAGACGGCGTCTACGCCGGGCACATCGTCATTTCAGACCGCATAAAGGCCGATTCTGCCAGCGCCATAGAGGCCCTGAAGGCCGCGGGCGTACAGGAGACGGTGATGCTCACCGGAGACCAGGAGAGCGTGGCGGCGGCGGTGGCATCGGCCCTGAAACTGGACAGGTACCACGCGGAACTTCTGCCCGCCGACAAAGTCTCCCGCGTTGAGGCTCTCCTTCCCGACGGCCCGCTGGCGTTTGTGGGCGACGGCATCAACGACGCCCCCGTCCTCACCAGGGCCGATGTCGGCATAGCGATGGGCGCCCTTGGCTCCGACGCAGCCATCGAGGCCGCAGACGTGGTGCTGATGGACGACAAGCCCTCCAAGATTGCCACGGCAATAGGCATCGCCCGCCGCACAATACGCATCGCCAGGGAGAACATCTGGTTCGCAATCGGCATAAAAGTCCTGGTGCTTGTGCTTGCCACTTTGGGCCTTGCAACTATGTGGATGGCCGTTTTTGCCGATGTTGGCGTTACGGTCCTTGCCGTCCTCAACGCCATGCGCGCGCTGAAGGCCTAGGCTTCCACCATTGCAAGCGTTGCAACCGATATCCTTACGGAGGGCCCCAGGGCTCTCCGTAGTGTTATCCAGCACTCGGAAAGCGTTGCGCCGGTGGTGAACGTGTCATCCACCACCAGGATATGTCCGGCGGGGATCCTGTGCCTCACCCTGAAGGCGCCGCTGATGTTCCGGAGCCGCTCGTTGGCATCCAGGGTGGTCTGGGTGTGGGTGCTCCGTCCCCTTTTCAGAACGTCCGTACGGAGATTGGCTCCCAGCGCCTTGGCCAGTTCCGCCGCAATAACCTCCGCCTGATTGTACCCGCGGCTGAACTTCCGCCGCCAGTGAAGGGGCACGGGAATCACCGTATCCACGTCCTTGAAGTGTTGCACTCCGGAAAGTTCCGTCCCGAGAAGAGAGGCGAACCATCGGCCCGCCGCAATGTTCCCGCCGTACTTAAGCGCCTGAGGGATACGCTTGTAGGGGTTCTCATTGTGGTAGTAGAGAAGCGAGGCCGCATAGGAGTACTCCATCTTCTCATCAGGTGCCCTTATCCGCTCCAGCGTGGCGTTGAAGCGGTCGGCCATAATGTTGTGGGGCTGTTCCCACGTGTAGGTAAGGGGAAGGTCCGCGGCGCACCAGATGCACAGTTGCTCCTCCCTTGCTCCAAGCCTTCTGCCGCATACGATGCACTCCCGCGGCAGCAGTAAATCTGTGAGTTCACGTATCATAGGTGCAAATATAAAAAACCACGCCGAGGCGGGTGGGGGTTAAGTAGCTGAAACACAATGTGTTATGGAATCATTTGGGATTACCGGTAATCCCAAACAATCCTGTAAGTGGCTGAGCAGCAGCTTATTAAGCTCCACCGCATCGGCATTACAATAGGGGGGGGGGAAGGGGCATTGCGGTAGGGGTTCCGCCGGGCCCAAGCCCCACGCAGTTGCAAACCCGCCAAAAAAATGGTATTTTTGTAGACTAAAGAATTGAGTTATGGCCAGTCTGTTCAATTTTGGATTCTTCGGGAACCAGCCCCACAGGGTTTTCAACTACAAACCCCGCTACTATGACCCAGAAGAAGAAAAGCGCAAGGCAATGTTCGGAGACGTAGATGGCAGCAACGAAGCCGCCAAGAAAGACGGCACCTACGTCCCCGGCAGCAGCCTCCGCGGCGCCTTCCGCAACGGCAACTATATGAAAACCCGTTCCGATATGCGTGCCGCCCATACAGTCATCACCATCATCACCCTGGTCCTCATTGTGGCAGTCCTCATTTTTATGGCCAAATTCTTTGAACTTTTGTAACAGTGTAAGGTCCCATTCCCTCCAAAACCTATGGCCACCCTCGGTAATCAACGTAGTGACCTGAAACGTTTGATAATATGGAATTAAAGATATTACCGAAAAATATTGCCGATATGATTGCTGCCGGGGAGGTGGTCCAGAGACCTGCCTCGGTGGTTAAGGAACTGATGGAGAATGCGGTAGATGCAGGCGCTACGGACATAAAGGTGTCCGTGACGGACGCCGGCCGCACCCTCATCCAGGTGATAGACAACGGCAGCGGAATGAATCCTGACGACGCAGTGCTGTGCTTCGAGCGCCACGCCACCAGCAAACTCGCCACCCCGGAGGACCTCCACCACATCCTAACCTTCGGTTTCAGGGGAGAGGCCCTGGCGTCAATAGCCGCCGTGGCCGATGTAACCCTCCGCACCCGCACCCCTGATCAGGAATCCGGCGTGGAAGTGCAGATGTCGGCCTCCGAGAACAAGGGAACAAGGGAAGTGTCCTGCCCCATCGGCACAAATATAGCGGTGAGAAACCTCTTTTTCAACATCCCCGCCCGCCGCAAGTTCCTGAAATCAGACAACGTAGAGTTAAGGCACATAGTTGAGGAATTCCAGAGGGTGGCCCTCACCCGCCCGGACATAGGCTTCACCCTCACCCACAACGGCCGGGACATCCACGTGGTAAAGCCCGCAAAAAGTTTCAAATTCCGCATCCAGGACCTCCTGGGGCCCGCAATCGTAGGTGACATTGTGGATATTGAGGCCGATACAACCATAGCCTCCCTCCGCGGATACGCCGGCCGCCCGGAAAGCGCCAAAAAGACCCTTGGCAACCAGTTTTTCTTTGTCAACGGCCGATATTTCCGCAGCCCCTACCTCCACAAGGCAGTGATGAAGGCCTACGAGAACCTGATTCCGGAGGGCACAACCCCGTCGTACTTCCTCTACATTGACGTTGACCCCGCCAGCATAGACGTTAACATCCACCCCACAAAGGCGGAGATAAAGTTCGAGGAAGACCAGCTCCTCTTCCAGACCGTCTTCGCCGCTGTGAAGGAGGCTATGGGCCGCTCCAGCATCGCCGGCAACATTGACTTTGATAACCCCGAGGCCCGGGAGATGCCGGTTATCGGCACAAGTTTCAGGGAATATACCCCTTCCAGCACCCCTACGGTTGGCCTTGATCCGGACTATGACCCCTTCAGCGAGATGCCCGGTCAGGCCGGGCATGACGGTGGGGGTGTCACCCCCGGCCCCACCGGGGGCCTCTACTCCTCCCACGTGGAGAAATCCCAGAACTACGGCGCGCTGTTTGAAAACCGCACCCTTCCCACCCAGCAGATCCTTGTGGTCCAGGGGAAGTACATCCTTACCCAAAGCGCAACGGGGCTTATGGTGGTGCACGTTCGCCGCGCCAGGGAACGCCTCTTTTTCGACCGCCTCCTGAAGGCCCTTACGGCCGATTCCCACGTGTCCCAGCAGGCCCTTTTCCCCGTCACGGTCACAGTTGGCGTGGAAGGCCGTCTCACTATTGACGCCCACGGCGACACTCTTCGGAAACTGGGCTTTGACATAGCGCCTTTCGGCCCTGACAGCGTGGTTGTGAACGGTGTCCCGGAAGGCTACAGCGCAGAGCCCGGAAAGGCCGAGGAAATGGTTGGAAACCTCCTTCTCATCCTCTCTGACGATTCCGCCTCCCTTCCCGGAGTAATGGAGCAGGCAATGGCAGGGAAATTCGCCCTCCTGGGCGCTGCAGGCGGCGATAAACTCACTTCCCCGCTTGAAGCACAGCGCCTTGTGGACGCACTTCTGCAGAGCGACAACCCCGAATACACTCCTTCCGGCAAGAAGATCATCTCTATTGTGGCCTTGGAAGAACTAGAAAAGAAATTCCAATAATGGCAAGATTCCTGGAAAACATACCTCCCGTAACACGTAATCTCCTTTACGTTAACGTGATAATGTTTGTAGCAACGCTCATAAACCCCGTGTTTATGAAGGGCACGTTCGCTATGGCGTTCCCGTTTGCCACGGACTTCCGCTGGTGGCAGCCCGTCACGCATATGTTTATGCACGACGGCTTCTTCCACATATTCTTCAATATGTACACCCTTGTGATGTTCGGTATGGTTGTGGAGCGGGTGCTTGGCACAAAGAGATTCCTCATCCTCTACGCCATCACGGGCTTTGGCGCCGTGGCGCTTCACACCGGAGTGGAATTTCTCCAGGTGCAGCAGTTGCTTAAGGAATACCCCGGCACCAACCCTCTTTACATCTACAACAGCATACCCCATGTCCTGGGCGCCTCAGGTGCCGTTTATGGCGTGCTTGTGGCCTTCGCGATGCTGTATCCCCAGGCCCGGATGACACTGATCTTCCCGCCAGTCACGCTGGATGCAAAGTGGATGGTAATCATATTTATCGGCATAGAACTCCTTACCGGAATTACCGGCACGCAGATGGGCGTTGCGCACTTTGCACACCTTGGCGGCGCCCTCTTTGGCTGGCTCGCCATCCTTTACTGGAAAAAGCGCGGTAAACTCTACAGATACTGATGGCAAAGCAGAAACCAAGGAAAAAGCGCAACTGGTTTACCAGCCTTTCGTTCGGCACCGTAGCCCTGGTGCTGACGGCGCTCCTTGTGCTTGGGTATCTCTCCATCGTGGTTCCGCCTGAAAAGGCCTGGTTCTTCACCCTTTTCGGCCTTATCTATCCGGTGGCGCTTCCGGCAACGCTCATCCTTTTTGTGATAGCCCTTGTACGGCGTTCAAGGACGCGTCTGGTGCTTGCGCTGGCGCTTCTTCCGTCACTGTTCTTTGCAGGCCGATACTTTCAGATATCGGCCCCGAAAGAGGCCCTTGAGCCCACTCTCACCGTTGTATCATATAATGTGGGGCTCTTCCGGCACGGCCCCAAAGACGCCGACCGCCTGTCCCTTGCCGAGGAAGTGGCTGCCTATGTGGGCTCCCTTGACGCGGACATAATCTGCCTTCAGGAATTCTACCTCCCGGAGAGCATTTCCATAGAAAGTTGGCTCAGAAGGCATTTCCCGGGCTACAAGGCGGAATACTATATGCTCACCGGCAAAAACTGGCGCGCGGGAAACGTGACGCTGACGCGTAGGAAGGCATCGGCCAAAGGGAAGGAAGACTTTGAAAAGTCCACCAACATGGCTCTCTGGGCCGATATTCCCCTTGACAGCGCCACCCTCCGCGTATACAACTGCCACTTTGAGAGTTACAACATTTCCCTGCCAGGTATTGTGAAAAGGGACGTTGAGGAGACCGAGCGTAAACTCCGCCGTTCCATAACGGAGCGTCCCAGGCAAGTTGCAAAAGTCCTTAAGGGCATAGACTCCGCCCCCGTCCATTCAATTGTGGCGGGTGATTTCAACGACACCCCCCTGTCATACACCTACTTCCGCCTCATCCGCGGCCGGAGGGACAGTTTTATGAGGGCGGGGAAGGGCTTCGGGGCCACTTACAGCGCCCTGTGGCCGCTCCTGAGGCTTGACTACATCCTCTACCCCAAAGACCTTCAGGCGGTGAGTTACCGCATAGAAAAGGTGAATTTTTCAGACCATTATCCAGTAATAGTACAGTTCAATGAAGCCGGAAGAGATTCTAGGTGAGGCCCTCCGCGTACTCCGTGAAGGCGGCACCATCCTTTATCCCACAGACACTGTGTGGGGCTTAGGCTGCGACGCAACAAATCCCGCAGCGGTTGCAAAGATATTCGAGATTAAGCGCCGCCCGGATTCAAAGTCCCTGGTGCTCCTTGCCAGTGACCTTGATATGGTGGCAAAATACGTGAAGCAGATCCCTTCCATAGCCGTAGACCTTGTGGAGGTGAACGACGCCCCCATGACCATCATCTACCCCGCCGCCATCGCCGGAAAACAGGAAGAGCCCGGGGACCGCTGGCACCTTGCCTGGAACGCCGTGGCCGAGGACGGAACCGTGGGTATACGTATCCCTATGGCCGATTGGTGCAAGCAGGTTGCCTATAAACTTGGCCGCCCGCTGGTGAGTACATCGGCCAATATCTCCGGTGAACCTACCCCGCAGCGCTTCTCTGAGATTCCCCAGGAGATCAAGGACGCGGTGGATTTTGTGGTGCCCCCGTCCGTGGATACCCAGAGCACCGGCCGCGCCTCCCAGATCATCAAACTGGGCCTCCGCGGAGAAGTAGAAATCATCCGGAAATAACCTCCTATTGTAATGCCGATGCGGTGGAGCCCAACCGCTTGGCTATCAATGATTTACAAGATTCTTTGGGATTACCGGTTTTCCCAAAGAATCTTGTAACTATCTGTGTTTAAATAATTTAGCCTCCACTAAGCTATTTGGCCATTGCCGCCTCTACGTCGTTGGGAGCAATGGGGAGGCGATTGGGACCAAGGCGTCGGGCGCCGGTGGGGGTTACAAGCACGTCATCTTCCAGACGGATACCGCCAAAGTCATAGTAGCCTTCCAATTTAGCGTAGTTCACAAAGTCCTTTCCAAGGCCTTCCTTCTTGAACTTTTCTATGAGAGCCGGGATGAAGTAAATGCCTGGTTCATCAGTGATTACGTGGCCGGGGACAAGGCGGCGGGCCATACGGAGGGAACCAAGGCCGAGCTGCTTTGCACGGGTCTGGTCAGGATCATATCCAACCAGATTCTCTCCAAGGTCCTCCATATCATGGACGTCAAGGCCCATATTGTGGCCAAGACCGTGAGGTTGGAACAGGCCGGCGATGCCGCAGGCTACCATCTCGTCAAGGTCTCCGTGGACAAGGTCCAGGGCCTGGAGGCCGTCCAGCATCTTGCGTGCTACGGCAAGGTGGACGTCACGGTAAGTGGTACCGGGTTTAGTGAGGCTGAATGCAAGTTCGTTGCATTCATATACAATCTGGTATACATCCCTCTGCTTGGCAGTGAACTTTCCGGAAGTTGGATACGTGCGGGTGAAATCCGATGCGTAGTGGAGATTACTCTCTGCACCGGCATCAATGACCATAAGTTTTCCGGGCTCGATAATCTTGTCGTGAAGGTGGTTGTGAAGGGTTTCTCCGTGCTGGGTAAGGATAGTGGGGAATGAAACGCCCCAGCCCTTAGAAAGGGTTACGCCTTCCATCTTACCCACAATTTCCTGCTCCAGGATACCGGGTTTGATTGAATCCCGGCCCACGGAATGCATCTCATAACCAAGGGCGCAGGCATCGTCAATGGCGGCTATCTCGATGTCTTCCTTGATAAGGCGCTGAGATACTATTGCCTTCACAAGGGCCTCTGAAGGCTTTACTCCGGGAAGCAGTTTCTGAAGTTTCATTGTGTTGTAATACCTGGACGGAGGGATTACATGTACGGTGCGTCCTTTGGCGTGCTCCTTGAGCCAGGGTGCCAAATTGTCATAAGGCCCTGTCTTGTAAATGCCTACAGATTCGGCCTTTGAAGCAACTGATTCCTGCGGGCCCATCCAGATGATATCGTCTATGTCTACGTCTGTGGCAAAGATGCCCTGGTTGCCGGAATCTATGCTGAGGACTGCCGCCATATTGGGCTCGTCCAGACCAAAATAATACAGCCAGGTGCTGTCCTGACGCCATTTATAGCAATTGTCCCTGTACTGGGCGGGGGCCTCTGCGTTACCTATAAAAAGAATAAGACCGCTCTGCCCGGCCTCACGCATTTTCTGAAGCAGCGTTTCACGCCTTCTTACATAAACTTCCTTTGCAAACATAGTTTCTGCACGTTTTTTGTTTCATCAAAGATAATGAATATTTTTGTGCTATGGAAACGTTTATTGCAATAGCCGCCATCATTCTTGGCGTAGTAGGAATAGTGGGCAGCGTGGCTCCGGGCCTTCCCGGGCCGCCCCTAAGTTGGTTTGGCATGCTGCTCCTTTACATCTGGGGTTCTGGCACCAATGCCGCCGGAGAACCACTCTCTACAACAATGCTCCTAGTGTGGCTAGGTATTGTGATTGTAATCAGTATCCTGGATTATATTGTCCCGGCGTATTTCACAAAACTTACCGGAGGCAGTAAATACGGGGGCTGGGGCGCAATTGCAGGCCTTTTCATCGGCCTTATCTATCCTCCTATCGGCATGATTTTCGGGTCCCTTCTGGGAGCGTTCATCGCAGAACTTGTCTTTGCAGGAAAAGATACCGGAACATCGCTGAAATCGGCCTTCGGGGCCTTCCTGGGCTTTATCTTTGGAACCGGCGCCAAACTCATCTGCACGGCCGTGATGATGTTCTACATTGTCATCTACGCGTTCTAGAGGCGGCAATGGCCAAATAGTTTAGTGGAGGCTAAATTATTTAAACACAGATAGTTACAAGGTTCTTTGGGAAAACCGGTAATCCTAAAGAATCTTGTAAGTTATTGATAACCAAGCGGTTGGGCTCCACCGCATCGGCATTACAATAGAGGGTAGAGTTGGAATATCCGCGAAAAGGCGTAACTTTGTATCTATGGATATAAGAATAGGAAACGGATATGACGTGCACGCAATAGCGCCGGGGCTGCCGATGTGGCTTGGCGGCGTGCATATTCCAAGTGAAAACGGTTTTGTGGCACACTCAGACGGGGATGTGGCCATCCACGCGTTGTGTGATGCCCTGCTGGGGTGTCTGGCACTGGGGGATATCGGCCATCTTTTCCCGGACACTTCCGATGAATGGAAGGGCGTGGACAGCAAGATCCTCCTCAGAAAGGTAGTGGACCTCATCCACACCAAGGGCTACAAAGTTGGCAACGCGGACATTACCATAGCCCTCCAGAGGCCCAAACTGGCCCCGCACATAGGCACAATGCGTGGAACCCTCGCGCCAATCCTTGGCGTAACCGCCGACCGCGTGTCCATAAAGGCCACCACCACTGAGAAATTAGGTTTTGTAGGCCGATCCGAAGGCTGCGAGGTATGGGCATCGGCCCTTATCCTCAAAGACTAGCGAAGATCCCCAAGCGATGAATCCTCCACGTGCCCGAACCAGGAAGTTACCTTGGCTCGGGCTCTGTTTTTTATGTCCGGGGTTATGGCCGATGCAACATAGGCCACCGCCGCCACCAGAGCCGCCCAGTCATCGGCCAGGCCGGCGAACGGGAGAAGATCAGGTAACAAATCGAAAGGAAGGATGAAATAACCCAGGGCTCCCATAATGACAGCCTTGTATTTGGCGGGGGTTGAAGGGTCCGTAAGTGTGTAATACAGCACCAGCGCGTAATAAATTGTTTTAACCCCGGCCTTGGAGGCTATCTTCTTCACTTTTTCCCAGAATGCGGCCTCTGAGTAATTACCCTCGTACTTGACTAAGTCTTTGGATGTGAGATCTGTCTTTTTCATACAGCGGAATTCAGCCGCAAATATTGTACCCGGGGCACATTTCTCAAAAAAACCTTTGATTTTAAAAAATTTAATTATAATTTTGCGCCCAGTAGTGTATAAAGCACACCAAAGTTAACTTTAAATTATCATTAGTACTATGAAGAAAGTATTTATGTCTGCTGCTATCGTAGCCCTTATGGCTGCTGCAGTCGCTTGCGGTAACAACGCAAACAAGAAGGCCGAGGCCGCTCCCGCAGAGGAAGCAAAGACCGAGTGCTGCGAAGAAAAGAACGCCATCGAGGCTGCTGCCAACGAGGCTGTTGACGCAGTTAAGGATGCCGCTACTGAGAAGGCTGTTGAGGGTATCAACGCCGCCGCAGATGCAGCTGTTGATGCTATCAAGAAGTAAGCTTCACCTTCAAAAACAAAATCCCGGAGCGAAAGCCCCGGGATTTTTTGTATATTTGTGTCTGTATGGCTACAGTAAGCAGTAAGACAAAGACTCTGTGGTTCTGCTCAAATTGCGGAAACGAGTACTCCAAGTGGATGGGGCGCTGCCCCGCCTGCGGGGAGTGGAACACTATGGTGGAAAAGGAAGTTGTAACTGGCAAAAAGGCCTCTGTGAGCGTCCCCGGCGCAGGCGCAAGGCCAATGCCCCTCAAGGACGTCTCCACGGCCGTTGAAGACCGCGTGTCCCTTGGCAGCCCGGAGGTAGACCGTCTCCTTGGTGGAGGAATCGTGAAAGGAAGCCTGGTGCTGATGGGCGGAGAGCCCGGTATCGGCAAAAGTACCCTTTCCCTGCAACTGCCGCTAAAACGTCCGGACCTAAAAACCCTCTACGTCACCGGAGAGGAGTCCGTGAAGCAGGTTAAGATGAGGGCCGACAGACTTGGCGGAGACTGCTCCAACTGCCTTATCTACAGTGAGACGGACATGGCAGAAATCCTCAAGCAGGCCCAGGAGGTGGCTCCTGACCTCATGATTGTGGATTCCGTCCAGACAATGTACTGCCAAACGGTGGACTCCACCGCCGGCAGCGTGAGCCAGATCAAGGAGGTTGCCGCGCAGCTCTTAAGGTTTGCCAAGGGTTCCGGCATCCCCGTCATACTTATCGGCCACATTACAAAGGAAGGTACCATAGCGGGCCCCAAGATTCTGGAGCATATTGTGGACGTGGTGCTGCAGTTCGAGGGTGAGAACCGCGGGGCGTATCGCGTGCTCCGCAGCATCAAAAACCGCTTTGGAAGCACCTCTGAACTTGCTGTCTTTGAAATGACCGGAACCGGCCTCAGGGAGGTTGCAAACCCCTCCGAGATGCTTATCCCCATGCATCAGGAAGGCCTTTCCGGCACGGCAATATCGGCAATGCTGGACGGCAACAGGCCCTTCCTCTTCGAGGTCCAGGCCCTTGTGTCAAGCGCCGTCTACGGAACCGCCCAGCGCAGCGCTACAGGCTTTGACGTGCGGCGCCTCAATATGCTTCTGGCGGTGCTGGAGCGCCGTGCGGGCTTCAAACTTGGCCAGAAGGACGTGTTCCTCAATATGGCCGGCGGCCTCCGCATCACGGATCCTGCCGCAGACCTAGCCGTCATCTGCGCCGTGCTCTCCTCCAATTTTGACTACCCCATAAAGGCCGATGTATGCTTTGCCGGCGAAGTTGGCCTCAGCGGAGAAATCAGGCCCGTCTCCCAGGCCGCAAGGCGCGCCGTAGAGGCCGCCAGGCTGGGTTTCAAAAGGATTTTCGTGAGTTCGTACACCCACTTTGACACAAAGCCTGAGGGCATTGAGATTGTAAAGGTGGCCGATATCCCTGCCCTTGTGAAGGCGCTGTTCAAATAGCGCGTTTTGATTTCTATCTCTAAAAAAGTATATTTGTAACCGGATAATCAATACACTAAAGCATATGGCAAAGAAGAGTCTACTGAGTCGGATTTTCGACGTTAACAAAACCAAGAACCGCGCAGCCTTCTCTGACGTGGAAAACAAAATCACAAAGTACCATTACGGCTCCGACGCCTTTATGCAGATCCTGGAAAGCCGGTATTCCTGCCACTCGTTCAGCAGTTATCCGGTTCAGGAGTCAAAACTTCATATGATCCTTGAAGCAGGGCGTCTGGCTCCTTCGGCCGGGAACAACCAGCCCACCCGCATCTGGGTTGTCAAGAGCGAGGAAGCCCTGGCCCGCCTCCACACCGTTCACCCCTGCTATGGCGCCCCTGTGGTGCTTATCGTTGGCTGCCGTAATGAAGAGGCCTGGGTGCGTGAAAGCGACGGCGTGAATGCCGCCAAGACAGATGCCGCTATCCTTCTTACCCATCTTATGCTTACGGCAACGGATGCCGGCCTTGCAAATATGTGGATATGGGATTTCGATCCAAGCAAGGTGCGTGAGGCTCTTCCTGAAACCCAGGGTCACGGCATCTACGCCCTCCTCGCAATCGGCCATCCCGCAGAAGGAGCGGGAAATCCCACTGAACTTCACTCAGAGAGAAAGCCTCTTGAGCAGATTGTGAAAACCCTGTAGTGAAGAGGTTTCTAAAATTTGCACTTGTTGTAATTGGCGCGGTTTCCTGTAGCCGCGCCAATCCTGTTACGCCCGAGGAGGAAGGAAAGGTGCAGGAACTCCCGCCGGCCCGCATCACAGACACCATAAGGTATGAGGATAATAATTGTACGGCTTATAACTTTGAGTATCCGTCCAAAGACCCTTACGGTAAGCCTGTAACGCTGTCCGGAGCCATAGTGATAGGAGATGAGATAACCCCGGAGAAGCCTGCCAGGGGCCTTTTCCTCTACAATCACATCACCATCTATGTGAACGACGAATGCCCCTCCCAGGGTGAACTTACCGTCCAGAAGATGATGGTGGGAAGCGGACTCATTTCAATATCGGCCGACTATTACGGCTTTGGTGCAACGGCGGGAAAGCATCAGGCCTACGGTCTTGCCGATACAAACGGAGAAGCCAGCATTGACGCCCTCATTGCCGCCAGGACACTTCTTGCCGATATGGGCTATTCCTGGGATGAGGTTATCTTCAACCTGGGTTATTCCCAGGGCGGTCAGGTGGCTGTTGCCGCGCTTAAGATTGCTACGGAGAAGCACCCTGAGATCCGATTTACCCGCACATTTGCCGGGGGCGGGCTGTATGATGTATCGGCCACATACCGTTTCCTGGTCTCATCCGGAGTGGCTTCCATGCCGGATACCGTAATAAGCGTGCTGCTGGCGTATAACGAGTTCTATAAGTTGGGCATCCCGCTGGAAAAGATGTTCAAGGAGCCCCTTCTTGGCAATATAGACCAGTGGTTTTTATCAGGGGATTATAACGCGCCCAAACTGAGGGAACTGATAGGGACAACCAGTCTCAGTGACCTTGTGACCCCGGATCTTCTTGATCTTGACAGCGAGATTTCCCGGAAGTTCCTTAAGGCGATGGACAGTGAGCGCCTCTGCCGCGGCTGGGCGCCCTGGCTCAATGAGAACATTACCCTGGTTCACAACAAGGCCGATGACGTGGTCCCCGTGGTAAATACGGAGAACCTCCTGCGTTTCCTTGAGAATCACGGTCTTACAGTGGATTCCCGGGTAGAGAACTTCCGGCAGATTCCCGGTGTCCTTGCTCCGCATTTCTGGGGTGCCGCGCCTTTTTTCACGGACTCCGTCTCCAAGATATCCTCAACCCTTGGAATCGGCCCCTGGATAGCCCCCTCACAGATTCTTTCCTTACTTAACGACGTATTATGACGGCTCTGGTTACGGGGGCAAGCAGCGGGATCGGCCTTCAGTATTCAATCATTCTCGCAAGGGATTATTCCTGTGACATCCTGATGGTCTCCAATCAGGAAAAGGAACTTGACGCCGCCGCAAAGGAGATAAGCCAGTCCTACGGGGTCAGGACCTTGCCTTTCTGCTGTGACCTTGCACGGCAGGATGCTGCACGGGAGGTGTACGATTATGCCGCAAAGGAGGGCCTCACAATAGACATCCTCATCAACAACGCCGGCTTTTTCTTCTTTGACGCCCTCTGCGCAACCCCTCCGGAGAAGGTTGAGGCCATGGTTATGCTCCACGTGGTTACCATGACCGGCCTTTGCCGCCTCTTTGGGGCCGATATGTGTAAAAGGGGGAGCGGATACATCCTCAATATGTCTTCCCTTTGCCGATGGATGGAATTTCCCGGAATCCACACATATATTGCCACAAAGACGTATATCTACAGTTTTTCAAAATCCATATGGTATGAATTCAGGCCCATGGGCGTGGGCGTCACCGTGGCAACCCCCGGAGCCGTGGATACGGGGCTGTACGGGCTGTCTCCAAAGCTTCGCCGCCTGTTTGTGCGCCTTGGCATAAGCCTTCCGCCGGAAAAACTGGCTTCAAAGGCCCTTAAGAGGATGTTCGGGAAGAAGAAAACCTGTATGCCGGGCTTTATCAATCATCTCTCCATTCCCTTTTTCCGCCATTTCCCGGACTGGCTGGTCTTCAAGGTAATGAAGCGCCTTGGTAAATTCAGCGCGCTATTCCAGAAAAAATGACTATCTTTGCACCGAATTAATTCAGAGAGATATGAATTTAAGAGACATCAAAAAAGACATTGAGTACGTGATCGGCGCATTCGTAGATGACTGCACCCTCTTCCTGAACGTAAACCCCGGCAAGAACGCCGACGAAATTGCAAACCTTATTGACAAGGCCGTAGACCTTTTCAATGATCTCCGTGAGAAGGTTGCAAAGAGCGCAGGCGCAGAGAAGCCCAAGGTGTGCTTCACCGCCATCCGCAAGGAACTGTTTGAAAAGACAGACGCCCTCTACGATGAACTCAGCGCCGCCGTAAAGAAAGGCCTGGGACAATAATCTGATAATCAGTATATTAAATGTATAGCGGTGCACCACACGGTGCACCGCTATACATTTAACTCATTGATCATCAGAAGTTATACATATACTTAAGCCCGAAGATGAGATTGGTGCTGTAAACCCAGCCGGTGCCGTCTACAAACAGGCGTACGCCGTCTTCGGCCCACTTGGAGGAGCCGTTTGTGTCAATCTCATAGTCCATGAGGTAGTCAAACATCACATACGGGGTGATGGTGTGGTGTTTGGAAGGCTCGATGTCGGCGCCAAGGTTCAGGCGCAGGCGGTTGAAGTAGGCGTGAGTGTAGCCGGTGTGAGTGTAGGCGTAGTAATCCCTCTTGGAGTTTGACGTGGTCTGGACACTGCCGGAAGTTTCTCCCCAAGGGTCGTTGAGGGCAGCGCGCGCTTCAAAGGAAAGTGAAGGCGTCACGTACTGGAATCCCTTGTATTTGACGCCGATTCTTGACTTGAGCGCCAGGGCGTTGCGGGTGCTCTGGTAAACGTTCATGGCATCGTCGGCATTGTGCGTAAACTGCAGGCGCTCGCGGAGAGAGAAACTGAACAGTCCGGCCTTGAGAGTCCCGGTGACATCGGCCATAAGCCTGTGCCTGGGGGCCCAGAAGCCATTGTAGAGGGTGTCGTCGTCAAGCTCCTTGTTGATCTTATACGGGTTTATGAGGGTGTATCCCAATCCCACTTTGAGGAAGTTCACCGGCTTGTAAGTTACGCCAAGGGTGGTTCTGAGGCTTCCAAGTCCGGCAAAGGAATCGGCCGCACGGACTTCTTCTTCGGCCTCGATGTGAAGGCCCTTCTTTATCTTGTAGTCAACGCCAACGGAGGCGCGGCCGCCGGTGGAAAAACTCTGGCCGAAAGCTGCCGCGGGAATAAGCAGCGCCAGTGCTAAAACAATCTTTTTCATCCTACGTAATCTTTTGCGCGGGTTACGGTGTTCACGGAATTGCTCTCACCCTTTCCCAGCCTGTAATACACTTTAATCATTGCCGAATCCTTCAGGAAGTCCACGTGGCCGATTTCCACATTCTCCACCTTCACTCCAAGGCGCTTTTCAAGATCTTCCACAAGCTCCTCCCTCTTTTCCGGAACAATTAGGTCTATCCTGTCGTACTGCACCAGCTTGGTGGTGACGTGCTTCACAAGGCTCTCGCTCTCAAGCACCCACACCAGAAGCAGCATGAGGGCGTTCACAAGCGCCATCACGCCCACATTTCCCCAGCTAAGGACATAGTGCGGGGCGGTGGCGATGTCCACCACGTGATAGAGCGGGGCAAGGCCGTTCACCGCCGCCAGGGCAATGATTATGAAAAGGTAGGTCATTTCCCTGATGGGAACGGTTTCCGTGCGGTAGCGGATGACCCCGAAAATGGCAAAGAGGCCCAGCGTAAGGCCAACTCCAACCTCCACGTTACCCATTATGTACAGAAGGGTAAGCATGGCCGAAGAGAACACGATGAACGTGAAATAGTAGTCACGCCTCCTGCTCTTTTTGTAGTAGAAGAAGTGCACCAGGATCCAGCACACAAGGAGGTTCAGGGCAAAGCGGATGCCCAGTTCCCCAATCTTCTGGGCGGTTGTCATCATGGCGTCCGTGATGGTTTGGACGTCCAGGAGCATGTCGTCCGCGACATCTACGTCCCCGAAGGCGGAGAGGTCCTCCTGAACAAAGCGGAATAATTTATCAATCATATAATTACAAGTTTTTTGCCGATGGTTTTCTCCACTCTTCTCACTTTAACCTTGAACCGGCCGCTTTTGGCCGAAGGGTCCGTGAGGGTGAGTGCGATGCAGTATTTGCTGATGCGCATTGGTTTGATGCGGTTGTCGAGGAGGATGCCTTTCATCTGGCTCTCTGCGCGGCCGTCCTGCTTCAGCTCAATTATTACGGCATCCTGAAGTGTGGTTTCATGGCCCGTGCGGAAGTTTGTGAAGCAAAGGGCCATGTCAATGGTGAGCCTTTCCGTTTTTGCGGGATTCACCAGCGTAATGCGTTTGAAGCGGGTGTCAAGGACCGGGGACAACTGGTCTACCGTGAACCAGGATTTGGCCGCCAGATATTCGCAGGCAGCGGCATCGGCCCTGAAATCCATAAGTTCGGCCTGGGGGATTTCCATCCTTTTTTTCTTGGTGCGCCCGTGGTTGTTCTTGCGCTTTATCTCCAGGAAGGTCTGGCCGGACTCCACGTAGGTGCGGGTGCGCACTTTCTGCCTCACAAGGCGCCTGTTATGGTGGTCCAGGAACATCCTGAGCCCGGCTGTGTCATAGTAGACGGAGGTGTACCGGCTCACTTTCTTCCCTTCCACCACAAGAGCCCGGTAGCCTGCCGCCGCGGCATCCCTGAGGACAGACACCAGCCCAGCCTCGTTGGTAAGGTACTTGGAGTCTATCCTGTTAAGGAGCTTCACGGAGTCCATCTCCTCAAGGGTGATGGGCCGAAGGGCTTCGATGGCCTTGTCAAGGGCCTCTGTGGTGCTATTTTCCGGCATCCTGGGCTATGTACTCGTATTGTTTTATGCTCAGGAGTTTTCCCTTGGCGCTGTAGGTGTACTGGACCTTTTTTCTGGAAAACTCATTCCACTCGAAGGTCTTGTATGTCTGGAGGCGGTTGCGGAAGTCGTAGACAAGTTCCTTGGAGAGCTTGCCGTCCGGGCCGTACTCAAAGCGCTTGCGCCACTTCTGGCCGTCGGAGTTATATTCAATCTCCTCAATCTTCTTTCCTTCGGCCGAAAATGTGGTAACGTGGTCCAGAACCTTGCTTGAGCCCTTAGGGTCTGTGTTCCATTCCTTGATGACAAGGTTTTTCTTGTTGATTTTCTGGGCTTCCTGGGCAAAAGCTCCGGGAACAAGCAGCAGGGCTGCCGCCACAAGTATGATAAATCTTTTCATAATAGTTGCAAAGATATGAAAAATACATAAATACTACCAGTGTCTTCCACCGCCGCCGGGGCCGCCACCACCCTGGTTACCTCCGCCGCCCTGGCCGCCGCCGGAGTAGCTGCTGAGAGAGACAGCCGTGCCGCCGGAGATTCCGGAAGTGGCCCAGATGCCGTTGCAGTAGGTGGTGCTTCCCACGCTTACGCCTTTGTAGCCCTTGCTGAGGGAAGGAGCACTCACGGCAAAGCTGGAAAGGCCGGACGGAGTCTTGAAAGCTGCAATGAAAGAGCTTCCGTTGTAGAGAGCGTTCCAGCTGCCGGCGGTTCCGCTCATGCTGTACACGGTTTGTGAGGCCGAATAGTTGTTCTCCAGGCCGCCGTATGCCACTACGGTTGCGCCGCTGTTGATAATAAGCTTTGCGCCGCCTTCGGTATTGGCGTCCAGGGCAACCTCGGGGTTTCCGGCCGTGGTTACCGCAAACACATATCCGCCAGAGAGTGTAAGGTTACCGTTGGCATCCATGGCGTCTCCCTTTGTGGTGTAGGCGTACACATAGCCGCCGCTTATGGTCATGTTGCCGTAGCTGTTGATGGCGTCATCGGCACTGGAAGTGGAGTAAATCTCACCGCCTGTAACCGTAAGGGTGCCCTTGGTCTCTATGGTTTCGCTCTTAGAAGCGCTGGCCACAATGCTGCCGCCGCTTACCTTGAAGTTGCCGCCGTAGAGGTAGCTGTTGCCGGATTTCTGTTTGTAACCAATCTTGATGGCCTTGCTGGAAACATCGTTGGACTCTGAACCGGTGGTTGTGACCTTGAGCGTCCCGCCTGTCATATAGCTGTCGGAAATGGCTGTGCTGTTGGTGCTTACGTAGTCGTAGCTGCCAGCTGCAATGCCCTTTCCGCCGGCACCGCTGTTGGTGATGGTGACGGTTCCGCCGGTCATGCCGAAGTAGTTGTCGGCCTTGATGCCCGCGGTGCCCTTGTATTCGGCGTCGTCGGAGTCATAAGCCACACCGCCCGTAACGGTAATGGTGTGGGTGCCATTCTCCACAAGAACGTACCCGTCAGAGCCGATACCCTTTTTCATTGCAGCCGAAGTACTTACGTTGAGGGTGCCGTTGCTGAGCTGGACATATTCCTTGCCGCGGATGCCGTGTCCTGCGCTTGAGCCGGCCGTAACCTTGATGGTGGGACTGCCCAGCACACGCACGTAGTCGTCGGAGATAATTCCGGACTTAGACTGCTTGTTGTTGGCTGTCACGGTGAGGCTGCCGCTTCCGGAGAAGCAAAGCTGGCCTTCGGAGAACAGCACGCCCTTCATGTCTTCGTCAGAGGAGGTGCTGTAGGCGGCGCTGGAGCCGTCGGCAAGGGTATTTGTGCCGTCAACGTACACAAAGGTGCGCTTGCCGCTCTGGTTGTTGATGGCGGCGCCGCTGGTGCATGTGAGGGACAGTCCGCTAAGCCACAGGGCCTGTTTCTTTGAGCTGTAGAGCTTGAAAAAGCCGTTGGAGGAACTTCCGGTGAGCTTGTACACCACGTTTTCGGAGCCCGTGTAGGTGATGGTAACCTGCGCACCGCTCACGCTCACGTTCATGACATCGGCCACGGCGCTGTAACCGCTTACGGAAGCGCCTGAGGACGAATAAGTCACCGTTACCAGACGCGTGAACGTGGTGTTGGAGATGTCGTCGTCGGAGGAAGTGTCCCCGGCCGAATCGAAGGTTGTGGTAACGGCACCGTCGTCGGCTGTGGAAGTGACTGTGAGCGTGTAGCTTGCGCTTCCCGCCTTATAGGTGTCGTCTCCTGCGAATGTTGCCGAAATGGTGGTGGAACCGGCGGCCACAAGGGTTATGGTGCCGTCCGATGCGATGGTTGCGACGCTGGTCTTGGACGAAGCGTAGGTAATTCCGGAGGCCACTTCCGAGGGGCTTACGGTAAGCGTGGGATAGCTGCTGGAGCCTTCTTCCAGCACCACTGAGAAGTTTGAGGCGCTCCACTCAAGCGTTACGGTCTGCTTCACCACCTTGAGCGTATAGGAGGCGCTTCCCGCGGCATAGGTGTCGTCTGCGGCCGAAGTGGCTATGATGGCCACGGTGCCTTCGGCCACAAGGGTAATCTCACCGGAAGAAGCGTCGATTGTAGCCACTGTCTCATCCGAGGAAGAGTAGGTGACGGTGAGGCTGTTGGGGTTACTCAGTTCCGGGAAAGAGTTCTCACTGGAGGCCAGGGTTGCAGTATATGCGGTCTCGCTCCAGCTGAGTCCGGCGCTCTCCAGGTCTCCCTCCACCGTAAGTGTGTATGAGGCCGATGCCGACTCATAGGCGTCGTTTGCCTCGGCGGTTGCCGTGATGGTGGTTTCACCTTCGGCCACAATGGTTATGGTGCCGTCTTCGGCAATGGTGGCAACGTACTCGTTGGAGGAGGTGTAGGTGATGCTCTGGCTTCCGGGATTTGAGAGGGTGGGGAAGCTGTAGGTGTCTTCATCTCCGTAGGTCACCGTGCAGGCGGAGGCGCTCCAGGAGATACCGTCCCCGGCCTTTGTGACCGTGAGGGCATAGGATGCGCTTCCTGCAGAGTAGGTTGACGTTGCGGCCGAGCTTGCCATGATGGACGTTGTTCCGGCCGAAAGAAGGGTGATGTTGCCGTCGGAGTCGATGGTGGCGACATCGGTGTCGGAGGAGGAGTACGTGACCGTCACTTTGTACTCATTTGAAAGGGTGGGGAAGGTGTTGTCTTCCCCAATTTGGGCTTCGAACGAAGATGCGCTCCAGGACAGTTCAGGGTCTGTCAGGGTTGTCTCTGAAGGCGTGACATCGGATTCCGAAGGAAGGATATCTTCCTTATTGCAGGCCAATAGCACAGTGGCTATAATCGGCAGTAAATATTTGAGTTTCATGGCTTTGTTGTTTATATATTATCACCATCCGCCGGGACCCATTCCGCCCATTCCGCCCATTCCGCCGGGGCCGCCGCCCGGGTTACCGCCGCCACCCATTCCGGCGCCTCCGGAATAGCTGCTGAGGCTCACGGAAGAGCCGCCGCTTGCGCTACAGTCAAGTACGCCCATTCCGTCCCAGATGGAGGTGCCTCCGCTGGTGGTGACGCCGCTTTGGACGCTGGGCTGTGAGGCTCCGGATATCACCATTCCGCTGCCGCCGCTTGAAGAGGTCTTGAAGGCGTGGGTAGTGCTTCCAACGGTAATTGAATACCAGGTGTTCTTGTTCCAGGAAGAAGCGCTGTAGCAGCTCTGAGAGAGGGATGCGCCGTTTTCAAGGCCGCCGATTGCAACCAGAGTTCCTCCCGTGAGGTAGATCTGGTATCCGCCCTCTGAGTTGGCGTCAATGCCTACTTCCGGGGAAGATGTGCCGATCGCGTACACAAAACCTCCCTTGATGTACAGGTTGCCGTTGGCGTCCATGCCGTCGTTCCCGGTGGAATATGCGCACACGCTGCCTCCTGTTATGGTAAGGTTTCCGGCGCTGTTGATGCCGTCATCGGCCTTTGAGAAGCCGTAAACCGCACCGCCGGTGATGTCCATGGCGCCCTTTGATTCAATGGCCTCGTGGTTTGATGCCGTGGCGTTTACGGTGCCGCCGTTGAAGTGGATGTCTCCGTCGAACTTGATGGCCTTTGCGCTCTTTGAGTTGTCTGTGGTTGTTGCCCTGGGGCCGAATCCGCCGCCGCCACCGGAGGAGGAGCCGTAATTGCTGCCGGTTACGGTCACTTCCACGGAGCCGCCGTTAAAGTATGCCACGGCGTCTCCGGTGATGCCTTTTCCACCCTGGCCGGAGTTTGTGACGGTGAGGGTGCCGGCGTTCATCTTGAACACCTCATCGGCCTTGATTCCAGCAGAAGCCTTGTAGTCAGAGTCCTCTGAGTCATAGGCAGTGCCGCCGGTGGCTTTTACGGTGGTGGCGCCGCCGTTGAAGACTACCAGGGAGTCGGAGGTGATGCCCTTTTTCATGGCTGCCGCCACGGTGATGCTAAGGGTGCCGCCGTCAACGGCAACGGCGTCTTTCCCCCTGAGGCCATGCCCTGCGCTGCTTCCGGCTGTGACTGTGATGGTGGGGGTGTCCAGCACGCGCACGTAGTCGTCGGAGGTGATGCCGGCCTTGCCCTGGGCGTTGTTTGCGGTAACGGTGAGGCTGCCGCTGCCTGAGAAGAGGAGTTGGCCCTCAGAGAAGAACACGGCCTTGAGGTCTTCTTCTCCTGTGGCCGAATATGCCGCAGAGCTACCGTCGGCAAGTGAGTTGGTGCCGCTAACTACCACATAACAGCGTTTTTTGCCCTGGTTGTTGATGGCAGCGCCGCTGGGGTTTGTGAGGCTGAGGCCGTTAAGGACAAGGGCCTGCTTGTTGTTGGAATACAGCTTCAGGGAACCGCTGGATGAGCTTCCGGAGAGTTCATACTTCACCTTTTCCGTGGTGCCGGTGTTGTCTACGGTGACATCGGCCCCGCTAACGGAGACAATGCCGTTGGCATCACCTGTGACGGTGGCGCCGGAAGAACTCCACACAATGGAGATTGTGCGGTCGAAACTGGTATTTGAGATCTCATCCTCGTCGTTTGCAAACGAGTCTGTGTCTGTAGAAGGTGTTGTGGAAGCCGTGCTTCCACTGTTACTGATGATGCTCTCTTTGGAGCAGGCTGCCATGGCTATCGTCATGCCAAGCAAGAATACACTAACCTTCTTCATAGCCTTAGGTTTTTAGTTACACTTTTAATAATTCCGCGTTAAAGATAACCAAAAACCCGGCCGAAAGTAACCTTAGCCCGCCTGTGTGCAGTATTTTTCAGCGAACGGGCCGTTTTTTTCAGCGAATTGCCGAAGATGGTATAATTAATATATTACTTTCCGGAGGCCAGATAATCCCGGAGTGCAGCCTTGTAGGTGCTGCTTACGGGCAGGACTTCCCCGCTGTCCAGAGTTACGGTGGAAGTCCCGGCTTCCCGTATGCGGGACAGGGCGACTATGTAGGAGCGGTGAATCCTCATGAACTTCCCGGCGGGCAGCTCTTCCAAGAGCCTTTTCATATTGTAAAGCGCCACCAGCGGGCTCTCTTCCCCGTCCAGATGCAGCTTTATGTATTCGCTCATGCCTTCCACATAGCGGATTTTTTCGGCCGAAACGGGAATTGTCCTGCGCCCGGCCTTGAAGTTAAGCACCGTCTTGCCCTCCGTGGATGTTTTTTCGGCCGATTGCAGGAGTGCCTGCTGGATGGAGATGTTCTCCGATTTAAGCTGCTGATATCTCCGTTGGCCTTCATACATGTTCAAAAAGGCCTTGAGGCCAAGGTTGACACCAATGAGAAGAAGGCCCAGAATGAACTTCAGCCACTCCGGATGAATGGGTCTGAAGCCTCCGGGCGGCGGCCCCTGCATGCCGGGAGGGGGACCTTGATGCTGTCCGGGGCCCATGACATGTTCCGGTCCTGGTCCAGTTCCGGGGCCGGGACCTATTCCCATTTCCGGAGATCTGGATAAAGTGATGCAGTAATAAGCATAACCGCCAGCAAGTATCAGGGCAATTATGGCATATATGACCGGCTGCTTATGTTTTATGCAGTATTGGGCCGTGATGTCATGAAGGACAAATAGAGTGAAAACGGGCATGATCTGCCGCCAGACCTCCATGACGGCCCTCCAGTTGAAACCGCTGGCCCCATCTGGTGCGCCGCGAAACCCTGATAGCAGCATGGACACCGTGAAGACCAGCGTCCACACTGCAGCATAAATCCATATTTCCCGTTTTCTCATACTATCAAGTCCCAAAACTCAGTCCAGCCTCGCCAGGGGCGCATCAGATGTTACGGGCGGGCATTGCCCGGAATCCTATTTTCCTGCAAGACGGCACTCCCAGGCCCAGGCGGCCTTGAGGGTCTCCTCTATGGTGCGGGTGGCCTTCCAGCCCATCTCCGTGTTGGCAAGGGTTGGATCGGCCCAGATGGCGGTGATGTCGCCGGCCCTGCGGGGAGCGAACTTGTGGGGAACCTTCACGCCGTTCACTTTCTCGAAGGCGTTTACCAGTTCCATAACGCTCAGGGGACGTCCGGTGCCCACGTTGAAGATCTCCACGGGTTTTTTCATCTTGCCCTCGATCATGCGGGTGACGGCAAACACGTGTGCGCGTGCAAGGTCCACTATGTCGATGAAGTCCCTCTGGCAGGTTCCGTCCGGGGTGGGGTAGTCGTTGCCGAAGATATTGAGGCACTCACGTTTGCCGATAGCGGTCTGGGTGATGAAGGGAACCAGGTTGTTTGGGACTCCGCGGGGAAGTTCGCCGATCAGGGCGCTGGGATGTGCGCCGATAGGGTTGAAGTAGCGGAGAAGGATGCCCTTCAGCGCGCCGCCGGAAGCCTTCACTGCGTCGTGGAGGATGTCCTCGCACATTGTCTTGGTGTTGCCGTAAGGGGATGCGGCAGGCTTGCGGGGAGTTGCCTCCGTCACGGGAACTGAATCCGGCTCTCCGTATACCGTGGCCGATGAAGAGAACAGCACGTTGCAACCGCCTGTGGCCTGAGCCACCTCAAGAACATTGAGGAAACTCACCAGGTTGTTCTTGTAGTACATAAGGGGTTTTTCCACGGATTCACCCACGGCCTTGTATGCGGCAAAATGGATGACGGCGTCAATGTGGTATTTGCCAAAGAGAGCCTTAACGGCATCCAGGTCACAGAAATCCATAACCTCAAGGGGAAGGTCTTCGCGGCCGGTGATTTTCTTCACACCCTCGTAGCAGGTACGGTCGCAGTTGGAGAAGTTGTCGGCCACAACTACGTCATAGCCGGCCTGAATA
This sequence comes from Bacteroidales bacterium, assembly GCA_017451395.1. Taxonomy (GTDB): domain Bacteria; phylum Bacteroidota; class Bacteroidia; order Bacteroidales; family UBA932; genus Cryptobacteroides. The sequence continues at coordinate 51,394 of JAFSPR010000059.1, forward strand.
AGCTCTACGGTTACGTGGCTGCCGATAAACCCGGCGCCTCCGGAAACAAGAACTGTCTTTTTCATAATAGTATCAGTGTTTGGTTTTGTTTTTCTTTTTAGCCGCCTTGGCCCTTTCGCGGGCGATGTATCTTTCCAGCCGCTTCTGCTCACGGAGGGACTTCTTCTCCAGGCGGCGAAGCATCTTCAGTTTCTTGGCCCGCTCCTTCTCCAGTTTCCGGGCGGCCTTTGCCGCCTGCTTTTCCTCATACCGGCGGTCTTCCTCGGCCCATTTGGCCTCCAGGGCCTTCTGTTTCTCCTCCTTCTTCCTGGCCTTTTCTTCGGCCTTGCGGGCTTTCTCCGCGGCCTTTATCTCGGCGGGTGTGGGAACGTGAGGCGCCGCTGCGGAGAGTGAATCCGTACCCGCCTGCAAACTGTCCGGAAGGGCTGTCTTCGGGGAATCCGCGCCCGCCGCCAGGGAGTCTGCCGCTACGCCAAGGGAATCGGCCTGAACGTCCAGCGAATCCGGAACAACCCCTGCGAGGGAGTCCTGCAGCGCCGCCTGGGCCTGTTTTCTTACAACCTCAAGGGAGTCGCGGATGGCGATGTCCCGGTAAACCTTCTTTATATAGCCGGGGAAGTAGATTTCCGTCTGGGTAAAGGTGGTATGCGGGCGCGCAAGATATGAGGTACGCTGGCTCTTTCGGGGCTTCAGCGCCGTTACTGCGGCAGGGGAATCCGGCCTCTTTTCGGGCTCCCAGCGGTAGCCCTTCAACTGGCGTTCCTGACTGGGAAGCTGGACGGAAGGATAGCCGTCGTTCTTGGGATTCTCATAGTAGTACATATGGTCTATCTCGCCGTCCGTGAACGTCGCGTAGAGCATCTTGGAGTCCACTTTGTTGACTGTTGCAAGCGCGCCGTTCTCTTCCAGGAAGAAGATGCTGGATGCACCTCCAAGGGCGTCGAAACGCGTGAGCACCTGGCTGGAGTCAAAGTATGCCACCATCTCCGTGCCGCTCACCTGGTCAAAACTCACGGTGTCTTCCTGGATGGTGATGAAGGCGTTGGAAAGAAGGTGCGCCTTCTCCGTGCGCTTGTTGCGGATGACAAGGTAGATGCTGTCTGCGGCGTACTGCCTGTTCCCGTCCGTGTAGAATATGGGGTCCTTGTACACCCTTGCAAGGGAATCAAGGTCGCTGTAAGCCAGGGAATCGCCTCTCATCTGCATATTCCGGCGGAACATCTTCACGTCCTTGTTGCCCCAGATGAAGCCCACTTTCGTGGAGTCCTTGGGCGTCAGGAGCGAGTCTGCCGGGGCCGATAAAGAATCGGCCGGGGGAGATTCCCGGTCGGGGCCGGGAATGACGGAAAGGGTGTCCGAAGGTGCCACCAGGGTGTCCGAAGGCGTCACCAGGGTGTCTGCAGGAACGCCCAGGGAATCAGCGGGAGCGCCTAGAGAGTCTGCGGGAACGCCCAGGGAGTCAAGGACCGGCGGGAGAGAATCCAGCGGCGGCAGGGAATCCAGAACCGGCGGAATGGAGTCTGCAGGTTCCGGTTTAGGGGGCTGAGGCGTGCTTGGGGCCGGAGATGAAGGAGCGGCAGTCTGCGCGGAAGCGCCGCCGGGGGCCTTCCGTCCGGATCTGGCCCCGCCCTGCGGCGGGCGGTTGGGGTCGTCCTTCATAGCATCGGCCGCAGCCTTTGCAGCGGCTTCGGCGGCTTTGCGCCTGTACTCCATAATGGCGTCTCCGGAAATATCGGCCAGCCGTTTTTCTGAGCCCTTTATCCAGGCCTCCGGAATCTCGAACTTCTTGTAGGCGCGGTACACCAGGGTATCGGCCCCAAGATACAGGGAATCCGGCTTCTGGCCCTCTTCCTCTATAACGGACATAATTGCCGGGTCACGCGTAAGGGTGGCCTGCTCCAGCGAGTCTATCCACTGGAGGTATCCGGCCAGGATGAACATATTCTGGACGGTGTCCATAACCTCCACCTTGCCCAGCAGTTCCACGTTGTTGAGGGCCCTGTAGTAGTACGCGGAATCGGACCAGGTCTCCTTCTCCTTGGTGAGGGTGTGAACCTTTTTCCGGAACATAAAAAGTTCGTCCTTGCGGTTGTACCAGCCGTCATCGGCGCTGAGCATCTTGTCGTCCTGCCACATATCCGTGTTGAAGCCGAACCAGGCGGTGGAAAGGTCACTGCGGTACTCCAGGCGGGATGTCTTTATGAACGTGGTGTCCATGTACATGTTCACCTGGTCGTTGAACACAAAGAGTTTTGCCTTGGAATCGTAGGTGCCGTAAAGGCTCTCTATCACCTGTCCGTCCTTGTCACGCATTGCGCCGCCGTCCTGGAAGACGGCCACGGAGTCCTTGGTGTTGTAGTCAAGGTATTTGGTGCGGAGGGTGTTCTTGTCCTGGTCCACCAGTTGCACAAGGTCTCCGCGGAAACGCGCCAGGTCCTGGTCCACCACATACTGGAGGGTGTTGCTGGAAAGGGTTGTGCGGTCCTGGATGATGCGCACGTTCCCCATTGCGTCTATGATATTGGTGTTGATGTTCCAATACGCCGTGTCGCAGAGAAGGTATGTGTCGTTGTGAAGGAACCTTGCCGGCCCCGTCACCTTGCGGAAACTTTCCCCGTTTATTTCCAGAAGTTGGGCGCTTTCGGCCTTCAGGAGCAGCACTTTGTCCTGCGCCATAAGGGCCGATGACGCCGTCACCACGGACAGCGCCAGCGCAGTCAGATGCCTATGAAGGGTCCTTGGGGTCACTACTTACGGGCGTTCCAACTTTCACGTGAGAACTCGCACTCCTTGAAGAGGGGATCGATGATGATGTAGGTGCTCTTTATCTTGTCTTCCAGGAAGGCGTCCACGGCCTCCATCTGCTTTTTCTGCCGCACGCCTTCAAGGATCTGGGTGTAGTCGTTTTCAAAACTGGCGGTGTGTGCGGGGATGATCTTGTCCACGCGGATTATCTTATAGACGAGGTTCCCCTGACGGCCCTGGAGGTAGCCCTCGTTGTCAAGGGATTCCACGGCCCCGGATATCTCTCCGGGTTTAAGGTCCTTGATGGCGGCGTAATCGGCCGGCTTAAGCTGGTCTATCTCAAAGTAGGCGCTGCCGGTTGCGGGATCTGCCATCTGGCCGCCGTTGGTTCTGGATGCGGGGTCCTCGGAGAAGAAGCGGGCGGCAAGTTCGAACTTGATGTTTTCGGCCAGGATCTCCGTCCTTATGCTGTCAAGTCTGGCAAAGGCCTTTTCTCTGTCGGCCGATGTATACTGGGGCTTGAGGAGGATATGGCGGGCGTTGAACATATCTCCCTTCTTTTCCAGGACCTCTATGATGTGGTAGCCGTCCGGGGTTTCCACTATCTGGGACACCATTCCGGGCCTAAGGGCCATTGCGGCGTCGGAGAATGCCGGCCAGAAGATGGACTTTGAGGCCATTCCAAGTTCTCCGCCGCGGCGCGCGCTGCCGGGGTCCTCGGAGTAGATGCGGGCAAGGGTTGCGAATTTTTCCCCGCCGATAATCCTTTCACGCAGGTTCAGGAGTTTCTCCTTCACGGAAACTGCGGCAGCCTCTCTGTCGGGGTAGATGCAGATCTGGCTCAACTGATACTTGACTGGCACCACGGGGAGATCTTCCTTTGCTGTGCTGTCCATGTACTGCTGGACATCGAAGGGGGTAACCTCCGGGATGCGGTCTGCCACCTGATACCTTTCCTGCTCCGTAAGGCTCTGCTCCTCAAGGGCTTTACGCCACTCCTGGCGCAGTTTGTAGAGGGGCTTCCCGAAGTATTTCTCCATTTCCTCGTCACCGCCCAGTTGGGTGCGGAACCAGTCAATCCTCTGAGTGAGGTTGCCTTCCACCATATCGTTGTTCACGGTGAGGGAGTCAAGGCGTGACTGCATAAGGAAAAGTTTGGATTCCATCATATTCTGAAGGATCTCGCAGCGCATGTCTTTGTCGGAAGAGGAACCGCCGGCGCGCATCTGCTGGACCTCGGCCTCCACGTCCGAAAGCAGGATTACTTCTCCGCCGATTGTTGCCACGGTTTTGTCCACTATGCCCTTGTATTTCTGGGCGCTTACGCTCACACACGTAAGAAGACAAAGGGAGAAGAGGAATATATGTTTCATAATCAGTAAGTTACAAATTTGTTATTCTTGCGGGCTTCCTCCAGGAGGCTTTCCTCCAGGGCTATCTGGAGATTGTGACGGCGGGCGCTTAGGACAAGGTCACTGATGCGCTCACGGCAGTACTCCAGCGGGGCGGTCCTGCCTGCGGGAACCATATCCACTATGTATGCCAGATGGATATTTCCGGAATCGTCCTTTATCTCGGAGAAGTCGTTCTTGATGGAGGAGAGGAGGATCTTGTAATCCACGCTCAGTTCCTGCCCAAGGGTGATGGCGTCCATCCAGGTATCGGACATATCGGCATATTTTATGGCCGATGTATATGCAAGTTGCTCGGCCTCGGTCACCTCAGTGTCGTCCTGCGAAGACATCATTGCCTTTATCTTCCTGAGTTGGCGGGAATCCGAGGGGATGATGAGGTAGCGGGCCTTTATGACGGGGCGCTCCAGAATGAATTTGGCGGAATTCTCCGCGTAGAAGGCTTCTATCTCCGCCTCCGTCACAAGGGTGTCCAGCCTCTGGTTGATGTAGAGTTGCTCATAGCGGTACTTCAGGAGGGACCTCCGGTACTGCTCAAGTTCTTTTGAGACGTCTTTTTCCGAGGCCGACAACTGGGCCTCGGCCATATCCACCAGAAGGAGATCCTCCGCCCAGGCCTTGATGTAGCGGGAGGCAAGGTTTGCGCTGTCTTCCGGGGAGACGCCTGCGGGGATGAACTTCTCCAGTTCCCCGCGATGGAGTTTATGGTCTCCGGCGCGGGCCACCACCTCTCCGCGGAAAAGTTCCTGGGCAGCCTCCTGGAAGCGCCCTGCGCTTTTGCAGGAGGTGAGGGCCGCCAGGCCGCAGAGCAGTATGATGATATGCCTTTTCATAGAATCCTACAAATATAATCAATTTTTGCCGATTAATTGTATGAGGCTTTCCAGGGCTGGCCTTACCTCGGAGGTATTTGCCGCCGCGTTGTTTGTGAAAATGGCAAAACTTATGCGGGGATTTCCGGCTTCGTCAAGGACGTATCCGGAGTAGCATAGCGTTCCTCCCATCGAGCCGCTCTTGAAGCGGAACTTCCAGGGCGTGAGGTTCTTAAGGGCGCTGATTGTGCCTTCTCCGGGGCGGGGAAGGGACTCTACGAATGCCTTGTTACCGCTCATCGCCGCAAGGTATCCGGCCATCCATTCCGGGGTGACAGTGTTGGCCCTTGAGAGGCCGCTGCCGTCTTTTTGCACAATGCCGTTTGCTGCCCCGGGGACAATGTCCTCCAGGACCTCGTTGATTGCAACAAGGCAACTGTCGTAGACGGCTATTCCCGTTGCCGCCTCACCCATCGCGCGGAGGAGTGATTCGGCATAGAAATTATCACTCTCGTAGTTGGTCCTTCGGCATATCTGAGCCAGCGCAGGGGACTCCGTATGGCCGATTTTTACCACTCTGTCACCCCCGGCCTGATCGGGGGTCCCGTACGTTCCTGTCACCTCCCAGCCCGTTGCCTTGAGATTCCTGTAGAACTGATGGGCGCAGGTAAGGGCTCCGTATTTGTTGGAAGCCTGCTCCCTCTTTGGTCTGCGGTCCACTGCGAAAGTGCCCGTGAGGATAGCGTCCTTGTCTCTGTCCGAGGTTTGAAGATACAGGCTGTTCCCGGTTCCCGCAGGGCCCGTCACCGCCTGGTTTTCAAGATGCAGCCAGGGGGTATCGGGGTACGTCTGGGTCATCTTCACCGGGGCTCCGGGTTCTGCTCCGGCGCTAACCTGAAGATCAATGGTGTTTTCGTAGAAGCAGAGGGCGCTGGAGCCGGTTCCGTAGTAGGTCCAGGTATCGGCATATTCCCATCCGGGATGCTCCAGACCACCTTCCCAGGCACTTCCGTCTCCTATTATGTTGCCGTTGATGCGTTTGATCCCTGCGCCGGAAAGGATGGTTTTCCACTTCCAGAAAAGGGCATCGGCCTTATATGCCGTGGTGTCTGCGGCGCCAATTGTTGGGTCTCCGCCGCCGATGATGTAGACGTCTCCGTTGAGGGTGCCGTTTTTGTCAATGCTTCCGGTATAGCCAATTTCTGTTTTGAAGCGGTACTCCGGCCCGAATGCCCTTAACGCCGCTCCCGTTGTGACCAGTTTCATGTTTGACGCCGGTACCATACGTGTCGAGGCGTTGTACGCCAGCACGGCCTTGCTCCCGTCATTGCCGGCGCTCCTCCTGTCATTGCCAGCCTTGCTCCTGTCGTTGCCGGCGCTCTTGCCGTCCCTGCCGGCCTGACCGGCAATCTCCACGGCGCATACCCCCACCACGGCTCCCTTCAGGGGACCGTTGCTGATCTGGCTCTCGATATACTGGGTGACGCTTTGCTGCCACGCGGCCGTCTTTGCCGCAGTGTCATCGGCCTGGGCCATTGCCACTGTTCCGGCAACTGTGAGAAGCGCCCCGGCCAAACCTATTTGACGGACTATTCTATACATAGCACAAAAGTACCCATTTTTTTGCACAAATGGTGCCACTCTCTCCGCATTATGTGGAAGGTGGTTACATCTTTTGTCGCAGGTGATTACTTTTTCCGTCGCAGGTGGTTGCGCTTTCCGTCGCAGGTCCTTGGCCAAAGTGTCGCAGGTCTGCGTTTTTGGCTTCACCTGCGACGCAAATCGGCCACAGTCGCAAAAAAGTGTCGCAGGTCCGGCGTTTTTTGCAGACCTGCGACGCTATGTGACTTGACCTGCGACGGTCCGGGACCAGACCTGCTGCAGTATGTGCTCTGGCCTGCGACGCTACGGCCTCTGACACGCTAGCCCTTGAGCCGGGGGAAGCGGAAGAGGATGGAAAGGCAGGCCATTATGCCAAGGGCAAAGGGATAGTAGAGAGTGCCGATGATCGAGAGGGCCGATACCCCCGCGAGGCCGCTTGCCATAAGCATCTGGGCGCCGTATGGGAGGATGCCCTGGACAAGGCAGGAGAAGGTATCCAGGATGGATGCTGTTTTCCTTGGATCCAGGCCGAAACGTGCGGAAATATCCTTGGCCAGAGGGCCTACGGTTATGATTGCGATGGTGTTGTTGGCTGTGCAGATGTTCACCAGGGACACAAGCGCGGCAATGGAAGCGCTGGCTCCTCGGGGGCCACGGATGCGGCGGGTTAATCGGCCGATGATAAACTCCAGACCGCCGTTGTATCGGATGATCTCCAGCATACCGCCGGCAAGGAGGGAAACTATGATCAGTTCTCCCATTCCGCCAATGCCGGAGCCTATTGCCGACAGCCAACCCACAAAGTTGTAAGCACCTGTGATCCAGCCGATTATTCCGTTGACGCCAATGCCTATGGCAAGTACCGTGACAACGTTCACTCCAAGGATGGCAAGCACTATCACAAGGAGGTATGGGAGCATCAGGTACCAATCGGCCCCTAAAACCTCAGGAGACGCGGTAATGCCGCGGCCAAGGAACACATACAGAATGGCCACGATGATTGCCGCGGGAGCCGCAATCCAAAGGTTCACCTTGAACTTGTCCTGCATGGAGCAACCCTGGGTTTTTGTTGCTGCAACTGTGGTATCGGATATGAACGAGAGGTTGTCCCCGAAGAACGCTCCGCCAACTATGATTCCGGTAATGAGCGGAACGCTTGAGCCTGTCCCGGCGGCAATGCCTGATGCAATGGGAACAAGGGCCACGATGGTGCCTACGGATGTCCCCACGGCCATAGAAACAAAGCAGGCGGCAAGGAAAAGACCTGCATAGAGGAGGTTTCCTGGGAGGATGCTCAGGGTAGCATTTACGGTTGCGTCAATTGCGCCGATATCCTTTGCGGTTGAGGCAAAAGCCCCTGCCAGCACAAAGATCCATATCATCAGGAGGACGTTCCTGTTGCCGGCGCCGGAGGAGAAGATGGCAATCTTTTCGTCGGTCTTCTGTACTCCGCGGGTAATGAGCATAGCGTAAGCGGTTGCTATGATGAATGCCGCGGCCACAGGGACCTTGTAGAAATCTCCTGCCAGGATGGCCCCCGCCACGTATACGGCCATAAATACCAAAAGGGGGCTCAGGGCCAGCCAGCCGTTTATTTTTCCGTTTGCCATAATACTCTACTAACTTTTGCAAAGATAGGGATTTTTAATTATCGGCAAAAATTCTTACCTTTGGACTGAAAATAACCACAACTATGAACACATCAGAGAAATTTGTCATAACCATCAGCCGTGAACTTGGCTCAGGAGGACGCACCGTCGGCCGTAAACTCGCAGAGGCGCTTGATGTCCGCTACTCAGACAAGGAACTTGTCCACGAACTTATGAAGCGCTTCAATCTCACCGTTTCCGGCATTGAGAAACTCAAGGGAGAGAAAAAGACCTGGATATCGGACTTCCTCCAGATGGTGGCGCCCGTCCCCAAGATGTCCCTCCTCACCGGCTACGATGACAAATTTGCGGCGGAATTCCGCCCGGATGTCACCTCTGATGATATTTTCAAGGCCGAAACCGAAATCTTACAGGCCATTGCCGCGGAAGGCTCATGCGTGATTGCCGGCCGCTCCGGATTCCATGTCCTCAGGGACTGCCCCAACAAAGTTGACGTGTTCATCACCGCATCCAAGGAGCACCGCATAGAGCGTGTTGCCCGCAAGCAGAACCTCACCCCGGAGCAGGCGGGTATCCTCATCGATAAGATCGACAAGGACCGTGACACCTACATCAGGAACTATGCGGGTGTCAGCCGCTACGACCTCCGCAACTACCAGCTTGTCCTCAATATGGACACCCTCTCGGAGGACGATGCCGTAGCCATTATCCTCAAGTTCATCGGCAAGTAGCCCACCCTAATTGTAATGCCGATGCGGTGGAAGCCAATCGGCACATTATCAATCACTTACACGATTCTTTGGTATTACAGGTAATCCCATAGAATCGTGTAACTTTCTATATGTCAATCACTTAACTTCCACCCATCCTATGGCCCTCCAGTTTATCGGCCAGCACCTGTTCAGGACCTGAATGGGCCGATTTAGGTCTTGATGGCGTGCTGTAGCATCTCTCCAGGACCGGATTTCCGCGATTCCGGTCTTGCTGACGTGCTGGCTGTAGATATAAACAAAAAACCATCACAAGGGGTTGTGACGGGTATATAGCGAGTTTCAGAGGTGGCCGGCATATTGGGCCAGGACTGTATGATGTTTGGTGTGGTAGCGGGAGTGGGTCACGATCCCACGACCTCCGGATTATGAATCCGACGCTCTAACCAGCTGAGCTACCCCGCCAAGTCTGTTGAGATAGAAGGACTCGAACCCTCACTGACAGAGCCAGAATCTGTAGTGCTACCATTACACCATATCTCAATGTGCCCCGAATTGGGACTGCAAATTTACTGCTTTTTTCCAAATCTGCAAGCGCAAAATTAAAAAAAGTGAAAAAGGCGCCCTAACTCTTTCTGAAAACCGCGAAAAATGCTATATTTGCAGTCTATGCGTGCGCGTGTGTTCATATACATTCTTTCTGTGCTCCTTCTGGCCGGCTGCAACAAGCCCCCGGTGACGGAAGGCACGGATATGCACGAATTCACCCAGGAGGAACTTCAGAAAAAACGTCTGGACGATGCCTTCACGCTGTTTTTCAAGAAGTTCAATTTTGAAAAGGTGGACAATCCCACTGCGGAAATCCTTGCAAACAGCAAGGTCACAATTCCCAGCCCCGGGGTTATCCGCTACACTTACACCAAGAACGGCCTTACGCTCATTTCCATGGACGTGAGCTCCGGCGGCTTCGTGGCCACCCTCCACGGCGGCATCCGTCTTGAGGGAGTGGGCCTTGGAGAAAACGGAACCAAGGTTTTCATTGACGGGGACCAACTGGCAACCCTGGATATGGTCATGTACAACAAAGTTCCCACGCCCGTATTCCGCTTCCCGGACGGCACCACATATGCCGTCACTGGAGTTCTTCTTGTAGAACCGCTGATAGATTTCCTTTTGAAGAATGTGTTCTCTACGGAATAGCCTTGCGGCCATAGCGCTGCTTGCAGCCTGCTTCTTCGCGCGTGCGCAGGAGCCGGATACCGTAGCCACGTTCAACCTTGACAAATCCGTCATTACGGAGGAGTCCAAAAAGCCGCTGGTCCTCAACAGCCGCGGCATAAGCGGCCAGATAAACACGGACGAGATAACAAAGATTCCCGCCATCCTGGGCACTCCGGATCCCATCCGTTTTGTGCGTCTCCTTCCCAGCGTGCAGGTGAACACAGAGGTTGACGGCGGCCTGTACATGCAGGGAAGCGAGCACTCCCACACCCTCATATCCCAGGAAGGCGTCCCCATCTATGGCACCGGGCATATGCTGGGCTTCTTCTCGGCCTTCAACTCCCCTCATTACAAGGGAATGAAGTACGCCACAAGTTGCGGCCAGGAATCCCGTATCGGCGGTCTCATAGATATGCAACTGGCCGATACTGTTGCCCGAAAACTCAGCGTGGATGCATCCGTGAGCCTTTTATCGGCCCAGGGAACTGTGGATATTCCCCTTGGAAAGTCCTCCCTCAAGATAAGCGCCCGGCGCACCTACCTTGACCTCCTCTTCGGCGGAATGCTCCGCTACGAGGACAACGCAATGACGTACAACTTCACGGATGCCAACATAACCTGGACGTGGAAACCCACAAAGAAGGACCGCATCACCGTAGACCTCTTCGGGGGTCTTGATATGGGCCTTTTCACGGGCGTGGGCCTATTTGAGAATATGGACGCCAAGTGGTATAACGCCCTTGGCGCCGTCCACTGGAACCACTATTACACGGAGGCCAGCCTCAAGCAGACCGTCTACTACACAACGGCGGGCCTGGATCCCAGACTTAAGGCCTTCGGCGTCTATGCCAGGATGCAGTCCTACATCATGGACGCCGGGTACCGCGCAAAACTCCACTGGAAGAACTGGGACTTCGGCGCCCGTTTCAGCGCATATTACACCCAGCCGCAGAATCCCTACACGGAAGGTCATTTCAACGACGCCCGCAACAACGGCGGCATCCCCACGGAAAGCGCGTTTGCTGCGGCCATAAATGCGGAATACAGCCGCAGCCTTGGCTACTGGCTCAGCCTCAAGGCCGGGTTCGGGGCCGATTGGTACCTGTCGCCGCAGCGCAAGAGTTACTGGGGTGTTACCCCTGAGGTAAGTCTTGTGGCCGATTTCCTGGAGGGCGGCAAACTTGACTTCACCTATGGAATCAAGCGCCAGAACCTGTTCCAGACCGGCCTTACCTCTTCCGGCCTGCCGTCGGAATTCTGGACCCTTGCCGGGGATCTCCAGGCGCCTCAGTGGGCCCACTGCTTCTCCCTCGCATACAACAACAGTTTCTGGGACCAGACGATGTCAGTGTCGGCCGAGGTCTACTACAAACAGCTCTACAACCAGTTGGAGTACGTGGGCAGCCTTATGGATATGTACACCGGAGACTATTCCCTGGAGACAAGTACCCTCAAGGGAAACGGCCGCGCCTTTGGCTTCAACCTTATGATCCAGAAACAGAAAGGCCGATTCACCGGCTGGATCAGCTATGCCTGGGCAAGGAGCCTCCGCACCTTCCTCAACGACTGGCACTCGTTTGAGTTTACATCGGCCCATGAAAGACGCCACGAACTTGACATAGTTGCAACCTACGACTTCGGGCGCTTTGACGTTGGCGGCACATTTGTGGTGGCAAGCGGTACGCCCTACACCCGTCCCACCTCTTTCTACCTTGTAGGAAGCCGTATGGTGTGCACCTACGGCCCCTATAACGCGGAAACCCTATCCCCCTATGCCAAGCTTGACCTTAGCGGCAACTGGTACATAAAGAAGAGCCCAAGGCTCACACACGGCATCAATTTTTCAATGTACAACGTCCTTGGAAGGGTTAACGCTGTTGGTTACGGGCTTCATTTCAACAGAAAGAATATGACCTATTCTTTCCGTCCCAACCTTATCCAGATCCGTTTCATGCCGTCCGTCGGTTATTTCCTGAGATTCTAGATGAAAAAGATCCTTCATATCGTAGTCATCGCCCTTCTTCCTTTGCTCCTGGCCTGCTCCAAGACGGAGGAGGTGGGCCGGTCACAGCTTGTGGTTGAGGGCTGGATAGAGAACGGAGGGAATCCGGTTGTGATGGTGTCGGAATCAATCGGCATAGCAACTGACCGTGAGATGGACTCCAAGGGCATCCTTGACCATATTGCAAAATGGGCCAAGGTAAGCATCTCCGATGGCACCAGGACTGAGATCCTTACCGGAATTCCGGATCCGGAGTATTTTCCGCCGTACATCTACACCACATCGGCCATCACCGGAGAAGTGGGCAAGACCTACACCCTCAAGGTGGATTACAAGGACTACCATGTTGAGGCCTCCACCAAGATTCCGGACCCTGTTCCCATAGACAAGGTCTACGTCCAGGCAGTAACGGATACTACAGCTTCCGTTAGGGTTTGCTTCACGGATCCCCCTCAGACGGGCCAGTTCTACAAGATATTCACAAAGACTGAAGGGAAGGATTCCCATTATCACCCTTCGGCAATGACCAATATCTCCGACGAATCCCTGAACGGCTATACGGAAGTCTTTGTATACAGCACCCAGCGGCTTATGGACTACATTGATATGCCCAACATCCATACCGGTGACGTGCTGTGGATAAAACTCTGTTCCACGGACAGGAAAACCTTCGAGTACTGGAACAATTTTGAGATAATGCTGGCCTCCAATGCCTTCAGCATGTTCTTCGAGAACGACCTGGAAAGCAATCTGGATGGCGCCCTTGGCTACTGGGCCGGCTACGGAGTGGATAAGGAAGTTAAATTTACAGTAACAGATCCGGATGAATAATCTAGACCCTCATTGCCAGGCTATCCTGGAAGAATACAGGCAGGCAAAACCTGCCTGCGACGATGCCGCAGTCAAGGTCAAGGCCACCTTGGAGAAAGTTTTCAAGAAGTCAGGGCTCATAGTGGCTGCCATAGAATCCCGCGTTAAAACGGAGGAGTCCCTTGCCGGCAAACTTGAACTGAAAGGCTCCAAGTATGCCTCCCTGGCCGATATTACGGATATAGTGGGCGTCCGCGTCATTACCTTCTACATTGACGATGTAGACAAGGTGGCATCGGCCGTGGAGCGTCTTTTCAAGGTGGACTGGGAGAATTCCGTAGACAAGAGGAAGATCCATGAGATAGACAGTTTCGGCTATATGTCCCTCCACTACATCTGCTCCATGGACGGCTTCCCCTACCGCTTCGAGATTCAGATGAGGACGGTTCTCCAGCATGCCTGGGCCAACATGAACCACGACACCGGCTACAAATCCGGCGTGGAAATCCCTCTTGAGTACAGGCGCAGCCTGAGCCGCCTGTCCGGTCTTCTGGAGCTGGCCGATGAACAGTTCTCGGAAATCAGGGCCGATCTTGCCGACTACCGCCGCCGCATCCAGGCCCTTGTGGCCTCCGGAAACCTCTCAGAGGTTCCCCTGGACGGAGACTCCTTCCGCAGTTTCCTCAATACCAGGCCCTTCGATCCCCTCAACCGCCGCATAGCCTCCATGAACCAGGCGGAGATCCAGGAGGTTTCCCTTATGGGATACCTGGAAGTTTTCAAGATGCTCCAGTGCAAAACCCTCGGAGACATAGCCAAAATCATCAAGGACAACTCTGAGGGCGCCTTCCAACTGGCCTGCTATCAGATTGGCCTTACGGACCTTGACATCATCTCTTCTTCCATCGGCCCTCAGGACCTGTGCATAGCCTACATAGTGAAGGTGGGCGGCGGAAAAGTCGGCCTCAAAATGCTCCTGGACATAATAAACGGAGAGAGCGACACCAATAATATGATGGCCGAAATCCTCTTTGAACAGACGTCAAACCTTCCTTTTATGAATCAGTAATGGCAAATAACCCACTTAATACAGACCTTCTTGACCGCGCCATAATATTTGCGGTCAAAGCCCACGCCGGCACTGAGCGCCGCGGAAAGGGCTTCCCCTACATAGTCCACCCTATGGAAGCCGTGGAAATAGTGGCAACCATAACCCCGGACCAGGAACTCCTTGCCGCCGCCGCCCTCCACGACGTAATTGAGGACACAGATATATCGGCCGATGAACTCCGCGCGGAATTCGGGGACAGGATAGCGAACCTTGTGGTCTCCGAATCCGACGTATTCCCGGAGGGCGTTTCAGAGGAAGACAGTTGGCGCGCCCGCAAACAGGCCGCCATAGACCGCCTTGCCGCCGCCCCCCGCGACGCCAAGATAGTTGCCATGGGGGACAAGCTGTCCAACATGAGGGCAATTGCAAGGGACTACGCAGTGAAGGGGGATGAACTCTGGAAAATCTTCCACGCTCCGGATCCCAGTGACCACGAGTGGCATTACAGGGGCCTGGCTTGGGCCCTCAGCGACCTCTCTGACACCTTTGCTTACAAGGAATTCGAGAGTCTTATAGACAAAGTATTCACTAAATGGAACGGAGAATTATGGATGCAATAAAAATCAATCTTGAGGACTATGTCCACTCCGGCGAAGGCGCCAACGGAGAAAGTTTCAATCACCGTACAAACCCGGACGTTATGATGAAACTCTACAATCCGGGAAAGGTGCAGCAGCCCCTTGACGAGATGCTTATGGCCCGCAAGGTCTTTGAACTTGGAATTCCCACCCCGGAGCCCGGAGAATACGTAACCGACGGCGTTCGCTACGGCCTGCGCTTCCGCCGCATAACCGGAAAGGTTTCCTATTCCCGCGCAACGGCCGATAATCCCGAAAAAGTGGCCCAGTATGCCGCGGAGTTTGCCGAAATGTGCCGCAACCTTCACAAGGTCCATGTGGACCCTGAGGAGTTCGAGTGCGTGAAAGACCGCTACTACAGGCTTCTGGCAGAGAACCCGTTCTTTACTTCGGCCGAAAAAGACGCAATTGGGAAATTCATCGCGGACGCCCCGGACACCGACACCGCCATCCACGGAGACCTCCAGTTCAGTAACGCCATCTTTGTTGGGAAACAGCGCTACTTCATAGACCTTGGAGACTTCTGCTACGGCTACAAACTCTTTGACGTGGCAATGGTGTACCTCTGCTGCTGCCTAAGCAAGGAAGACTTCATTTCCGAGATTTTCCATATGCCCAAGTCCCTTTCCATCAAGTTCTGGGAGCACTTTGCCCCGGAATATTTCGGCCATGACCGCCCTCTCAAGGATATAGTGGAAGAGATAAGGCCTTATGCCGGCCTCAAGACCCTTATAATCGAGCGCGACACCAAATGTCCCAAGCCGGAATTCAGGGAATGTCTTAAAGGAATAATCTAGCATGGCAAAACGTACATTACTACACAAAGAATCCGAGTCCACCAGGAAAGCCGCCCTTAGTGGCTTCATGATCATGATCGTGAGCATGGTTACGCTTGAGGCCACGTCCCTTCTGCAGTACTACTTCTCCACAAAGAGCATTACCGCCGAAGCCAACCGCAGGGCCGAAGGCCACCTGAAAGCCACGGAGATCCAGATTCTGTCTGTGACGGACCAGGTGGAGACAGCCGTGAGAAACACCATCTGGAGCGTCCAGAACCAAATTGGAAAGCCCGACAGCCTTGCCGCCATCACCGCCAGGATGGTATCCCAGAACAAGGTCATTTACGGGTCGTCCGTTGCACTCGTAGAGAGGAATGTGGCTCCATACTCGTTCCGTAGCGGAGATGAAGTGGCCCAGTCCACCCTTGCTACGGATGAATACGACTACAAGTCCCAGGAGTGGTTCCGGAAACCCCTTGAGATATCCGGCGGATACTGGTCCGAGCCCTATTACGATGAAGGCGGCGGCGGAGTCATCATGACCACCTACTCCGTGCCCGTAATGATAAAGGGCAAGCCCGCAGCCGTCTTTACCGCCGATGTCTCCCTTGACTGGCTTACGGACCTTGTGGGCAGTGTGAAGGTGTATCCCAATACTTACAACTTCATGATTTCCCGTACCGGACGCATTATGGTAAGCCCCGCCGAAACCCTTGTCATGCGTCACTCCATCCAGGAAGTGGCTCAGAAGACAGACGGCTCCGAGGTTTTTGCCGAAGTAGGGGAATCCATGCTTGCAGGCAAACCCGGCAATACCCAGCTCAAGTACAACGGCAAGGTCCTCCGCGTGTTCTTTGACACCATTTCCCGCACGGGATGGTCCATGTCCATCATCATTCCCGAAGACGACATATACGGAGAGTCCCGGAAAATGGGCAGCGTGGTACTGCTCCTTCAGATCCTGGGTATCATCCTTCTCATAGTCATCCTGTATTTCACCATCAAGAACCAGAGGGACCTCAACAATGCCTCCGAGAGCAAGAACCGCATAGAAGGAGAGCTCCAGGCGGCCTCCGACATCCAGCGCTCGATGCTGCCCAAGACCTTCCCGCCTTTCCCCAGCCGTGACGACATAGACATGTCGGCCGCAATTGTGCCGGCAAAGGAGGTTGGCGGAGACCTCTACGACTTCTATATCAGGGACGAAAAACTGTTTTTCTGCATAGGTGACGTAAGCGGCAAGGGCGTTCCGGCCAGCCTTTTCATGGCTGTGACAAGAAGCCTTTTCCGTTCTGTGTCAAACCATGAACACAGCCCGGCAAAGATAGTCACCACAATTAATAACACTGTCTCCGACTCCAACGACGCTTCAATGTTCGTGACATTCTTCTGCGGCGTCCTGGACATGAAAACCGGCCACCTGGTATATTGCAATGCCGGTCATAATGCTCCTATCGCCCTCACGGACCATATCGATGAACTTCAGGTAGACCCCAACATCCCGCTTGGAGTGCTGCCCGGCTACGAATTCACGGAGCAGGAGGCCGATATGAGCTATGACGATGCCCTCTTCCTGTACACGGACGGAGTGTCGGAGGCCGAGAACATCAACCATGAACTCTTTGGCGAGGAAAGGATGATAAAGGTGCTGCACACCCGCCGTCCCGCCGCCGAGCAGCTGTCCTGCATAGCGGATGCCGTGATAAAATTCCGCGGAGAAGCCGCGCAAAGCGACGACATCACCGTTCTCTTCATCCACTACCTTGGCCAAAATGAAGCCGAAGCCGGCAAGGTTCTCAAGATGACATTCGACAATGACATCAAGCAGATTCCAAAGCTGGAAGGTTTCATGGACCAGGTTCAGGAGGCTACCGGGATCGATACCAGCCTTACAATGAGCCTTAACCTGGCCCTGGAGGAAGCCATCACAAACGTGATGATGTACGCTTACCCCAAAGGACAGCACGGCAACGTGAACCTCAAGGCCATTCTCCGGGATAGTTCCATAGAGTTTGTACTCTGGGACAAGGGAATCCCGTTCGATCCCACCGCCGCTCCTGAGGCCGATACAACCCTTGGCGTAGAGGAAAGGGCCATCGGCGGTCTTGGTATACACCTTGTAAGGAATATTATGGACAGTATCTCCTACGAGAACAAGAACGGAATGAACATCTTGACAATGATAAAAAACACTAAATAAAAATGGAAGTAAAGATTACAGAACAGGACAAGACCCTGGTGGCGCAGCTTGCCGGCAGGCTTGACACGGCCGTTTCACAGGAAGTATCGGCCCAGTTACAACCCCTTGTGGACAATGCGGACAGAACCCTCATTCTGGACTGCAAGGACCTGGAGTACATCTCCAGTTCCGGTCTCCGTATTTTCCTCACCATCCGCAAGGCGGCTGCCGCTAAAGGCGGTAAGGTGATAGTGAAGGACATCAGCACGGAAATCCGCCAGGTCTTTATGATGACCGGTTTCCTGAACCTCTTCGAGGTTGTAAGTTCTGCAGAGTAGCAGCCTATGGCTTCCAAAAAGAACGTCTCCCTTCCGGAGAACGCCCACCGGGAACTGGCTCCCGGTGAGGAGTATCAGCCCATACTGAGCCCCCAGGAAAAGTACGCGGAAGCCACTCCCTACTCCGTTGGGATGGGTGTCCTGATGGTGATACTTTTCAGCGCGGCGGCGGCATACCTGGGCCTCAAGGTGGGCCAGGTGTTTGAGGCTGCAATCCCCATCGCAATCATTGCAGTGGGCCTTACAGGAGCGCTTGGACTTAAGCAGGGCCTGAGCCAGAACGTGATTATCCAGTCCATCGGCGGCTGCTCCGGAGCGGTTGTAGCCGGCGCCATATTCACCCTTCCCGCCATATACATCCTTGGCGTAGAGGTGAATTTCTGGCAGATGGCCCTGAGTTCCCTCCTTGGCGGCGTGCTGGGAATACTCTTCCTCATCCCATTCCGCCGTTATTTTGTGAAGGAGATGCACGGGAAATACCCTTTCCCGGAGGCAACCGCAACAACCCAGGTGCTTGTAAGCGGAGAAAGCGGCGGCTCCAGTGCCAAGACGCTTATCACGGCCGGCCTTATCGGCGGTCTTTACGACTTTATCGTAGCAACCGTAGGCCTTTGGAGTGAAACCCTCACCTCACGCGTGGTGTCATTTGGCGCAGCCATCGCAGACAAGGCAAAGCTTGTGGTAAAGCTCAATACGGGTGCCGCGGTGCTGGGACTTGGCTATATAATCGGCCTTAAATATGCCCTCATAATATGCTGCGGCTCCTTCCTGGTGTGGTTTTTCATCATCCCTCTCATAGGATATGTGCTTCCGGAGGCGCAGGCGGCCGGCCTCAGCCCTGAGAATATATTCAGCACCTACGCCCGTCCCATCGGCATCGGCGGCATTGCCACGGCCGGTATAATCGGCATCGTGAAGTCTTTCGGGGTTATAAAATCGGCCCTGGGACTTGCCGTGAGTGAATTCAAGGGTGGAAAGGCTGCCGCCCAAAACCAGGTGCGCACCGACGAAGATATTCCCATGAAAACCGTAGTTTACGGCATTGTGATAGCGCTTCTTCTCATCTTTGCATTCTTTGCCTTCGGCGGAATTGTGAACAATGTGTGGCAGGCGCTTGTGGGGCTTCTCATAGTGGCGGTGATTGCGTTCCTTTTCACCACCGTGGCGGCCAATGCCATTGCCATTGTTGGCTCCAACCCCGTGAGCGGCATGACCCTCATGACCCTTATCATAGCATCCGTGGTTCTTATTGCTGCCGGCCTTAAGGGAAATTCCGGTATGGTGGCAGCCCTGGTGATAGGCGGCGTGGTGTGCACCGCGCTTTCCGTTGCCGGAAGTTTCATCACTGACCTCAAGATCGGCTACTGGCTGGGCTCTACGCCAAAGGTCCAGGAAGGCTGGAAGTTCCTTGGCGTGGCTGTTTCTTCCGTCACCGTCTGCGGCGTTATGCTCATCCTTAACAAGACCTACGGTTTTGTTGGCGACAACGCCCTTGTGGCACCTCAGGCCAATGCTATGGCAGCGCTTATCGGCCCTCTTATGAGCGGCGGCGGCGCCCCCTGGCTGCTTTACGGCATAGGTGCTGTCCTGGCCCTTATACTTAACTGGCTTGGCATTCCGGCGCTGGCCTTTGCCCTTGGTATGTTCATCCCTCTGGACCTGAACCTTCCGCTTCTTATCGGCGGGGCCATCTCCTGGTACGTGAGCACCCGCTCCAAGGATGCGGCCGTCAATTCGGCCCGTCAGGAAAAGGGCACGCTCATCGCTTCCGGCTTCATCGCCGGCGGCGCGCTTATGGGCGTAGTGAGCGCCATCCTCCGTTTTGCCGGCGTGGATATCTTCCTCGCGGATTGGAATGCGCAGTACGGAGAAGCCGTGGCAATAATTCCGTTCGTACTCCTTATTATATATATGGTACGCGCGTCAATGAAAAAAGAATCGGGCAAATAACCCGATTCTTTTTTTATTCGGCAAACAGGCCGATAATGTTGAGGATTACCTCCGAGGCTTTCTCCATGCTTTCCAGCGGAACGAACTCCATCTTGCCGTGGAAGTTCAGGCCGCCTGCGAAGATGTTGGGGCAGGGAAGTCCCTTGAAGGAGAGATTGGCGCCGTCCGTGCCGCCGCGTATGGGCTGGATCTTGGCCTTGATGCCGGCCATCTCCATGGCTTTCACGGCTTTGTCAATGATGTGGTAGTGGGGCTCCACCTGCTCTCTCATATTGTAGTACTGGTCCTTGAGGTCCAGTTTTACGGTGCCTTCTCCGTATTTGGAGTTGATGAAATCGGCCACCTTTGACATCATTTCCTTACGCGCCTCGAATTTCTCACGGTTGTGGTCACGGATGATGTAGGCGAAGTCCGCCTCCTCCACCGCGCCCTTGAAGGAGATGAGGTGGAAGAAGCCCTCGTAGCCCTCTGTGTACTCCGGGCGGGCCATAACGGGAAGCATGGCGTTGAATTCCTGGCCGATAAGGATGGCGTTTTTCATCTTGCCCTTGGCATAGCCAGGGTGCACGTTGCAGCCCTGGATATGGATTTTGGCGCTTGCCGCGTTGAAGTTCTCAAACTCCAGTTCCCCAATCTCGCCGCCGTCCATGGTGTAGGCGTAATCGGCCTCAAAACGCTTCACATCAAACTTCACCACGCCGCGGCCTATTTCTTCGTCGGGGGTAAAACCTATCCTGATGGGGCCGTGCTTGAATTCAGGGTGCTCCACGATATACTGGACGGCGTTCATTATTTCCGCAACGCCGGCCTTGTCATCGGCCCCAAGAAGGGTGGTTCCGTCCGTTGTGATAAGGGTCTGGCCGATATAATGGAGCATCTCGGGGAATTCAGAGGGCTTCAGTTCCAGGCCGGGAACGCCCTTTAGCGGAATGGCCGATCCGTCGTATTTCTCTATGATCTGAGGCTTGATGTCTGCGCCGGATGCGTCCGGGGCGGTGTCCACGTGGGCGATGAAACCTACGGCGGGCACTTCCTTATTTATATTGGAAGGTATTGAGGCCATCACGTAGCCGTAGTCGTCCAGCGTCACGTCAATGTCCAGCGCCGCAAGTTCGTCGCGGAGCATCTTCAGGAGATCCCACTCCTTTGCGGCCGACGGCTGGGTGTCCGACTCTTCATTACTTTGGGTGTCTACGGAAACGTAGCGTAAAAAGCGGTTTAAAAGTTTTTCCATATTATCTGAACTTCAATCTTGAGATGTAAATATACGCTTTTTCCGCGGTTTTGGCGGGTATTTTAAGAAATTTTAAAAAAATGTTGAAAAAAGTGTTGAAAAAATTTGTCAGGTTAAAAAAATTGTCTACCTTTGCAGTCCCGTTTGAAACGAGCACCAAAAATGAGGTTTCAAAAAGGTCTTTGAAATACATTTTTCCAAGATCAAGGAAGACGACAGTCGAGGACCGCAGCAACCTTTTGGTTGTGAGGACCGGAGGCCGAGTCTGACGCAGAGATTGGGAAAATGTGTTCAAAGAAAAAGTTCATTGACAATACTGAGAGAATAGATTAGAGGTAAAGCAAAAGATAGAAAATTATTAGTCTGTAACTTTGAATACGGAATTTTCGTTGTCAAAGATTGTGGACTACAATTTCAATAGGCAAGAGCAAACATAGAAATATGTGATTCACAGTGCGGAGGCTGCGTGAGCGGCTAAAGCACAAGAGAGAAAGAAGATAAGAGCGAACGGAGGATGCCTAGGCTATCCGGAGGCGAGGAAAGACGTGGTAAGCTGCGAAAAGGCTCGGGGATCTGCAAACAGGAATTGATCCGAGCATCTCTGAATGGGGCAACCCAC
>JAFSPR010000060.1 GCA_017451395.1 Bacteroidales bacterium
GAATGACGGATAACGCTTAATTCACCGTTTATCGGCCAGTGCGGGTGATGTGACTTTTTCTGGCACACCACCCGCAAAAAACGGCCTTTTTTGCAGGTGATGAGACTTTTTTCGGCACACCACCCGCACCCGGACAATCATTAAACGAAAAATGCAGGCACCAGCCTGCATTTTTTGTGGAGCATAGGGGATTCGAACCCCTGACCTATAGATTGCGAACCTATCGCTCTACCAACTGAGCTAATACCCCGTGGAAAAGGACTGCAAAAATACGCCATTTCCTGGAAATATGCAAGAGGTAGGGCGATGAAGTTCCGCTATCTTAACTTATGAACTGAGCCTTGAGGGCCTCGATCTTGGCGGGGGCGTCAGAGCCCTTAGCGCCAAAATAGAACTTGATCTTGGGCTCGGTGCCGGAAGGACGTACGGTCACAACGTCACCTGCAGCATTGTAGAACTGGAGCACGTTGCTCTTAGGAAGGCCTGTCTCTTCCGGTTTGTTGTAGTCGATGACCTTGACAACGGGGCTGCCGGCGATTTCCTTGGGAGGGCAGGCGCGGTAATCGGCCATGATTTTCTGGATTTCCTCTGCGCCGGATTTGCCCTTGCGGACAATGTAGACCATCTTTTCTACGTAGAGACCGTATTCCTTGTACACCTTCTGGAGTAGCTGATAGAGAGTGAGGCCTTGCTCGGCGGCCCATGCGGCGCATTCGGCAACGGCGCAACCGGCTACCTGGGCGCATTTGTCGCGGACAAAGCATCCGAGGTTGAAGCCGTAGCTTTCTTCGCCGCCGCAAATGAATTCACTCTTTCCGTCTTGCAGTTTCTGAACTTCGGCAATGTACTTGAAGCCGGTGAGGACGTTGTAGCACTTTACGCCGAAACTCTTGCAGATGGCGGCGATGAGTTCCGTTGTGACGATGGTTTTTACGCAGTACTGGTTACCGGTGAGTTTGCCAAGTTCCTGCCAGCGCTTGAAGATATAATAGGTAAGGAAGCTCCAGGTCTGGTTGCCGGTAAGCTGGACCATCTTGCCTTCGTCGTTGCGGACTGCAATGCCAAGGCGGTCGGCGTCGGGGTCCGTTGCAAGGACAAGGTCTGCACCGGTTTCATCGGCCTTGGCAAGGGCCATGGCCATTGCGGCGGGCTCTTCCGGGTTGGGGGAGGCAACGGTGGGGAAGTTGCCGTCCGGGACTTCTTGCTCAGGGACATGGATAATGATCTTGAAGCCGATTCTCTTGAGGGCTTCCGGCATGAGGTGCACGCCGCAGCCGTGGAGGGGAGTGTAGACAATCTTGAGGTCACTGTGCTTTTTCACGGCCTCCGGGGAGAGCATGAGGGAGAGCTGGTCTCTCAGGTAAAGCTCGTCCACCTCTGCGCCCATGATCTCGATGGGTGCTTTCTTGATGTCATCGGCGGGCTGGAAACGAACCTCTGCGGGGTCCTCTATCTTGCCTACTTCGGCCACGATGTCTTTGTCTACGGGAGCGGTAATCTGGCCGCCGTCGCTCCAGAACACCTTATAACCGTTGTATTCCTTGGGGTTGTGGCTGGCGGTAACCATGATGCCGGCGGTTGCCTTCTTGATGCGGATGCTGTAACTGAGTTCGGGGGTGGGACGGAGGTCTTCAAAGAGATAGACCTTGATGCCGTTGTTGGAAAGGACCTGGGCCGATATTTCCGCGAAAAGGCGGGAATTGTTGCGGCTGTCGTGGCTGATGCAGACGCTTGCGGCGCCTTCCACATGGGCTTTGATGTAGTTTGCAAGGCCCTGGGTGGCCATCCCTACCGTGTACTTGTTCATACGGTTGGTGCCAACGCCCATCGTGCCTCTCAGTCCGCCGGTTCCGAATTCCAGATTGCGGTAGAAAGCGTCTTCAAGGGCGGTCTCATCCGTTTCCATCAGATGTTTTACCTCTGCCTTGGTTTCAGCGTCAAAATTGCCGTCAAGCCAGCTCTGGGCTACTTCTTTGTAAGATTTCATGGTATGTAGTTTTAGTGTTTAAATCTTTAAATCATACAAATTTATGGATTATTCCGTATTTTTGCAATATGGATTTTGCAGAATTCATACTTGCACACAGTTCGGATGATCCATCGGCCTTAGCGCTGCGCAGGGATTCCCTTGCCCCCGGGGTTGAGGATTTTGACCTGGCGCTTACCACGCTGGAAGTGAGGCGGAAACTGCGTCTGAAAGTGCCTCAGTGGTATGCCGTGCCTTCGCTGCGGTACCCGTTCCGGCTCTCCGGGGAGCAGTGCTCGTCTTCCGAAACTGCGTTTTATAAGGCCGCCGTGGCCTGTTGCGCCTATGGGGCAACGAAACGCGCAAAAACGCCCCAAAACGTGTCGTTCATTGCCCAAATGGTCAACGAAATGCGCAAAAATGGCGTTTTTTGTGTTAATCGTTGCCCAATGCGTCTGGCCGATCTCACCGGCGGCCTGGGTGTGGACACTTGGGCGTTCTCCAGAGTGGCCACGGAGGTTCTGTACAATGAGATGACGCCGGAACTTGCCGCCGCGGCGGAGCGCAATTTCCGCGAACTTGGGGTGAAGAACGTGACAGTGCGGAACTGCCGGCTGGAGCCCGGAAATGTGAGTGAGGTTCTTGGAAGTTTTGTGCCGGATGTCATCTTTCTGGATCCCGCAAGGCGTGCCGAGGACGGCCGTAAAGTGTTCCGCCTTGAGGACTGTCAGCCGGATGTCCTGAGGCTCCTGCCGGAACTCTTTTCCGCCGCTCCGCTCATCCTTCTGAAACTGAGCCCTATGGCCGATATCACTCTGGTCTGCCGGCAGTTGGGCTCTGTCCGTGAGGTGCACGTTGTTGCCGCCGATGGCGAGTGCAAAGAACTGCTCCTGCTGCTGGAGCGCGGCTATGAAGGGGAATACGTGACTATAATATATGAAGGCGGGGCCATTTTGTTGGTGGACCAGGTCCAGGGTGATGTGGTGGACCAGGTCCAAAGTGATGTGGTGGACCAGGTCCAAAGGGATTTTGGACGAGGTGGCATTTCAGGCGGTGGACCAGGTCCAGGCACTGTGCACCAGAATGCCCTGATAGGCACACCCGGTGGACCAGGTCCAGGGGATATAATTGCACCTAGTCCAAAAAGTGTGTGGACCAGGTCCAAGGGTCATGATGATGTGTGGACCAGGTCCAAGGGTGATGATGATGTGTGGACCAGGTCCAAGGTGTTCCTTTTTGAGCCGGGGAAGGCGCTGCTGAAGGCCGGGGCGTTTGACCTGCCGTGTCAGTTTGGACTGGAAAAAATTGGCCGGCATACGCACCTGTATACCGGCCTGGTTCCTGAGGAACTGAAGCCGTTTGGGAAGTGCTTTGAAATACTTGAAGTGCAGCCGCTTAATAATAAGACAATAAAGGAGTTAGGAAGGCGTTATCCACAGGCGTCAGTAACCGCCAGGAATATCCCCATCACCTCAGATCAGCTCCGTAAGAAACTGGGAGTGAAAGACGGCGGCTCGGTACACATCTTTGGACTCCACTCAGATGCGGAGGGCAACATACTAGTGGTTTGTGGTGGAAGTTAAGTTGTTGATATACAGCTGTTTGCCGGATTGTATGGGATTACCGGTAATACCAAACAACTCTGTAAGTTACTGAAAATTAGCTAGTTGGGCTCCACTGCATCGGCATTACAATGAGGGGTGGAGGAGGGGAAACTCACGGCACCACTCAGTGAGGGGGCAGGAGGAGCACCTGGGGTTACGGGCGGTGCAGGTGTAGCGCCCGTGGAGGATGAGCCAGTGATGGGCGACGGGCCTCAGGGCCGGCTCGATGTGGCGCTCAAGGTCCTGCTCCACCGCAAAGGGCGTGGAACCGTCTGAAAGCCCCAGTCTGTGGGACACCCTGAACACGTGAGTGTCAACGGCAATTACCGGCTTGTCATACACCACTGAAGCGATGACGTTGGCGGTTTTGCGGCCAACGCCGGGAAGGCTCATAAGCGCGTCTATGTCCGAAGGGACCTCGCCGCCGAAATCGGAGAGAAGTTTTGCGGCCATATCAATCAGGTGCCTGGCCTTGGCGTTGGGGTAGGATACGCTTTTCACATAGGAAAGGACCTCTTCGAATGAGGCCGATGAAAGAGCCTCGGGGGTAGGGTATCTCTCAAAGAGGGGAGGGGTGACCATATTCACCCTCTTGTCCGTGCACTGGGCGCTCAGGATTACCGCCACAAGCAGTTGGAAAGGACTGTCAAAATGCAGTTCCGACTGTGCCACGGGCTGGTTTTCCAGGAACCAGCCGACAATTGCGTTGAAACGCTCCTTACGTGTCATAACTCCTCAATTTCCACGTCTATGGCGCTGTCTTTCTTCTCCTCGCAGCGCTCTCCCTGGCAGGTGAAAACGCGGCCGGGGTATTTCTCATAGATGTAGCGGTTATGGGTGACCATCACTATGGCCGTTCCTTCACGGTTGAGGCCCTGGAGGAGTTGGAGGATTTCGTCGGCGGTTTCTGGGTCCAGGTTGCCGGTTGGTTCATCGGCAAGAATTACCTTAGGGTTGTTCAGAAGGGCACGGGCGATGGCTATGCGCTGCTGCTCTCCGCCGGAGAGTTGGTGGGGCATCTTGTGGGCCTTGGTGCCCATTCCGACCGCCTCAAGGACCTCCGATATGCGGGCGTCTATCTTGCCGCGTTCCGTCCAGCCGGTGGCGCGGAGCACAAACTCCAGGTTGTCCTCCACCTTTCTGTCCGTGAGAAGTTGGAAATCCTGGAACACTACGCCAAGTTTACGCCTGAGATACGGGATGTCCTTTGACTTGATGCCGCGTAGGTTGTATCCGCAGGCCTCTCCTTCACCGTTCAGGAGACGGTTTTCCGCCGTGACGGTACGGATGATGGAGGTTTTTCCGGAGCCCACCTTGCCAACGATGTACACAAGGTCTCCTGGCATTACGTCCATATCCAGTCCGTAGATTACCACGCTTTCTCCGTTGAGGATATCGGCGCCCTTAAAATGAATGAGAGGTTCCATAAAGATTCTTCTAAATCAAGGCAAAGATAATCAGAAAAATTCGTAAATTTGTCAAAATGTTCTTGAGGATGAAAAAAACCGTAGCGGCGCTGGCCGCAAGCCTTATATTCTGCCTTGGATCCCATGCTCAGGACTGGTCCCGCATCCAGTCCCTCTATGGCGCCGGGATGTACTCCGAGGCATCGGCCCTTCTTGAAAAGGAAACTTCTCCCACGGCCCTTGGCTGGAGAGCCCTCTGCGCCCTTTCAATGCGCACCGACGACTCCTACGCCCTGGCCGATGATTTCCTGGGCCTGTACCCTGAAAACATTATGGCCCCGCAGGTGGGTTACGCCTATGGCCTGGACCTTTTTGACAAAGGCAGGTTCGAAGACGCCCTTCAAAGGTTCAACCGCATCTCCGTTGAGGACCTCTACGAGGACCAGCGGGCGGAATTCACCTACAAACTTGGCTACAGCGCATACGGAGTAGGAGAGTGGGAGAGGGCA
This sequence comes from Bacteroidales bacterium, assembly GCA_017451395.1. GTDB lineage: Bacteria > Bacteroidota > Bacteroidia > Bacteroidales > UBA932 > Cryptobacteroides. The sequence goes on from JAFSPR010000060.1 coordinate 5,486, forward strand.
AAAGGCCTTCTTGTTCGCTCCAGGGGCTTTGGCTGGAACGACTATTCCGCTCCGTCTTACTATATCCTCGGTTACATCAACTACGCCCAGGGCAATTTCAAGGACGCCGCTGAGTGGTTCCTCCTTGCCTCAAAGGACCACCGCTTCGAGGCCCTTGCAAACTACTATGTGCTTGAATGCCGGTTCAACCTCAAGGACTACAAATATGTGGTGAACTTCGGAGAGGACCTCTTTGACAAGGTTCCCAAGGACCGCCAGCCTCATATGGCCCGCATAATGAGCGAATCCTACCTTGTGCTTGGAGATGTGGAGAAGGCGCGTTCCTACTATGAGGAGAACCTCCGCAGCAAGGTTGCCCTTACCCGCAGTGACTACTTCTATGCCGGTGAGGTCCATTATCTCGCCGAGGACTGGCAGGGAGCCGTTGACAACTTCTCCCAGATGGAGGAGCGCACTGATTCCCTTGGCCAGACGGCCTCCTACAATATGGGTTACAGTTACATCAAACTCCATAACAAGGTGGCGGCGATGGAAGCGTTCAAGGAGGCATCGGCCCTGAAATACTCCCCTGAAATTCAGGAGGACGCCTTCTACAACTACGCCAAACTGGCCTTCGACCTTGGCCGTGACACGGCGCCGTTTGAAGAGTATATGAAACGCTACGACGCCCGCAAGAAGGAGACCAGATCTACTCCTATATGGCAATGATAGCCCTCCAGAACCACGATTATGAGGCTGCCGTAGCCGCCTATGACAACATTGAGGAACTGGAGCCCAGGATGATGTCCAATTATATGAAGGCATACCTCCTCAGGGCGCGTGAACTTATGGAAAACGGCTCCTGGCGCGCAGCAGTGCCCCATCTCAAGGCCGCGGCATACTACAGCCCCAGAAGGGACGGCTTCAACCAGCTTGCCCGTTTCTATGAGGCGGAGGCCCTTTACAGGGACGGAAAATATCAGGATGCCCGCGCAATCCTCACAGACCTTTATAACCTCCAGGCGTTAAGGGGCAGGAAGGAGGGGAACCTCATCACCTACAATATGGCCTACACCTACTTCAAGGAGGAGGACTACGAAAGGGCCCAGAGGTGGTTCCAGAGTTATCTGGAGGGGGATCCTTCCGTGCAGGGGGCAGACGCCGAAACAAGGATAGCAGACTGCTATTTCCTCCGCGGAGACTATGTCACCGCAGTTGCAGCCTACGAGCGCCAGATGACGGATTATCCGGATCCCGACAACCTTTATCCCGCATACCGCGCAGGCGTTGCCAGCGGCCTTACCGGAGACAACCAGAGGAAGGTCCACTTCCTGGAGGCGGCAAAACTTGCCAGTCCATCGGCTCCATATTACGGGGAATCCCTCTATGAACTTGGCCGCGCGTACGTTGCCCTCAAGGACAACGATGACGCCGTCCGCGCCTTCCGCACCCTCCGCAGCACCACGCAGGACCCGGCCCTGGAATGCAGGGCACTTCTTGAACTTGGTATGATTGCCCGCAACGACGGCAAGGGAGATGAGGCCATAGGCTATTACAAGCAGGTTGTTGAAAAGGGAGGGGATTATGCCGATGACGCACTCCTTGCGATAGAATCCATCTACCGCACAAGGGAGGACCCCGAGGCATATCTTGCCTATGTTAATTCCCTTGGCTCCAAGGCCAACCGCACGGAGGCCCAGAAGGAAGAGGTGTATTTCTCCAGCGCAGAGCAGGTGTACCTTTCCGGAGACTACTCCAAGGCAATCGGCACCCTTCAGGCATACCTTGAGAAGTATCCCAAGGCCGCGTACGGTGCCAAGGCCCGTTTCTATCTTGCCGAATGCTACCGCATAAACGGGAACCGTGAGCAGGCCGCAGACCTCTACCTTGCCGCAATGGACCAGGGCCTTGACGGGGCCCTTTCTGAGAGCGCCCTTGTCCAGTACGCCCTCCTGAACTTCGATATGGGTAACTTCGGGAAGGCCTACGGCGCATTCCTCAAGGTCAAGGAAACGGCAAAGATGGAGGCAAACAGTAAACTTGCCGTCATCGGCCTTATGCGTTCCGCCTTCAAGGCCCGTCAGTGGGACGACGCCTTTGTGTGCGCCCGTGACGTCATGGACCTTAAATCCGGTGACGCGGCCCTTGAAAGGGAGGCCCTCTACGTAAGGGCAAAGTCATATATGAGCACCAGCCGGAGGGATCTTGCCCTGGCCGATTTCCGTACGCTAAGCGCAGACCCTTCCACCTCTGAGGGCGCCGAGGCCGCGTATCTCCTTATCCAGGACCAGTACGACCGAGGCTCGTTTGACGACATCCCCGAAGAGGTGTTCGCATTCTCGGCAAAGGCCGCCGGCCAGAACTACTGGCTTGCCAAGGCCTTCATAGTGCTGGGAGACACTTACGCGGAAAGAGGGGAACTCACCCAGGCCCGCGCAACCTTTGAAAGCATCCGTGACGGTTACACTGCCGAAGGCCCTCAGGATGACGTACTTGACCAGGTAGAACTACGGCTCCGTAAACTGCAGAAATAGAAGAATGAGAAAGTTTATCATATCGGCCTTTATGCTCCTTGCCTTTGGAGCAGGCCTCTGCGCACAGAATCTGGATCCTACGGTGGTTGTCACCAACACCTACACCCAGCAGGCCGGAGTGGTGGAAAAGCCCTCCCAACTTATGGAAATGCCGGATTCCGTGCTGCGCTTCAATCTGGACTTCGACTATTCCGCCCTCAGCGTTCCTTACCGCGGAGCCTATGAGTTCAAGCCTTATCTTGTTGAACTCAGGCCCACAAAACGCCCTTCAGGGGAGTCCCTTCTGTATCTGAGAGGCGGCGCCGGATATACCGCCCATCCGGAACTAGACATTATCTGGAACCCCGTCCAGAAGGACTTTTTCAAACTCAACGTGTATGGGAGTCACCGCTCGTATCTTGGCTCCTACAGGAATATCGGCCTGCAGGGCGGTTGGTTCTCCTGGGACGGCAGTTACTGGAAAGGCGCTAATATGCGCACCGTTGCAGGCGTGAACGCCCTCTACACCTGGACCGGAGGCCGTCTGGAGGGAGATCTGAGGTACCGCAACATATTCGCTTCCACACCCGGGGTCAATGGTGATATAAAAGACTCCTACAATGCCCTGGACTTCGGCCTGAGGCTGGAAAGTGATCCCGACGCAACCCTATACTATATTGTGAGGAACCGCAGCACCGTGATGCAGGCGCCCCAGGGGAAGGAGGCCCACGTCAAAACGGAGGCTGGAATCGGCACCCGTTTCGGGGAGCATTACCTGAGGCTTGGAGTCCTGGCCGATATAATCTCCACGGAGCCGGCCGGCTGCGGAAACATTGCCATCACCCCGCGCTACATATTTGAAAATGGGGATTTCACCTTCGACCTTGGAGCAAAGGTGTCATTCATTTTCCGCTCGGATCCGGCGTTCTACCCTATGGCTTTTCATCCCTGGAATTTCCCCATTTTTCCGGATGTATATATCTCTTACTGCCTTATTCCTGACAGTATAGCCCTCTACGCCAGGGTTACGGGCAACCATATTATGAATACATTTGAGTCCCTGGCCGATGAAAATCCTTTCCTGGCGTCTTTCGCCGGCCAGATGGATGCATCGGCAGAACCTGTCAATGCGGCAATCGGTTTACGCGGCAATATCTCCGAGCGTTTCCACTATGATCTGAAGACGGGATACGCCTTCAGGGCAAACGCCCTCCTGTGGGGCTTTACAAATGCCCAGTTACCCGCATTCGGCTACGCTGAGAAGTATCATATGTTCTACGCCCAACTTGAAAGCGGCTGGAAAGGGGACAGGATTGATGCAAGCGCAAACGTCCTTTTCCGAAAGACGTCCCTCAATGAACAGCGTCTTTTTGCCCCCGCAATGTTCGAGGGCAATGCAAAGGTGGTTTACAACTGGGGCCGCCGCATCCACGCCGGTGTAACCTTTGAGGGTATGACCGAAAGGACAGCCGCCGTTGGAAGCCTTCCCGGATATTCAGACCTTGGCCTTCTTGGAGACATTCAGATGACCACCAAACTGGGCCTCTGGCTCAAGGTTGGAAACCTTCTTGACCAGACCGTCCAGAGGGTTCCTTTCTACGCAGAAAAGGGTATCTATTTCACCGTTGGAGCAAGGCTCATTTTGTAGCTTTTTCCTATTGTTTTTCCGCGCAATTTTTGCTATCTTTGTACGTTTTAGAGAATACGTATAAAAATGGCAGATATTGAGCAAATGAAAGAGGCCGAACAACAGTATTCGGCAAACAGTATCCAGGTTCTTGAAGGCCTTGAGGCCGTTCGCAAACGCCCTTCAATGTACATCGGTGACATTGGAGAACGCGGCCTTCACCATCTGGTTTATGAGGTGGTAGACAACTGTATTGACGAGGCAATGGCCGGCTACTGCACAGACATAGACGTCCAGATCCTTGAAGATAATTCCATACGCGTAAGGGATAACGGCCGAGGCATTCCTACGGGTATGCACGAAAAAGAGCACAGAAGCGCCCTTGAGGTGGTTCTCACGGTGCTTCACGCCGGCGGTAAGTTCGACAAGAACAGTTACAAGGTGTCCGGCGGTCTTCACGGCGTGGGCGTCTCCTGCGTGAACGCCCTCAGTGACCTCCTTGTCGCGGAAATCCACCGTGAGGGAAAGATCTTTGTCCAGAAGTATTCCAAGGGTAAGCCCATCACGGAAGTTCAGGTTGTGGGAACTGCGGAAGATACCGGTACAACCATCACCTTCCACCCCGATGCCACCATCTTCACCCAGACCATAGTCTACAAGTACGACACCCTGGCAAACCGCCTCCGTGAACTTGCATACCTCAATAAAGGCATCCGCATCACCCTTACGGATCTCCGTGAGAAGGTGGATGAATTCATCACCGCAGAGGACGGTGAGCGCAAGGCCACCGGAAAGCAGGTTTTCCGCTCGGACGTATTCTACAGCGAGCAGGGCCTGAAGGAATTCATCGATTACCTTGACGCAGGCGCTCCCAAACTTATCCCGGAGCCCATCACGGTAAATTCAGACAAAGTCATCCCCATCGATATCGCCCTCCAGTACAACACCGGCTTCAGCGAGCGTATCTATTCATACGTTAACAACATCCACACAATTGAAGGCGGCACCCACCTCCAGGGCTTCAAGATGGGCCTTTCCCGTTCCCTGAAAAACTACGCGGAGAAAAACAACCTCCTCTCCAAGTTTAAAGGTGACCTCAGTCCGGAAGACTTCCGCGAAGGCCTCACCGCCATCATTTCCGTAAAGGTGGCAGAGCCTCAGTTTGAGGGCCAGACCAAGACCAAACTCGGTAACCCTGAGGCTACATCGGCCGTATCCCAGGCCACCGCGGCCGCTATGGACCAGTACCTTGAGGAGCACCCCAAGGAGGCCCGCATCATCATAGACAAGCTCGTCCTCGCCGCCACGGCCCGCGCCGCTGCGCGCAAGGCCCGCGAAATGGTCCAGAGGAAGACTGTCATGACCGGCGCCGGCA
>JAFSPR010000061.1 GCA_017451395.1 Bacteroidales bacterium
ATGTGCACCGCAGAACTCAGGGGTTTCGGCGTAAACCTTGACGGCGTCGTGTACGGCGGAGACCGCGTGGGAATCTATTATCTTGAGACCGGCGCAGTTGCCCGCGGCTCAAAGGTTGTTTATGACCGTGCCCACAGCGCAATCTCGGAGATCAAGCCCGGAATGGTGAACTGGAGGGAAGTCCTGAAGGGTGCCGACTGGTTCCACTGGACCGGCATCACTCCCGCCCTCTCACAGGGTGCGGCCGATGCCTGCCTGGAGGCAATCAAGATAGCCAACGAAATGGGCGTGAAGGTTTCCTGTGACCTCAATTACCGCAAGAAACTGTGGCAGTACGGCAAAAGCGCATCTGAGGTAATGCCCGCCCTGGTGGAAGGCTGTGACCTCATCCTTGGCAACGAGGAAGACGCCGAGAAAGAATTCGGCATCAAGCCTGAAGGCTTTGACGCAGAGAAAACCGGCGGAGAAATTGACCAGACCGCATTCATCAGCGTATGCCGGCAGCTTATGGAGAAATTCCCCCGCTGCAAGAAGGTGGCTGTCACCCTCCGCGGCTCCATCAACGCCAACCACAACACCTGGGGCGGCGTCCTCTATGACGGCAAGACCCTCTGGCAGTCAAAGCGTTATGACATCACCCACATCGTGGACCGCGTAGGCGGCGGAGACTCCTTTATGGGCGGCCTCCTCTACGGCCTCCTCGCTTATCCCACAGACCAGGAAGCAATTGAATTCGCAGCGGCCGCTTCCTGCCTCAAGCACACCATCATCGGCGACTACAACCGCGTCACCGTGGCAGAAGTTGAAGGTCTCATCAACGGCGGCGGTTCCGGCCGTGTAAGTCGTTAATCAACATGACAGGAAGACACTATGAGTAAGTTCAATAAAATCGATACTATCAGTATCATCAGAAGTACCGGGATTGTGCCGGTGTTCTACAACAAGGACGCGGAACTCACCAAGAAGGTGGTGAAGGCCTGCTACGACGGAGGTATCCGTGCGTTTGAATTCACAAACCGCGGAGACGGCGCGCACCGCGTGTTCAAGGAGGTTATCGAGTTCGTACGCAAGGAATGCCCTGAAATGGCATTTGGCGCTGGAACCATCCTGGATGCAGGCACAGCCAGCCTCTACATCCAGCTTGGGGCCGATTTCCTGGTATCCCCCTGCTGCGTGGATGAGGTGATCACCCTCGCAAACCGCCGCGGAATCCCCTACAGCCCCGGCTGCGGCACGGTCACTGAGATTGTCCACGCCCAGGAGCGCGGGTGCGACCTTGTGAAGGTATTCCCCGCAGGCACAGTTGGCGGTCCAGCCTTTGTGAAGAACGTCCTTGCTCCCCTGCCCTGGGCAATGATCATGTGCACCGGCGCAGTTGAGCCCACGGAGGAAAACCTCAAGGCCTGGGCAAAGAGCGGCGTTACAGCAGTGGGTATGGGTTCCAAACTCTTCCCCAAGGAAGTTATTGCCGCCGGAGACTGGGCTTCAATCTCCGAACTTTGCAAAAAATCCCTGGACTGGTTTGGGCGGTGAAACTTTTTTGCGGTAGCAGCCGTATTATAAAAGTATCGACTAAAACCGCAAAATGAAACTTTCGCAATTTAACTTCGACCTCCCGCAGGATCGTATTGCATCGGAGCCCACCCGCTGGCGCGACGAAGCCCGCCTTATGGTGCTTCACAAAGACACCGGCGAAATTGAGCACAGGCTCTTCAAAGACATCATAGACTATTTCGGAAAGGGAGACATCTTTGTCCTTAACGACACAAAGGTGTTTCCTTCCCGTATGTACGGCAAGAAGGAAAAGACCGGGGCCGATATCATGGTCCTCCTCCTCCGCGAACTTAACCGTGAGCAGCGCCTCTGGGACGTTATTGTGGATCCCGCCCGCAAGATCCGTATCGGCAATAAACTCTATTTCGGAGAGGATGAATCCCTTGTGGCGGAGGTCATTGACAACACCACATCCCGCGGCCGCACCCTGCGTTTCCTGTTTGACGGCACCTATGAGGAGTTCAAGGAAACCCTCTTCGGCCTTGGAGAGCCCTACGTTCCGGAATGGGTGAAGGAAAAGACCACCCCGGAGGACATTGAGAACTACCAGACCATCTTCGCAAAGCACGAGGGCGCGGTAAGCGCTCCGGCGGCAGGCCTGCACTTCTCCAGGGAACTTTTCAACCGTATGATCCTAAAGGACATAGAGAAAACCTTCATCACCGTGCATATGGGTATCGGCCACTTCCGCACCGTGGATGTGGAAGACCTTTCCAAGCACAGGATGGATTCAGAGCGCCTAATCATACCGGAGGATGCCGCGGAGGCCATCAACAAGGCAAAGCGCAGCGGAAAGAAGGTGGTTGCAATTGGCGCCACCGTAATGAGGGGTCTGGAGACCTATGTCACCACCACCCATCAGGTGAACGCCTTTGACGGCTGGACCAACAAGTTCATCTTCCCGCCCTACCAGTATTCCGTGCCGGATGCAATAGTTTCCAACTTCCACCTTCCCCAGAGCACCATGCTTATGAGCGTGGCTGCCTTCGGCGGCTACAAGCCCGTTATGGCGGCCTATGAGGAAGCCCTCAAGGAAGGCTACAGGTTTGGTCCTTACGGAGACGCCCTACTTGTTCTTTAACGTGAAACAACAGTTGTTTTTGGGCGGAATCCGCTGAAACGTAAAATAATTCACGTGAAACAACGCTTTCTTTAAGTAGAGAGTGTTGTTTCTCTTTTTTTTAGCATATTTTTGGCGACGGGCACCCCACTGGCGGGGCGCCCGCCCTGCCATTATGAACTATTCAGACGAACACGTGGCGCTGTGCGCCCTTAACAAAATCTTCGGTTACCATCCTACCCTTGCCGCCTCTCTCATTGAGAAGGCCGGCAGCGCCCTGAGGTGTTTCTCTTCCGTCATGCCCGGCACCGACCGGGCATCTCACCCGGAGCTCCTCTCGGAGCTCACACCATCGGCCCTGGAATGGGCGAGGGGGGAACTCTCCCGGATTGAGTCCCGGGGATTCCGCTTCCTCTCCATCATCGATGAAGATTACCCGCAGCCCCTCCGGGAGTGCGCCGGCCCGCCGCTGGGGCTTTACCTCAACGGCTGCTCTTCCC